>JAGXLR010000216.1 GCA_018334555.1 Desulfobacterales bacterium
GGAAGGAGAATCCAAAAAGACTCAAGGGTTGATCAATAAGAAGTCATTTGAACAGATGAAGGAAGGGGTCATGTTGATCAACTGCGCCCGTGGCGGAATTGTGGATGAAGACGCCCTTTATGAGGCGATGAAATCCGGTAAAGTCGCCGGAGCTGCCCTTGACGTGTTCACTAAGGAGCCGCCGCCGGAAGACCTGCCGCTTCTCCAGCTGGACAATTTGATTACCACCCCGCATCTCGGCGCCTCCACGGCCGAGGCGCAGACCAATGTCGCGGTCATGGTGGCCAGACAGATCATTTCATTTTTAAAGACCAATACGGTTGAAAATGCCGTCAATACGCCCTCTGTCTCAGGCAAGGATCTGGAAAAACTCAACCCCTTTATTTTTTTGGCCGATCGTATGGGCTGCCTGCAGGCCCAGTTGATAAGCGGCTATATCCGGGAGGTAAAAATCGAATACAACGGGAATTTCGCAGATGTCGATTTAAAGCCTGTGACAACCGCTTTTTTGACCGGGCTTCTGGATTCGCTCTCCATGGAGGAGGTCAATTCGGTCAACGCCCCCTACATTGCCAAAGAGGACGGCATTAAGGTATCTGAATCAACCAGCGACGAGGCCATGGAGTACAACCATCTGCTCACCATGGAGGTTATTACCGATGAGATGAGCAGCTTTGTCAGCGGGACGGTCTTTGGCCGGAACTACCCGCGGGTCGTCAAGATCAACGATTTCCGTCTGGAGATGAAGCCGGAGGGGTATTTGACCCTTATCCATAATCTGAATATACCCGGTGAGATCGGTAGTATCGGAACGGTTCTGGGGGATAACAACATCAACATCTCCAAGATGACCGTCGGACAGGAGACGGACGGGGAGCGGAACATCGTTTTTTTGCGGACGGATTCTGCGCTTTCAGAAGAAACCCTGGATGGTCTCCGCAATCTGCCCATGTCTAAATCGGTCACCTATCTTGAATTGTAAGCGCGTCGGCTATTTTGCGATACCTGGGGGGCCGTTTTTTTATCCACAGGCCCCGCCGGGGGCAGGCCGCCTGTATGCGGAGAAATGGGGCCTTTAGGAAACAGCCAGGTTTTAAGAAAGACAATCGACATCATTTTCCTTGTATCTGCGGTAAAGTTGAAAATCGCTCAATTTAGGTCTAAAAAACATCCGCATTGTCATTTCGAGCGGCAGCGAGAAATCTTTAGCAATCAAGATTCCTCGTCACTTTCGCTTCTCGGAATGACAGCAGCGAAAGTATCTAAAATAATATTAAATATTGTCGAGTTCCTCGGAAGTCGATTCTGGGATGGCAAAGAAAAAAGTTCAAGTATTGGACTTTTTACGAAGCCATCAAGAAAGGGATTAGATGATGCAGGCTAATGATATTAAGAGGGTATTAATTGCGGGCGCCGGGACAATGGGACAGCAGATCGGGTTCCATTGCGCAGCCAGCGGCTGTGACGTGGTTTTCTACGATATCGGTCAGGAGCTTTTGGACAATGCCTTGAAACGGGTGGAAAAGCTTGCGGGTACCTATGTCAAGTCAAACCGGTTAACGCGGGAGGCGGCTGATATGGCCCTGCAACGGATTCGCATGACGGTCGATCCCGAGGATGCAGGGAAAAATGCCGATTTTGTCAGTGAGTCCATACCTGAAGATCCGGAGCTCAAGGGGCGGCTGTTTGCCCAGCTAAACGATATCTGCCCGGAGCATACGATTTTTACTACGAATACCTCTTCGCTAAAACCCTCCATGTTCGCCGATGCCACGGGGCGGCCGGAAAGGTTGGCGGCCTTCCATTTCCATGACCTTCGTGTGACCAACGTGGTTGATATCATGCCGCATCCCGGCACGTCCCAGGAAACTGTTTCCCTGATAGAGGCGTTTGCCGAACATATGGGCCTGCTCCCCATTATGTTGAAAAAGGAGAACAACGGGTATGTATTTAATGCCATGCTAATGGAGCTCTTCAGATCCGCCCAGTCTTTGGCCGCCAAGGGTGTGGCCTCGGTGGAGGATATCGATCGGGCATGGATGGGGGTGATGCATACCCCCATCGGACCGTTCGGCATTATGGACAGTATCGGGTTGGATACGGTATGGAAAATTACCGATTACTGGGCCAACAAGCTGCAGGATAAAAATGCGCTCGCAAATGCGGAATTTATGAAACAATACGTGGACAGCGGCCATCTGGGCGCAAAAACCGGCCGGGGGTTTTACCGGTACCCGGACCCGGCTTATGCGCAGGCGGGCTTTTTAGAGAAAAAACGGCAAGAGTGACGAAAATCTATTTGAAACGGATGATGTGAATGACAATCCGCCGGGCTGTATCCTTGCCGGTAAATGTTTTGCCGATCTCTTCGACCGTCATATCTTTTGGTAGTTGACTGATAAGCTTGTCAGCGTTTATCCGCTGCCGGTCATGTGCCAGATAAACCGCCCCATCAGGCTTTAGGTGATTGCGGCAGAGATTTAAAAGGGCGGAGGACGCCGTAGAAGCCACTTCCGCGCCACAAATGACGTCAAACTGCTGAGTCAAATCCGGATGATGCCAGTCCAGCTTTTTTACGTTGGCATTTTTCAGCGCGTTATGTTCCACATTGAGCCGCAAGAGGTCCAAACTGTCGTCCTTATCGTCGGTGATGGATACATGATGGCCAAAGGCGGCCAAAAACATTCCCGTAATCCCCATGCCGGCGTCGATTTCGAGGACAGTCTGAGGCGTCCCCAATAAACTATCCAGCATATAATCGGTCAGAACCAGGGAGGCCTCCCAAATTTTGATCCACGTTGGAAAGTCGGTAAAGCCGCCACCTTCATCGTCAAAGAGTTTTTCAATAAACGGCGCCCAATCGCCAATCCTGTAGAATTCCATTCTTTTGCCGCCGATGCCGATGGGTACCGCTTCCAGTTCGTATTTTGCCGTGAGATAATGATGATAGCTGTTCATAAGTGTTTTTGTATTTGTTTAAAAAGATCGGGCGGCCTTCTGAAAGGCCGCCCGATCGTTTATCATGCGTTATATTCGAAAGGGAAGGGGGAAACGCATGTTTGATTTAAGCCGGCGATCCGATCGATCAACCGGCTTTTTCCGCATATTCGGCGATTTGGTGGATATAAAGGGACAACATGTTTTCCTGGTCGGCCTCGTTGATTTCCTTTGGCAGCCGGTCCAGCGCCAGATCACTGGCCGTATCGGCGAGTTCGGCCATCAGGAGCTGTCTCGCCTGAACAATCTGATTGGCCGCTTTTTTCTTCTCCATCTCCAATAGCTTGCGGCTTTGTTCGTTCGCCTGATCGATGATTTGCTGCCGTTTACGTTCTCCCTCTTCGGTGATCCGGGATTTGATCTTTTCAAACCGGCTGCTGCTGTCCTTAATCATCTGCTCGGTTTCTTGAATCTGGTCCTCAAATGTTTTCTTACGTTCTTCCAGCTGCCTGATGTCCTCGGATACCTCTTTCTCACGCCCCTTTAAAAAGTCCATAAACGGTTTTCGCCCAAAATAATATATGACATAGGCGAGGATGAAGAAATTCACCCAGATCATAATATTATCGTAAATGGCGCGCCAATCCACAGAGTTGTCCGAGGCCATGGCGCTGGGGCCCAACATGTGGATAACGATAAGTACGGCGGGCATCAGCCGGAAGCATTGGTTGGCTGCTTTTCTGATCCAGTTATTCACGAACCAGCCTCCGATCGAGTATTTTTTCCATGATTTCCGTTGCCAGTCGTTCGGCTTCAGTTTTAAGCGTCTTGCGGGCATCAGCGATTTGGGCGTCCACAAACGCTTTATTTTCGGATTTAATCGCGTTAATCTCTTTTTTGGATTCGTCCAGAATCGATTCCGCCTGTTTCGCCCCGTCGTTTTCCAGTTCGATCCGATGGCGGGTGGCCTCGTCAATCGCTGCTTTTTCCTGTTTTTCAAGCTGTTTATTTAAATCGTCGATTTTTTCTTGAGCGCTCTGTATATCCTGGCTGAGGCCGTCCATATGATCGTCGCGCTGCTGCATTACATTTTGCAGCGGTCGGAACATGATACGGTGAATCAGGAAAAGGAAAATCAGAAACGAGATCAGCTCAATAAAAAGGGTCTCATTAATGCTGACCATTGATATGCTGCTGATAATTTCCATATGAAGCCTCTTCTCCGGAGATTATACAACAAAAAGCAGAAGCAGCGCGATAACCAGCGAGTAAATGCCGGTGGATTCAGAAACCGCCTGTCCAACCAGCATGGTTCTTGTCAAAAGTCCGGCTTCCCCCGGATTTTTACCAATTGCCTCGCAAGCCTTGGATGCCACGAGCCCTTCACCAACACCGGGGCCAATGGCTCCCAGTCCCATAGCCAGACCGGCACCAAGCAATGCGGATGCTTGTACCAGATGTGCGCCTTCAATAGCCATGTCTTCCTCCTTGATATAGGTTAAATTAAATGACCCC
>JAGXLR010000063.1 GCA_018334555.1 Desulfobacterales bacterium
TAGAATGTATACACATACTGGATAGCCCCCGACGAGGTGTCCCCGTCCGTGCTCAGCACCCCGTCAACATAGCCGTCGGCATTTAAGTCGGTTGAGAAATCACCGCCCGGTGCGGCCACATCAATGCTCGGCCCGGAGTTGGAATAGGGCGCCGGATCAGCATTAATGCCTACCGCGCTGACCGAAATCACCCCATCATACGCAGCCGGATAGGAGGGGGCCTTTTCCGCGGAGTTGCCGGCTGCCGCAATAATGATGGCCCCGGCATCCCTCGCCTTTGTCAATACATCCTGTTCCGACTGAGAAAAATCGGCACCGCCCATGCTCAGGTTGAGGATATCCGCGGGGACATCCGGGGTTTTACCGGAATCATTTTCAAGGCCCACCGCATACCGAATGCCCTGCATAATATCATAAGTGGTGCCTACGCTGCCCTTGCCGAGAGCACGGATCGCCATTATGCGTGTATGCCAGGAGGCGCCTGAGATGCCTTCTTTGTTATTTGAGGCGGCGGCAACCGTTCCGGCGACATGGGTGCCGTGAAACGAACTGCCGCCCTGAGTGCTATCTCCGGGATCATCAGGATCGCCGTCGATGCCGTCGCCGTCTAGGGCACGCTCCGGATCGCTGATAAAGTCATAGCCGTCGCCGGTTATTTTATCTTTCAAATCCGGATGGTTAACTATCACGCCCGTGTCAATTACCGCCACCTTCACCGCTTTGCTGCCGGTCGAGATGTCCCAGGCGTCGGGCAGGTTGAGCAATGAATAATGCCATTGAAGCGGGTAATGCTCATCGTTTGGGGTTTTATAGGCCCGGTGGATGTCATTGGGTTCAGCCACTGCGATATCCGGGCGGCTGCGCAGTTTTTTGATCCTATAAAGGGTATCTAATTTTTTTCGTGTGCCGGCACCCATGGAAGCGCCCGCAAGAATAGGAGGCTCCGCAGCGCCGCCGGTTTGCGATTGGACCGAAAAATTGGCGTCCGCATCCGGTACAATCGAAAAGAGCCCTGCCCGTCCGCAGCCACCGGCTTTTTGCGTCAGTCCGAGGCAGGATAGCGGCCGGGCCGTATTGGCCCTGGCCTGATCGGATTTGGTAAACTCGACGATGACCTCCCCCGGTGCAAAGTCGCGGCTGATTCTCAGATCGGAGCGCTGCTCAGTGCTTTGCACCTGGCCGATGGTCAGGGTATAATTGGATGCGCCCAGATAGACCGCCACCTGGATCAGGTAGACGCCGGCCCTTGGCACTTCGAACGATTCGGTTCTGGCGTTTCTGTCAATTGCCGTGTCAATAAGCTCTAGATCCGTTGCATCATAGAGGTACATGTCCAGATCCGCATTTAAAGACGGCTCAGCAATATTTAAGACAATCCGTTCATCGGCCAGGAGCTCCACCCGGAAGAAGTCGTTTTTATCGCCTGCGGCAAACGACCGGCCCTTTGCGCCTGTGCCGGGGATATTGAGATATCCGCCGAGGGTGGCAGGCGTCGGCATCTCTTGGGCCTCTTCGGCGCTGTCGTTGGATTCGTAGGGGGCGTTCGGGTCGTTGACGTCACTGTCAATGGCCGTGTTCGAGGCCGCGGTCACGGTGCCGCTCAATGTATATGTGGCAACGCTAAATGTGACGCTCAGGGTCTCCGAGCTCTTGTTGCCGGCCGTATCGATTGCCGTGACGGTGATTCTATTCGAGCCGGGATCCAAGTCGATTTGGGCCTCCCAGGTCGTGGTGCCGGTTGCCTCCCCGCTTTTGCCGCTGTCGGTCTCCCAGATAACCTGCTCGATGCCCTGGTCGTCCGATGCGCTTCCCCCGATGGTGATCGAAGCCTCGCCCGTGGTATAGGTGTCGGCCTCAGTGGGTTGACTAATGGTAAGCGCCGGGGATCGATCATCGTCGTGGTGATGGCTGCTGCCGCCGGAATCGCAGCCCACCCCCATGTATACAATCAGCACCAGGGCCAGTATCGGCCCGAAGCGTACAGGCCATCTGTTTTTAGATGTTATCAAACGAAAATAATTCATAAGACAACCTGCTTCTTTTCAAGAGTTTCAGCATATAGCTCGATTGGGTGTTTGACTGCCACGGATCGGCCGGCATGGGATAAAAGATCGATGATCTGTATCATGCAGGCCGGACACCCCGTGGCGACGGCATCCGCACCGGATTCAACGATGCGGGACAATTTTTTGTTTCCTATTTTTCGGGACAGGTCATAGTGTCGAAGATTGAAGCTGCCCCCCATACCGCAGCAGCGGTCGGGCTCACGCATCTCTATAAATTCCCATTCAGTAAGAGCCTTGAGTATGGTTCGCGGCTGCGTCTCAATCCCCAGCGATTTTTTAAGGTGACAGGGATCGTGATAGGTAACCGTTTTCTCCCGGACGGGGGCGTTTTCCAGGGGCTCGATACGCAGCTCATCCACCAGAAATTCACTGATGTCCCGGGTTTTATCAGATAGCGCCGCAATCCTATCTCTCAGCTCATCCGGCAGGTTCTCGCTCATCATGGGCCAGAACTTTTTGATGGTAGCGGTGCAAGTGGCGCAGGGGGTGATCAGATAATCAAAATCCACACGGTCAAAAATCCGAATATTTTTTTTCACGAGGCTTTCGAAGGTGTACCGGTCACCGGCGGCAAGCGCCGGCATGCCGCAGCAGGGGGCCTGATCGGGGACAAAAACGTCTACCGCATGGTAGTCAAAGACTTTCATGGCCGCATCCGCTACCCTGGGCAGGAGTCTATCGACCAGGCATCCCGGATAAAAGGCGACCCTGAGACCTGAATGGGCCGATTTTTTAAACTGCCGGTGCGTTTTTTTGTGCCAGGCGGTTTTCTCAAGCGGCAGGTAATGGCGGTCACCGAGCACAGGTGACAGAAGAGGGGCGCAAGAGGCGCCGGGGGTCTCGTCGACGGGGCGGGAAACGGATCCCTGAAATCGCGCCATCCATTTCAACAGGCTGTCAAACCGCTCCGGATTGGAAAGAAAGCCCCGGAAGACAGCCTTTTTGACCCGTGACAGGCCCAGATATCCCGTGATGATCGCCCGGGCTTTAAAAAAAATATCCAGTATTTTGACTCCGCTTGGGCATGCCGCCTCACAGGAGCCGCACAACAGGCATCGGTCCAGTCTTTTCTTGACGGCGTTCGGATCGTCAAGTATTTCCCTGCCCAAATTTTCCAAAAGTACGAGTTTACCGCGCGCCACATCGGTCTCCCGCCCGGTTTGCGCGTAGAGCGGGCAGGCAGCCATGCACATGCCGCAGCGGGTGCAGGCGGCCAATTCTTCATCGAGCCCGTTTAACAGCCGAATCAGTTCCTGAATATCCGCCATTGCGTCATCTCCGATCACGCGCCCCGTATTGGGCATACTTTTTGGCGCCGAACGGCTTTTTTGAATATAAAAATATGACAATAAACTTTCAGAAAATTTCTGGAAAGAGCAAATACCCGACTCAGGGACGGCAGCCGGTCAAGGGGGGCAAGGGGCGAGGCTAAAGGCGATGGCATAGCCGCGGTCCATCTTTTAGATTTTAGCCGGGGCTTTTGAGGGGCCGTTGCCCCATTTGCAGCAGTATGGGCTTTCATAAAGAAGCGGCGCGCTGATCAACGTATGGTAAATCCGGGTTCAACGCCCACAGCCCGGCAGACATCTTTATCCTGGGCAACCAGAACGTCCATATAGTCGCCGGAAAGCCATTTTTTTTCAGCCTCCCAATATCCGGGGCGGGGTGTTTTCTTGAGCACCTCGTTGGCCGCGAGTGTAAACAAAATGGCTTGGTTGCGCTGCTTGGCGTAGCACTGGGTCGAAATGGCGAACCATTCATACACTGTATCCAGCGTTTCCCCGTCCACGTCCTTTTTGTAGGGGATATAGAATTCCGGATCCGACTGGGTGAGGGTAACGGCTTCAGACGGGTTGCGCTTGTCATATACTCGGATATATGCGTATGGCCGGTATACGGCGGCAAAAAGGGTGTATTTCTCATTTTTCGGATCAAGTATGCGGGTAAGATAATAGTGATCGGCATCTTCTACGTTATTCCCGGCCAGAATCCGCTGAAAGTATTCAGTGGCCACGTCGATGTCGTCAATAAGCTGGCCGGTATCGCCGTCCGGCGGTACCCGGCTGAATAGCTTCCCATAGGCGAACTCATAGGTCTCTTCGATGGTCACCCGGGTTCCGGCTTTTTGCATGTGCCGGTTCAGCTCTTCAAGGCTCATATCCGAATAGGCATAATAAGGCAGCGCCGATGTGCCGACCTCCAGAGCCTCTCTAATCGTATAGGCGGTAAAAATGGGCACCTCGATGAGCTGACAGCCCGAGGTGGAAAAAAGTATGGCAATAATTAGCAGGCCGGCAAAATATCTCATGGCTTGACCCCGTATGTCTTGATAATCGGATTAGGTTTAAAAATATGGGATTCCTGTGGCCAATCAAATAAATTTATATTATAATACGAATAGCTTAACGATCAAGGATTTATTCCCGAATTAAGCGGTTATTTTAACCTAAATTGGAAATCCCGGAGGGTTTCAAATTTTTTGATTAAAAAATGATTCAATATCCTATAAATAAAATAAAAATTGAAACGCTCAATTTAGGTTTAACAGATGCCGGTTGATGCCGCACAATTTTATCGGAAAAGAGGCCCGATGCATTTAGAACGTATTGAATTTTATCCGGAAAATTATCCCACGGATGATCATTATCCATTCAGTCTGGAAATATTCCGGAAGATCCGGGAGCTTTTGTTTAGGACACCGGTTACGCTGTTCGTCGGGGAGAACGGGACGGGCAAATCCACGCTTCTGGAGGCGATTGCCGGTCGGTGCGGGATTCATATCTGGCAGGGGCCGAAGCGGCAGCGATATGAATACAATCCTTATGAATCCAGTTTGTGCGATTTTATTTCGGTTGACTGGAAAAACGGCCGGGTTCCGGGCTCTTTTTTCGGCTCCTCGGTTTTTCAGGATTTTGCCCGTTTACTGGATGAGTGGGCGGTGGCAGATCCCGGCCAGCTCACCTACTTCGGCGGCAAATCCCTGGTCGCCCAGTCCCACGGCCAGTCCATCATGTCGTTTTTCCGGGCCCGTTACTCAAGAACCGGCCTTTATCTAATGGATGAGCCCGAGACCGCCCTTTCGCCAAGGACGCAGATTGACCTGGTCGATCTGTTGATCAAAATGGGCCGCGCCGGCCATGCCCAGTTTATTATTGCCACCCATTCGCCCATACTGCTCGCCTGTCCCGCGGCCACCATCTATAGCTTTGATCAGGTGCCGATAACCGCAATGGATTACGAAGAGACGGATCATTACAAGCTCTATAGGGATTTCATGGCAAATCCGAGGGGCGCCTGGCGTGAGAACTGATACATGCGCCCTCTGCAGCCTGTTAAGCCGCCGATATTCCGCCCGGCTGCTGCTATATATCCTGGTTGTTCTGCTCCTGAGCTGTCTGGATGCGTTTTTTACGCTGCACCTCTTATACCTCGGGGCGGCGGAGACCAATCCGGTAATGGCCTTTTTTCTTTCTTTCGGCCCGGGCGTTTTCATGATCGCTAAATACGGAATCACCGTATTTTGCGTGCTTATCATGCTTTTTGGCGCGATCCATATGGGGCAGGAGAGGAATCGAATGGTCGGGCTGCTATTTAGCTTTCTGGTCTGTGCATTCGGGATTGCCATTACCTGGGAGGTGTATCTTCTCTTTTTCGCCCTGGAATAACCGCAGAAGAAATGGCTTTTAGGTTCGGCCCGGGGCCGCGGCCCGGGGGGGGTACTTCTAAGTAATTTGAAAATATATATTAATATTCCAGAAGCTTAACTCTCTGTCATTCCGAGGAGCGAAAGTGACGAGGAATCTTGATTGTTCAAGATTTCTCGCTGCCGCTCGAAATGACAAAACTCGCTGCCGCTCGAAATGACAAAATTGGATGAATCGTCTCAGCCAATTGTAGGTTGGGTTGAGGAACGAAACCCAACATTGGCGTCTATTGTTGGGTTTCGCAAGCTCAACCCAACCTACGCAGGGTCTAAGGTGCTTAAGTTAATGGCATTGAATTCTAAGTAACTTCGGGTATAAAGGATGGGGCTAATTGGATTTAACGATAATCGAAGGGGTTGATGGATGAATGTGAAGGATAAATACGCGATTGTGGGGGTGGGTTATACGCCGCAGGGGAAGATCCCTGAGCGAACGACATTGGGTTTTCACCTGGAGGCGTGTGCCAATGCCATTGAAGACGCCGGTCTAAGCCGCGAGGATATCGATGGCCTTATCTGTTACCGCCATTTCCCACCGTCAACGGGGGAGCAGGATGCCACCCCCTACCTGGTAGCCCAACATTTGGGCCTATCACCCGCCTATATGTTTCAGGACGCTAACTGATCGCGAAGCCATTTGCTGCACGCAGTTGGCGCGCTCGAATCAGGGACATGCAAATACGTCCTGATCTCCTACGGACACAGTGCCCGTTCCGGGGACAGTATGCTGCGAATGCTTTCGGATATGACGGGCGATGAAGCCATCTACGGCCATTTCGGCGCTGCAGGTGGCTATGCTTTGGCCGCACAAAGGGCGATGCATGAGTTCAATACCGGCCCGGATACATGGAAACATATTGCCGTTGGCCAGCGGGCCTGGGCAAACCTGAATCCACGGGCAATGATGTATGATCGCAGATTGACAGACGACGACTATAGGGCTGCCAAGTGGCTGATCGAGCCCTTTCGGTTGTTTGACAACTGCCTGGTCAGCGACGGCGGGAGGGCCTGTATCCTGACTTCCGTGGAAAGGGCCCGGGATCTCAAGCATCCGCTGGTAACAATAATGGGCCTGGGACAGCATAACCCCTCCGGCGACCTGCAGAAGGCGGATTATCTTGCCGGCCCGACAGGGGCGAAGATAGCCGGTGAGGCCGCGTTTTCAATGGCGGGGATCAGCCGGGAGGCGGTTGATGCCTGTCAGATCTATGACTGCTTCACCTATACAGTGGAAATAACACTTCAGGATTACGGCTATTTCGAGCCGGGCGGGGGAAAAGACTGGTTCATGGGCGGCGCGATTGAACCGGGCGGCCGAATGCCTGTTAATACGTCCGGAGGACTGCTTTCAGAGGCCTATCATATGGGTTTGACGCCGTTGACCGAGGGGGTAATGCAGCTCATGGGCCGATGCGGTCCGAGGCAGCTGGGTCCTGAGACGAACACAAAAACGCCCGAAATTATGCTATGCAGCGACAACGGTGGAATCCTTCAAACCCATGCATGCTGCATATTGAGGAGGTTATAGGGAAATGGGATACGCAAAACCGCTGCCGCAGGTTAACGCCGACACCCGTCCGTTCTGGCAGGGATGCCGGCAGCATCTCCTAAAAATCCAGAAATGTAAAAACTGTGGGTTGCTTCGCTGGCCACCGGCTTTTATTTGTCCGGCGTGCCTCTCGTCAGAGGTTGAATGGGTCGTCGCCAAAGGAAGGGGCCGCGTATACAGCTTTGCGGTCTATCATAGCGCCTATCAGCCCGGATTTCAGGATGAACTGCCTTATGTCGTCGCCCTTGTCGATCTTGACGAGGGGCCTCGCATGATAACCAACATTGTTGGGTGCGATCCGGGCGGAGTCTACTGTGAAATGGCGGTCGAAATCGTATGGGATGACGTAAGCGAAGCGTTCAGCATTCCCAAGTTTCGACCGCTTCAGGGGGAAGGGTAAAGCGCTATTTGATTGCCGTCTTTCTTTATAGCCCGTATTCCGCCCGCTCGATCAACTCCTTCTGCAGATCGCTGTTCAAGGTTACGAAATAGGCGTTGTAACCGGAAATCCGGACCAGAAGATTCCTGTAGTTTTCCGGGTGGGCCATGGCATCCTTCAGGGTCTCGGAGGTTACCACGTTCATCTGCATCTGCATGCCGCCCAGATCAAAATAGGTCTTCACATAGGAAAACATCCGGTCAATGATGTTTTCGCGCCTGTCGCCGCCGCCCGGTACCACCTTAACGTTAAAAGCGATGTTATTGTTCATATGATGCGGGTCGAGCCGCGCCACATCCCGAATATTATCGAGCAGATTGGTGGAGGCATGGGGCTCCGGGGTGAGCCCCGGCGTAAATGGTTTGCCTGTGAGCTTTCCCGAGGGAAGCGCACAGCTCAATGTGCCATAGATGACATGGTTGGACATGGACCAGAATCCCGCCGTATAGCTTCCGCCGCGATAATTGGTGTGGCTTCCGTAGGTGTCATGGGTGAACCGGGTAATCCGACTGGCCATTTCTACGGCCTCATCATTATCCGAGCCAAACAACGGCACTTTTTTCGTCGCCAGGGCGTAGAGGTCCGGGGCGTTTTCAAAATTCTCGTCTACTGCCTTTTTAAGCGCCTTGAAACCGATCCGCTTTTCGTCAAACACCAGTTTTTTTATGACCATAAGCGAGTCGGTGACATCGGCAAGCCCGATGCAGGCCGCCCCTGAACTATTATAGCGCGCCCCCCCGTGGGTAACATCCGTTCCTGAGGGGATGCAGTCCTCTATCAGAGAGGAAAGAAACGGGGTGGGGCGAATCGCTTGATGGGCTTTTCCGAGCATATTGTTATATTCAATGGACTGTTCGATCAGGAAACGGAACTGGGCAAAAAACGCCTCGAGGAACTGGTCGAATGTTTTGAAGCCATCGTTTTCCACAACCCCCGTATCCGGCCCGAGCTTCCAGTTCATCAAGGGATGGCGGCCGTTGTTTAATGCCATTTCCAGGGCAGCCACCATGTTCATCATTTGGAAGTTGGTATGCCCGATGTGCCGGCCGGACAGGGTGGGCTCCACGCAGCCGGTGGCCGACCAGTTGCGCAGGTCCTCCGGGGCATAATCGAACTCCTCGAGCGATGTCATCACCGCCGCATCATTGTGCATGGAAGGGGTAGCCGCGGTAATGAGGTTGACCTCGCAGAGGCGCTTGAGATAGGTGTCGCTGTTGATGCCGGGATGGAACCGGGCATTGACGTTTGGATCCCGGATCGAGAGCATTTCGGTGACCTTGAGGAAAATATAGGTCATATCGCAGACCGCGTCCCTGCCGTCCGGTGTGACGCCGCCCAGGGTAATGGCCTGGTCCGAGGAGCTGCCGCCGAAATACCAGTTGGCCAAATCCGGGGTCAATGGCAGATGATCGGTGCAGCGCATGAAAAAACAGGCCACCATCTCGATGGCATGCCGGATATAGTCCCGGCGCTGCCCATCTGTTTCCAGTGCGGCCATATCCGCCTCAAAATAGGGCTGGAGCCACTGATCCAGGCGCCCCAGGGAAAGCCCGGCATTGGTGTTTTCCATGTGAAGCCCTACCCAGGTAATCCACATGGCGTTTACCGCCTCATCCAGACTGCGGGCCGGATGGGCCGGGACCTGACGGCAGATTTCGGCCAGATGCGCGAGCTCCGCCCGCCGCTTCGGATCCGCTTCTGCTTCGGCATCCGATTCAGCCTGCGCGGCCAGGTTTGTGCCATAGGCGATCATTGCCTCAAGGCAAAGGATCATGGCCTCCAGAGTGGCTGTCTGTGCCTCGGTTTTATCGCCCGCAGCCAATTCCTGCTTGATTTCATCGATCACCCCCGTGGCGCCAAGGCGCAGGATTTTGGGGAAATCCGGGATGGTGTGGGACAAGGCGGCCTGTTTCCATATGAAGTACACGGCAAACCGCTCATCAATGGCCTGGCAAAGGGGGCTGTCATACTTCTCCCGGACCCATTCCCTGAAATTCCGATGTATCCAGAAGGGAAATACCTCTTTATGCAAAAGCTCCACCGTCTCCCGGGAGATACCATAGGGGTTCAGCGATCGATGGGGAACGGTCAGCAGTTCACTCCAGATCATGGTGCCGTGGCTGTCCGGATAGACCACCACGCCGATTTCCTTGGTGGTGGTCGTTCCGGCGATCAGATCGTTTTTCCGGATAATGGGCTCTCGGTTCTCCATCAGGTATTTAAAGGCATAGCCCTGCCGCAGCTCCGGAATCCAGGGACTGCCATCGGCGTTGGTTTCGAAACCGTGCGTCTTGAACCATTCGGTTACCAGCCTGGGCCGCTCCGGGCAAACCTCCGCCGTGGTGTTGAAATGAATTTCGATGAAATCCTTTATCCGCGGAAAGTCCTCAAGGCTGTAGTCGGACAAAAACGGCTCCGCCAAATATTTAACGCCCGGATCGTTGCTGTCGGCCCGCATGCGATAAGCCCGGCGCTGCCTGAGCTCATCGCTTAGCTCGGTTTTTGCCGTCGGCGAATCCTTGTGCAGCGCTTTTTGCGATTCGTCTCTTTCTTGAACTATCTGTTTTTTCTGCTTCTTGTGAATCAGCAGGGACAGGTAAAACAGGAAAAGCATCATATAGGCCTGGTTGCCCTTGGTCCGCATTTTACTTTTCATGAGCATGAAAATCTGTTCGGTGGGCGTGGCGCTGAGCAGCATGCGAACCGCTTTATCGGACGCAAAAATCAGGGTGACCCCGCAGTCATCCGGCAGGGCTTTGAGCACCCTTACCCGGCCGTTACGAAAACGGATGGCCGTTTCCACAGACCGGCTCTCGGTACGGATGCCGACGGTAAAATCAAACCACCCCGCTTCGGCTTTCAGGTATCTTCTCAAGCCCGGCCGTAGATTAAAATTGGCGGCCACGGTACGCAGCAGGGCTTTAAGGAGCAGATGGGTCAGGGTTTTGCCGGTTTTGGTATGAGTGGTTATCGGTTCGGCGGGCTCGGCTTCTAGAAGCATGGGGACCCCCACATAATAGGTTAGATTGTTGAATTAAATGCTTATGCCGGCCGTTGCAAAAACGGTGCGGCACCTGTCAAGCACCTGGTTGTCCAGCCATTGATCCATTTCAGCGGCATGCCCACCCAAAGCGACGCCGATTTTAAGATTTTTTTCCTGCCATAACGGATGGTAGGGCAGTAGGCGGGCCTCATGAACGCCGCAGGTGGAAAGAAAATGCACAATGGCCTGAATGTTTTCCGGGGTATCGGTAATCCCTGGAATCAAAGGCGTCCGGGGCATAATCGGCACGCCGCCATCCTGGTAGCGGGCATACAGTGATTTGAAGTTAGAGAGAATGGTTTCGTTGGGAACGCCGCAATACCGGGCGTGGTCATCGGAATTTATGAGCTTGATGTCATAATAGATGGCATCTAGCCAGGGATAGACAATTTCATAAAACCGGTCTATATCGAACAGGCCGCAGGTTTCAATCAGCGTATGGATGCCGTTTGCCTTGAGCCGCTGCAACAGCTCGCCCGTAAAATCCATGAACATCGTGGGCTCGCCTCCCGAAAGCGTCACCCCGCCGCCTGAGGTATCATAAAAGGGCTTGTCCCGAATCACCCGGGCCAGGATTTCATCCACACGCATCGGCGTCCCGATGCGCGATAAGGCGCCCGAGGGACAGGCATCCGCACACTTAAAACACAACGTGCATAGCGAGCGGTCAATAAAAAACGGATTGTCCCGGGACAAGGCCCCCTCCGGGCAGACGTCCATACAGGTATCGCATGCCACGCATGTTTTGGCTTCGAATCCGATTTCCGCACCGATACGTTTGCTCTCCGGATTATGGCACCACATACAGGACAGCGGACAGCCCTTGAAAAATACCACTGAGCGGATGCCCGGGCCATCATCCAGGGCATTGCCTTTGATTTCCAGAATCAGCGGCTGTTTCAATTGGGGCTCCTTTTATAGAGGCCAACGGCTGCCCTAAAATTTTCAAGCATGGTTTGAATCAGCCGGTCTTTGAGTCCAAGCGGGCTCTCATGCATATAGTCGAGCAGTTCGTTGTTGATGCCGGCGATATAGCCGTGGGCCTGTGTCCAGAACTGAATCATCAGAAAACGGGCCTCGTCTTCACCCATTTGCCGTTTATCATCTGCGCAGGCCCTGATGGTATCAATAAACAGTTGGGATACCTTGAGCGCGGTCTCAAGCTCCGTCTGCGCCACCGGCTCCATGTCGGTGCCGATATAATCACGGAATTTGGGGACATGCCAGGTAAACATCAGGTTGTATAGATTGGGATAGGTCAGGCCGAAATCGAGATAGGTACGGCACATGGCCGCTATCCGGTCTGCCGGGTCATTATGGGCGCGCATGTCGGCCGTACACAGGTTATAGAGGGCCTCGAACCCCCTGGTCAGGATGGCCAGGTATATCTCATCCTTGTTGTGGTAATAATTATAGATGGTCTTGGCGGCAATGCCCAGGCGGGTCCCCAGCTTGCGCATACTGAAGCCCTTGTATCCGGCATCGGCGATAAGCTCGAGGGCCTGATCCAGAATATCCCCACGGACCGCCTCGATTTCCTCCGGTTTTCGCTGCGCTTTCGGCATTATCGGGTTGGCCTTTCAAAATTTTGAAACACTGTTACAGTAACAGTGTTACTCCAATTTGTCAAGCCATTTCAGTTTTGGATGAAGACATGGCCATCGGTAAAACCGGTGAAAACGCGGGGGCGCGCGGCCTATGCGATCATGAACTGCATTTCTCTGGGATCGGCAGACTTTTCTTTGATCATCGAGGTATCCACATCCGTATGCGTAAAGTCCGAGAGCAGGTCAATGGTGTTGGCGATTTGGGATTGCGGGGAAAAATCGAAATCACGCAGGGATTGGTAAAATCGGGTAAAAACCTCCGGCTGGGTTCGGACAAATACCTTATGGTTGGGGGGGATCCCGAAATATTGGGCGAAGTGATGGACGAGCAGGTAGAAGCAGGTGGCGGAGAAGAACTTTGTGTCCGGCTGCCTATGGAGTTCCGGATAAAAGCGGATGATTTCGATCCGGCGGGCGAATCGATTCAGGGAGATGACCAGGTTTTGAGAAATTTCTTCCCCCGTCGCCCGATCGGTCAGGAAATATTCAATGCAGTCGCCTTCCGCCAGGTAGGTGATGACGTAGCGGTCCCGTAACCCCGGAAGCGTTTGCCGGATGAATTCGGATGTGGCAGAGGCCGCAGAAGTCTGCATGAGGCCGTATCCCCTAATAAATCAGTTGACGTCAATACAGGCCTCGATGCGGATTATCGGCAAAGTGGCAGAGGTATGTCTGTCAAACAGCGGTTAATAAAGGCGCTTAATTTAGGTCGAAAAATGATTGAAGCCGGCTAAATATACTGGTTGAATGGATTTTTCAAGAGATTTTTTCTTTTACCAGATCCATGTATTCATTTTTTTCGGGTATCCGGCCGAGAATGGCGCAGACCGCCGCCAACGGGGTGGATCCCAGATAGACCGAGGTGTTGTCTCCGAGTCGGTTCGGAAAATTGCGGGTCGAGGTGGAAACCACGGTGGTGTTATCCGCCACCCTTGCCTGATTGCCCATGCACAGGGAGCAGCCCGGGGTCTCGATTCGGGCGCCGGCGGCACCGAAGATACTGTAATCCCCGTTTTCTTTTAATTTGCGGGCGTCCATGCGGGTGGCGGGGGCGATCCAGAGCCTTGTGGGCAGATTTTTATGGCCGTCGAGGATGGCGGCCGCGGTTCGGTAATGATCGATATGGGTCATGCAGGAGCCGATAAACACCTCCTGGACCGGGGTGCCGGCCACATCGCTTAAACGCCTTACATCATCCGGGTCATTGGGGCAGGCCAGCAGCGGCTCGGTAATGTCCGATAGGTTAACCCCGAGCTCCGCCGCAAACTCCGCGTCCGCATCGCGTTCCATCAGCTGCGGGGCCTCCAGCCATTTTTCCATCCGGCGGATGCGGTGCTCCAGGGTTTGCGCATCGCCGTAATTATCATGCGCCAGTCGTTGTAAAAGGGCGGTATTTTCTTTTAGGAAGGCTTTTACGGCGCCTATATCGAGTGCAATGGTAGCGGCGGCTGCCGAGCGTTCCGCTGATGAGTTGGCCAGCTCATAGGCGCTGGCAGCGCTTAAGCCGGAAAATCCCTCGAATTCGATAATCCGTCCGGAAAAGACATTTTTTTTGCCTGCTTTTTCGACTGTCAGCATTCCCTGGTCGATGGCCGCATAGGGGACCGCGTTGACCGCATCCCGAACGGTGATGCCTTTCCGAAGGCTTCCGGTAAAAAAAACCCGCACGGATTCCGGCATGTCCAGCGGCATGATGCCAAGGGCGGCGGCAAACGCCACAAGACCGGAGCCTGCCGGAAAACTGATGCCGACGGGGAAACGGGTATGCGAATCCCCGCCGGTACCCACCGTATCCGGAAGGACCATGCGGTTTAACCATGAATGGATAATCCCGTCGCCCGGGTATAATGCGACGCCGCCCCGGCTTTTGATGAACTCATGCAGGCGCTCCTGCATTTTTACATCCACCCGTTTGGGATAGGCCGCCGTATGGCAGAAAGACTGCATCACCAGGTCTGCATTGAATTTCAGACAGGCCAGTTCGGATAACTCGTCCCGCGTCATGGGGCCGGTGGTGTCCTGGGAGCCTACTGTGGCGATTTCCGGCTCACAGTAGGCGCCGGGGCGGATACCGGGCAGGCCGCACGCCCGGCCCACGATTTTTTGGGCAAGCGTGTAGCCTTTGCCCGTATCCTTTGGCTCAACGGGCCGCTTGAAGACATCCGAGGCCTTAAGCCCCATTGTTTTACGCGTCCTATTGGTCAGGGTGCGGCCGATAATCAGCGGAATCCGGCCGCCGGCCCGGACCTCGTCCAAAAGGAGGCTGGTTTTAAACTGAAAGCGGACGAGCTCGGCGCCGGTTTCCTTGTTCAGAATTCTACCCGCATACGGCTGGATTTCAATGGTATCACCGGTATTGAAGGGGGTGGTGTCGCATTCAATGGGCATCGCACCGGCGTCTTCTAATGAGTTGTAGAAGATGGGCGCGATTTTTCCGCCCAGCACCACGCCGCCGCGCCGCTTGTTGGGCGCATGGGGGATATCCTCGCCGATATGCCAGATCAGGGAATTGGCTGCGGATTTTCTGGATGAGCCGGTGCCCACCACATCGCCTGCGAATGCGAGGGGATGGCCCTTTTGTTTTAACTGCCGGATCGTCTCCATCGGTTGCTCCATGCGATGCTGGAGCATGCTTAATGCATGAAGCGGGATATCCGGGCGGCTCCAGGCTTCACTGGCAGGCGAGAAATCGTCGGTGTTAATCTCGCCGGCCACCTTGAATACGGTAAGGGTGATGGATTCCGGCACGTTCGGTTTGTTCGTAAACCAGAGCGCCTCTGACCAGGCCTCAATAACCTGTCGGGCATGGGGATTGGCATCGGCCTTGGCATAAACCTCGTCAAACGCGTCAAATATGAGAATGGTCTCGGAAAGCGCTTTGGCCGCGTCCGGGGCGAGCTTGTCATCTTCCAGGAGTTTGATCAGCGGGTCGATATTGTAGCCGCCGCCCATGGTGCCCAGCCAGAAAACGGCGGTTGGGGGGGAAATCAAGGGGGACTTGATCTCATGGCGGGCGATTTTAAAAAGAAAGTCCGCCTTTACCTTTGCGGCCGGATCCACGCCGGCCGGTACGCGGCTTTTAATTAATTCCACCAAAAGGGCGGTATCATGGCCTTCCGGTGTTATCAGCAGGCTTGTCAGCGCCTCGACCTGCTCCTTATTCAAGGGCTTTGGCGGTATGCCCATGGCCTCGCGCTCCGCCTTGTGCGCCAAGTAGGTGTCCAGCATCGATCCAGTCCTTATCCTATACGTTCAACCCTGCATTAAACCCCTGATGCACGGCATCAAAGGCCATGCCCACATTTTCGGCATCCCCGGCCACGGTGCAGGCGATGCCCTTGGATTCAATGCACTGCCGAAGCCCGTTGTTCGATTTGGCGCCTATGGAGAGCACCACCGTATCCGCAGGGATTTCCTCCGGGCCGTTTTCGGCCTCGATTTTGATGCCTTTTTTTGTAATTTCAAGGGCTTTAGCCGCGACCCGGGTTGCGATGCCGTATCTGGAGACATCCTGAAGCATGCACCAGCGTGTCGTTTTACCGAAGTCCTTCCCGATTTTTTCCATCATCTCGAGGACCGTCACCTGTTTGGTCCCCGTTGTGGCCATTTCGTAAAGGACCTCCGGGTCTTCGGCCCGATTGACAAACAAAAATCTCAGGGCTTCAGCGCTTAGGGTGCCTTTTTCCGCCAGAAAAAGGGCCGTCTCGACGCCAACCGCCCCGCCGCCAACGACCACGACGTTTTTCCCGGTATAGACCTTGCCGGACAGCACATCCCAGGATTGGACCACGTGCGGCAGCTCGATGCCCGGAACCGGCGGTGTCATCGGGGCCGCACCCGTCGTCAGGATGATATGATCCGGCTTCTTCCGGTCGATCAGGGCCTCGTCGACCGGGGTGTTCAGGCAGACACTGATGCTTCTGACGGCGATCTGGTTCTCGAGGTCCCGGGCCAGCTGGGCAAACTCTTCGCGTCCCGGGGGGGCGGCGGCCAG
>JAGXLR010000217.1 GCA_018334555.1 Desulfobacterales bacterium
TGACAATCTCGTAAAAAGTCGATTTTAGGATGGCAAAGTAAAAAGTTCAAGATCAAGGCGCGCAAAATCCCGAGGAATGCAGCGTACTTAGCTGTACGTGAAATTCCGAGGGTTGCAGCGCAACACAGATATTGGACTTTTTACGAAGCCATCAAAGATTAAACCTTCAAAAATTTGAAACGCTCAGTTTAGGTTGAAGTTACTTTTAGGCTCGGGTTCCTTGACTCCTGCCGACGCTTGGGCTAATGTCTGTTTTTCGACAAAACGCTTCGGTCTCCTTTTGGGAAC
Source organism: Desulfobacterales bacterium (assembly GCA_018334555.1). Classification (GTDB taxonomy): domain Bacteria; phylum Desulfobacterota; class Desulfobacteria; order Desulfobacterales; family Desulfosalsimonadaceae; genus M55B175. Next base: position 289 of record JAGXLR010000217.1, read on the forward strand.
CGGCCATTGATATATTTGACGATGATTTTTAACTATGCGACGCCCCGATGAAAAATCCGATCTGGCCCGGATTCGAGAAAAGCGCAGGAACCGGATAAGAAACCGGAAATGCCACTTCTGCGGCGAAGTTGCCCCGTTCTGCTGGACCTGCCGCTGCGGTTTCGCCATCTGCCAGAGCTGCATGTATGAAAATGTATGGGGTATGTCGTGCAACGGCATTACGTGGATTTGTCCGGACTGCGGCGAAATGAACGGATTCGGCAACCAGTAGCCCTGCCCGCCAGATCAAAAATTCTTCGCAATCTTTTTGTAAGGGGAGCTAAGGAAATCAGGAAATTTTTGAAAATAGGCCCTCCGCATCCCGCATCCATTGTCTGAATGACCGGGGATTCCAGAGCTTGGGATAGTTTTGATAATGCCTGAAGATTTTTCTGCCCAGCGTGGTGGCCCTGTTTAGCTTCATGAGCAGGGTGGGCCGGGAGATACCGCTGAACAGCGTCTTGGCCATGGCATACAGATCCGGGGTTTCAAATACGCCGTTGATTGTGGGCGCCAGCAACTCATCGCTCATAATATCCTTTTTCATGAGAAACGCGATTTCCTCATGGGTAAGATCCTGAAGCACATCCTTTAATGCCGACAGCGCGGCAAAATGACACCCGCGATTGATAAACCATTGCCGGTTATACGGCCAGAGGGATTCCAGGGTGCAGCCCCCACCTTCCAGGGCGGCCTTGATCGTTTCAGCGGCAAACATGGCACCGGTTAATGCACCGCCGACGCCGCAGCCGGTGGAGGGGATGACCTGCCCGGCGGCGTCCCCCACGGCAGCAAAACCGTTTGCCACAAGCGACCAGGGGGATACCCCCACCAGGACAACGCCCCCGCCGCCCCGCAGCTCTTCCTCGGTCACTGACGGTCGCTCGTCAATCATCCCCCTGATCACGATCATGGGGTCAATTCGGCCCGCCTCCTCTTTTACCCCGCCGCCGATATCGATCGTGTCCTCATGGTGAAGATGGGTCCAGAAGTAGCCCTTAAAGGCCCCATAGCGGTAGTGATCCGTCAAATCGTCTGAAGCGGTCCGCTTCGTATCAAGCCGTCGTACGGTCCGGCATGCATAGGCCAGATCCTTGCCCAGAAACTTTTTGTTGATGGCCGGCGCCCCTATCAGCCCCGTGCGCAAGACGGAAAGATAGCCAGTGGCATCCACAACCACGTCCGCCGAGACCTCTACGGCAACACCCCTCTTTTTATCCGTGACCCGGAGGCCTTCAATCCGGATATTTTCCAAGGGGCCCGCCATATTGCCGATCAGGCTGTCCGCCCGGTGCCGGTAAAAAATCCTGGCCCCCGCCTTTTCCGCATATTCGGCCAGACGACGGTCGAGCACTTTGCGATCCGTCGTAATATACTTGAAATCCACACCACGGCGGGTTGCGCCGGAAAGATCCGGATACCGGATCTGGAGCGGCGCAATCCGGTGCGGCTCGAACAGATTGTCGTCAGCCTCGGCGGTTTTGACAAGGCGCCCCTTGTAACGGCCGTTATCCTTGTCCGGAAGTTCGAAACCCGCGGCGGCAAGGGCCGATTTTTCTACCGCGTCGGACCAGTTGTGCCCCAAGGCATTTTCGGCTTTTGATTCATACACGGCAACAGAGATACCGTTAGCGGCAAGCTCCCTGGCAAGCAGCGCGCCCCCCGGACCGGCCCCGGCAATTGCAACCTGGTAATGATCCCTTTGAGCATTCATGGCGCTTTTTTCCGTTTAGGTCATATAATAATCGTGTGTTATACTTTTTTATGAACGTTCGTCAACTGTTTTTCGAACGAATCGGCGGGCTTAGGTTGGGACCCGGGAGGGCCGGCGGCTTTTGCCGACCCGGATATATTGACAAACGCCTCTGCTTAAACCATTATTTGTCATGATAGATCCACATGATGCGCATCAATGGAAAGGTTTCGTATAAATGAATCCCAACGGGCAAAAGCCATATACGATGATGGGGCTTGCGGGGCTTTTTTTGCTATTATTTTTTTCGATCCCGCTGGCAGCAACCGGCGCGGAGCCCAAAAACCCGAAATCCGGCTACCCTGAAGAACAAGGGATGTCGGCGGAAAAACTGGTCTCACTGGACGCCCGCAAGGCTTCTTTCAAGGTCACCCGGGGCAAAGGCGAAGGCAAGGTCATTGCCATGACGCTTGAACCGATTGACGATCGTCAAAATCTATATATACTGGAGTTCAAGGACCTTTACCGGCTGCATATCTTCCAGGCACCCGACGGGGCGGTTTACGTCAAACGCCTGGAGATTTTCGAAAAAAACAAACGGATTGCCTATCGGCCGCATTTAGAGCTGGTTCCATCGCAGATTGCAGCGGAAGAAACCATCCGCACGACCGGGCGGGCGAAGATCTACAACACAGAGACCGGCGAGAAAGCCAACGCCGGCACCTATTGCTATGTCTTCAAAGGGCTTACCCGCACCACCTTTGACACACCGGCTGGCTCGATCAGGGGGTATCTGTTCGAATATGCCTTTCGCATCAACCTCGGATACAGCGAGGTCATGATCGACATGGAAAACGGCTGGTCCGAAAACCGAAAGCTTATCTACTGGCGCACCAAAACCACTGTCGAAAAACTAGGGATGTTCGGAGAGACGACCTTCCGGTCCCTGGCCGTGTTAAACGATTGACCGCCCCATAAAAAATATTTTTTGCAAAATGCGTCGCATGCGGCATTCAAATTATACCGAGGGGCTGTTGTTTTCCTTGAGCCACTCGAGTGTGGGTTTCCAGACCCGTTCATAGGAATGGGTGCCCAGAAGGAGGTCAATATGGCCGGCCGTTGGAACCGCGACGAGATTGTAAGGGTCTTTGGGTGAGATAATCTCCCGGGCCAAAAAAACACTTTCCGGCGTAGCGATCACGTCGCGGGCGCCATAGAAAAAAAGAAAATTTTTTCGGCTCCGTTTCAAACTGCGCAGCCGTTCAAGGTAGTTGATAAATTTTTCTTTTGAGGAATACCCCTGCTCAATAAACCGGGAAAAAAATTTTTGAAGCCCCTTGGGCATGGGCTCCACGATATGGCCCAGCAACGTTTTAACAGTCCGGTTTTTGATATTGAGTGGATTGCCAAGATACGGGGTTATCAAATTAAACCGTACCATCCAGTCGGGCAGCGCCCGGATAGTCCGTGTCAAGGGCACCATATTCTGTGACAGGTTGCCCAGCAGCGCATCCTCTTCAAATCCCAGCAAACTCGACATAAAATTGATAAACGGGATAAACCGGAAAAAAATCTGGTTCAGCGCCATGGGGCTGCCGATAGTCACCAGATTTTTGATTGGATTCCCCGGATTTTTGGACAGATAGGAATACGCCACCATTCCTCCGAGGCTGTAGCCCACCCATGATATGGATTTGCAATGGCTGTGCCTGCGGACAAAATCGATGACGGCCGGCGCTTCATGGTTAATCAGGTCGCCATAGCTGTATTTTTGTGGCACGCGGTAGCGCTTTTTGTAATATCTGCTTTGTGGACAGTGACGGCTCACATATCGATTGAATACCCGGTCCGAGTATCCCGGGTGATACAGGTAGACATCAAATCCCTCCGATGCCAGAAGATTGGCGAAAGAGCGATTATTCGCCAGGGACAGGTACTCTCCATCGCCGCTCAGCCGAAATATATTGGCATTGCTGGATATGCCGGGGCTCATGATAACCGGTCCGTACCCGGTGGTACCTTCAGATTCTGAAAAAATGTGTTTGACGAATATTTCCCGATCGTGCGCATCAATAAACAGGTCTTCGGCCCGCAGATAGTATGGGGCCTCCGGCGGCTTGCGGTCAACTAAGGATTGCTTCTTCTTTAAGCCCAAAGTCATTGGCCATTTCCCGATTGATAGAATGGTTTTTTATAGCTAATCCATGATGGCTTCGTAAAAAGCGATTTATTGCGCTGGCGCACCATTTTTGCAGAAAGTAACTCTGAAAAGCGTCCGCATTGTCATTTCGAGCGGTAGCGAGAAATCTTTAACAATCAAGATTCCTCGTCACTTTCGTTTCTCGCAATGACAGCAGCGGAAGCTTCTAAGATAATATTA
>JAGXLR010000064.1 GCA_018334555.1 Desulfobacterales bacterium
GGAGGACGTTTGTCTACGGACTGGCCGCGTTATTATATATCACGTCCTGGGTATTTAAAAAGGAGCTGCCCGGGAAACTGGCCACTGCCACAACGATCATCGCTGCAGGCGGGAATCTGATCGGGATTATCCTTCGGTGGGTCGAATCCTACCAGCAAGGGATCGGCCATGCCCCCCTGTCCAACCTGTATGAATCCCTGGTGTTCTTTGCCCTCTGCATTGCCGTGCTTTACCTGTTTCTTGAGCTTCGATACAAACTGCGGGTTATCGGCGTCGTGGCCATACCATTGGCATTTCTGGCCATGGCCTATACCTCCCTCACGGTTGACAGCACGATTGAACCGCTGATCCCGGCGCTTCAAAGCAACTGGCTGATCGCCCATGTCATTACCTGCTTTATCGGCTATGCGGGCTTTGCCGTGGCCTTTGGCATTAGCATCCTCTATTTTATCAAATCAGGCAGAAACGCATCCAGCGGCGGCCTTACCAATAAAATTCCCCATGAAGCCATGCTGGATGAGTTGACCCATCAAATGGTGATGTTCGGCTTCCTGTTTCTTTCGGTCGGCATCATCACCGGCGCCGTTTGGGCCAATCAGGCCTGGGGACGCTACTGGGGCTGGGACCCTAAGGAAACCTGGTCCTTGGTGACCTGGCTGATCTACGCTTCGCTCTTACATGCCCGGCTCATGCGGGGGTGGACCGGGAAGAGGATCGCCGTCCTATCGTTTGTCGGATTTGTGGCGGTCATTTTTACCTATTTCGGCGTCAACCTGCTGCCCGGCCTGCACAGCTATCAGTAGACATTTTTATTGACAACCGGCTTCAAAATAGATATCTAATTGCTTTTTAAATGTAACAAACAACGGGAATCCATGAATTGATACGGGGATAATCACACATCAACGTAGAATAACGGGGTATTCATGAACACCAACGATCAACAACAACCGGTTTCCGACACGGCATCCCCGGGGACAGGCGATGCCTCAGGAAAGGGCAAAAACGGCTCCGGCTGGATCATTCTGCTCTTTTTTGTCATTGGTCTTATCGGCAGCCTCGCGGGCGGCTGGCTTTTCTTTCCGGATCTGCTTTACTCCGAGAAACAGCAGCCTATCGATTTCAACCATAAACTTCATATGGGCGTCGTATACGAAGGCTGTCAGAGCTGCCATTATTTCCGCGAAGACGGCAGCTTCTCAGGTATTCCCGACCTCTATTCCTGCTCCGGCTGCCATCAGTATCCGCAGGGCACGAACCCGGAAGAGAAAAAATTTATCGAAGAATATGTCAGACCCAACAAGGCGGTGCCCTGGCTCGTCTATTCCGAACAGCCGGACTGCGTTTTCTTTTCTCATGCCGCCCATGTCAAGGGGGCGGATATGAAGTGCCAGACCTGCCACGGCAAAATGGGGCAAACCACCCATGCCCGGCCCTACCAGGAAAACCGGCTGACCGGCTATAGCCGGGATATTTGGGGCTACAACATCGCCAGGCTGGGTGAGCCCAAATACGGCCTGCGGATGAAAATGAACGACTGCGCCGAGTGCCATAAAAAGAGAACCGGTCATAAGGGCGCCTGCTTTCAGTGTCATCAGTAACTGTTACTGCCGATTTGGATATCGATATAAGGGGTTAAATCCATGAAAATTGATAGAAGAAGCTTTATCTCGTTGGGTGTCGGGGTTGTCGCGGGCACTACGCTAACGCCGGTACCTTGGAAACTGATGGACGATATCTCGATCTGGACCCAGAACTGGCCGTGGACGCCGGTTCCGAAGGAAGGGGCGGATACCTACAAAACCTCCGTATGCACCCTTTGCCCCGGCGGCTGTGGTATTCAGGTCCGAAAAATCATGGATCGGGCGGTGAAAATTGACGGGCTGCCTGAACACCCGATCAATCGGGGAACCCTTTGTCCCCTGGGGCTTTCCGGCCTGCAATTCCTTTACGGCCCCTCCCGCGTTAAAGCCCCCATGAAGCGCGTCGGCAAGCGGGGCGAAGGTAAATGGCAGGAGATCAGCTGGGATGAGGCCGTTTCGGCGGTCACTAAAAAACTAAAAGAGCTCCGGGAAAAGGAGAAACCGCATAGCGTGGCCTGGGTGGCCGGCACCGATAAAGGGACGGTGCCCCGACTGATCGGCCGGTTTTTAACCGCCTATGGGTCACCGAACTTCATCCGGCCGCCGTCGGTCCATGATGCCTATGAACTGGCCGTTTACCTGATGCAGGGGCAGGAAGGCGCCGTGGGATTCGACATTGAAAATGCCGACCATGTACTGAGTTTTGGCACAGGCCTGCTTCAGGGCTGGGGGGCTCCGGTCCGGATGCTGAATATCTACGGTGAGCAGCATGATTCCAGAAAAATCGTGCAAATCGAAACCCGGCTCTCGGACACGGCTGCCAAAGCCGATCAATGGGTACCCATTAACCCGGGAACCGAGGGGGCGCTCGCCCTGGGGATCGCCCATGTAATGATCAAAGAGTCATTATATGATCAATCATTTATCAACCAATCGGTATTCGGCTTCGAGGACTGGACGGACGACCACGGCACCCGCCATATCGGGTTTAAAACCCTGGTCCGGGAAGACTACAGCCCGGAAACCGTTGCGGAGAAAACCGGTGTTCCCAAGGCCACGATTGAAAAACTGGCCCGCCGGTTTGCCCGTGCCGACAAACCGATTGCCATCAGCGGCCGCGGGGAGGGGCTCCTGCCGGGAAGCCTGAGCGAATGCATGGCTGTCCATTCATTGAATGCGCTTGTCGGAAACATCAACAAACCGGGTGGCGTTTCGGTCACTAGCGAACCCGAGTATGCCAAATGGCCGGAAGTGAACATCGATATGACCGCTTCCAGGGGCATGCAGCAACCCCGGGTCGACGGGGCGGGCGGCTCAAAATACCCGAATGCCAGATATCTGCTCCACAGGCTCCCGGAGGTCATTAATAGCGCCAAAGGCGAATCCCCGGTTCAGGCGCTTTTTGTAAGTGACGCCAATCCGCTCTATACGCTGCCGAATACTAAGGCGACAAAGGCCGCCTTCGACCGCATACCATTTCTTGTCAGTTTCTCCTCGTTTATGGATGAGACGGCCAGCCATTCAGACTATATTCTACCGAATCATGTATTTCTGGAGCGATATGAGGATGTGCCCACGCCGAGCGCGAGCGTCCAACCGATCATCGGCCTTGCCAAACCGGTGGTCAGGCCGGTCTATAATACCCGGCACGTGGGGGATGTGGTGCTCCAGGTGGCCAAATCCTTGGGATCCTTTGTCGAAAAAGCCTTCCCGTGGAAGGATTATCAGGGCTACTTGAAATCGGCGTTAAAGGACTACTGGGATCAATTGGAGGAAAAAGGGTTCGTCAAGGTGAAAAACGCCAAAGATTTCCCATGGGCCAACCGGTTTAATACAGCCACCGGAAAATTTGAATTTTATCCGTCCGCCCGAAATCAACCGTCAAAGAATGATAAAAAGGCCCTTCCGAATTTTTCACCGGTACCCATCGAGGGCAAGCCGGAACAGTATCCCCTGGTCTTGATGCCCTATGACGCCATGCGGCTTACCAGCGGAGATGTCGGCAACCCCCCGTTTATGACCAAAACCATCGATGATACGGTATTAAAAGGGCAAACCGTATTTGTGGAAATCAATCCGGCGACTGCCCGCAAAATAGGGGCTTCAGAGGGGGAACGGGCGACGGTTGCCACCCCGAGAGGCCGGGCAAAGGTCAGGCTTCATCTTTTTGAAGGCATCGCCCCCGGCGTGATCGCCATGCCGAAGGGATTCGGTCATACGGCATATTCGAAGTACCTGGCCGGTAAAGGGGTCAATTTCAACGATCTGATCGGCCCGATATCAGACCCCCTTTCCGGACTGAATACGGCATGGGGCATTCGGGCAAAAATCGACAGGGCCTGATTATCAAAGCCCCAAAGTGTTTTTTAACCGGGATGATCAACAGTCAGCAATGAGGTTGGAATGAAAGAAGAACATGGAGACAAACACACCAAGCGCTACGGCATGGTCATCGATCTTGATAAGTGCACCGGCTGTGGTGCATGTATGGTGGCTTGTTATGCGGAGAACAATGTGCCGTTCAAGAAAGATGAAACTGACAAGCTCGACAGCCTTAACTGGATACGGATATTTCAGCTAACCAACGGCAAACCCTATCCGGACACAGAGATATGCTATCTGCCGATGCCCTGTCAGCATTGCGACGGCATCGGAAAGCACGGCCATCCCCCCTGTGTTTCGGTATGTCCGGCAATCGCCACCGATTATGACGACTCAACCGGCGTTGTCAGCCAAATTCCAACCCGCTGCTTCGGCTGCAGGTACTGCATGGCGGCCTGCCCCTATCACGCCCGAAAGTTCAACTGGTGGGATCCGGTTTGGCCGGCGGATACAAAAAAATACCTCAATCCGAATGTATCGACAAGAATGCGGGGCGTTGTGGAAAAATGTACGTTGTGTTTCCACCGTTACCAGCAGGCCAGGGATAAGGCGTACCTGGAAGGCCGGGAGGAAATCTATGAATCCGAATATCAGCCCGCATGCGCCCAAGCCTGTCCGACAAACGCCATTACCTTCGGGGACCTCAACAATCCGGACCATGCGGTTTTCAAATTAAAAAATAGCCCCAGGGCATTCAGACTCCTGGAACGTCTGCATACCAATCCCAAAGTTTACTATCTTTCCAGTAAAACCTGGGTCAGGCGGGCCGGAGACAATTATCTGGAAAATGAATCACGGCCAAAATCAAACAGACAGAAGATTCACTCGTAAATCGTTTAACCTATGGCAAGGAGCAAATCGAATATGGAGACGACGCCATTAATACCTCAGGGGGTCAAACGCTGCTCAAAACTGCAATTTTCCCTGTGGATGGCTGCTGCAGGGGCCGTCCTCCTGTGGGGAGTCTATGCCATGTATCTTGTCTGGTTCAAGGGGTTGAATCAGACCAACATGAATGATGCATACGGTTTTGCCCTATGGATCTGGGCCGATCTGGCGGTTATCGCCCTTGGCGGCGGCGCCTTTTTTACCGGCTTTTTGACATACATTATCGGCAAGGACAAACTGAAAAACATCATCAATTATGCCGTTATCATCGGATTCATCTGTTACAGCTCCGCCCTTCTGATCCTGGCCATTGATATCGGCCAGCCGCTAAGGGGCTGGTTTATCTTCTGGCACGCCAACGTACACTCCATGTTAACCGAAGTGGCCTTCTGCCTGTCGTGCTATTTCGCCGTGTTAACCATTGAATTTCTGCCCATTATTTTTGAAAACCCGAAGCTGGACAGGGTTCCGTTTCTCCATCACCTGAGCCACAACATGCACCGTATCATGGCGGTTTTTGCGGCTACCGGGGTATTCCTCTCTTTCTTCCATCAGGGATCCCTCGGCGGCGTATCCGGCGTCCTGTTCGGCCGCCCCTTTGCCTTCCGCGAGGGCATCAACGTGTGGCCCTGGACATTCTTTTTGTTTACCTGGTCGGCGGCTGCCTGCGGGCCCTGTTTTACCATCCTGGTTACCTGGATCACGGAAAAACTCACGCGAAAAAAACTGGTTAAAGACGATGTGATTCAGCTGCTGGCGAAAATCTCCGGATGGATGCTGGCTACCTATATAATCGCCAAAATTGCGGACACCCTTTACTGGGCAATGGTTACCGCCCCCAGCATGGGGTTTTCCTTCATGGACTTCTATTCCGGCAATCCGGTCTACGGCATCTGGATCCTGATTCTGGAGATCGTGATCTGCGGCATTGTTCCGGCCGTCATTTTAATCACCAGAAAGGGGCGGGAAGCAAAGTCCCTGTTAATGCTGGGGGTTGTTCTCGCCGTCGTAGGCGTCTGCGTCAATAGGTGGGTTATGATACTGCAGATGCTGGCCGTACCGGTCGTGCCGTTTGAAGAGTGGTTTATGTATGCCCCGAGCTGGCAGGAAGTCGCCACCACGATTCTGCCCGTGGCCTACGGGATCCTTGTGATTTCGCTGGCCCACCGGTATCTGCCGGTATTTCCACAGGAACGCGAGCTGAACCCGACGAATTAACAAGGAGAGAATATATGTTTCCTTTCAGTTTTGAATGGGCGTGGGATATCCCCCATCTGGTTTTTCATGGGGCCTTATGGTATGTTCTGTCGATCGTTGGCTTGGGACTGACATATTGCATCATCAAATCGGCTGTGGATACCTTCCGGGAGGAAGATAACGGGCATCACTAGCCCCTCGCCCTCCCCCCATTCTATTTTTGAACAAGCGTTATTCCGTCTCGCCCATCTTCGCACCGCGCGCGGAATAACGCTTTTTTTATTACCGGCGATGATACATTGACCTGGCAAGGATTCTATAATAATGGACCAAATCCTAATCAACGGCGGCTATCCATTGAACGGCGAAGTGACGGTCAGCGGGGCCAAAAACGCGGCGCTGCCGATCATTGCGGCCACCATACTGACAGGTGGACGCTTTACATTTCATAATGTGCCGATACTAAAAGATATCGAAAGCATCCAGGCCCTGCTGGTCGACATGGGAGCGGAAGTCGAATTCAGCGACAACACCCTTTCCATTGACACCGGCAACCTGTCCGATTTTGAGGCCCCCTATGAACACGTCAGAAAAATGCGGGCCTCCATACTGGTCTTAGGCCCCCTCCTGGCAAGGATGAAACGGGCTCGAGTCTCGCTGCCGGGCGGATGTGCCATCGGCGCCCGCCCCATTGAGCAGCATCTGAACGGCCTCTCGCATCTAGGCGCCGAAATTTCATTGGCGCACGGCTATGTAGAGGCTTCAGCCCAAAACTTGACAGGGGCCGAGATCTATTTGGACCTGCCCACGGTTACAGGAACAGAGAATCTGATGATGGCCGCCGTGCTGGCCGAAGGCCGGACTGTCTTGCATAATGTGGCCCGGGAGCCGGAGATTACGGCATTGGCGGATGTATTGAACCTGATGGGTGCCGATATTTCCGGCTCGGGCAGCTCCACTATCACGATAAACGGTGTCAAAGAGCTTCATCCGGTAACCGCCACCATCATCCCGGACCGGATTGAAACCGGCACCTTCATGGTCGCTGCAGCACTTACCGGCGGGGAAATCGTAATTAACACATGTGAACCGACGCACCTGAAAGAATTAGCCCTTAAGCTGGAAAAAACAGGGGCTGAAATTGAATACCGGGACCGATCCATCCGGGTCAGGGGCAGCCACCCGATCAACAGTGTGGATGTCAAGACCATGCCCTATCCGGGGTTTCCAACCGACATGCAGGCCCAGTTCATGGTCCTTATGTCAGTAGCCAACGGCTTTTCAGTCATCTCGGAGAATGTTTTTGAAAACCGGTTTATCCATGTGAGCGAGCTCCGTCGCATGGGGGCCGATATTACCATTTCCGGCAGCCATGCCATGGTCCGCGGCGTTCCCGAGCTATCCGGCGCGCCGGTCATGGCAACCGATCTGCGCGCCAGCGCATCCCTGATCCTTGCCGGGATGATAGCCCGGGGCACCACTCGAATCAACCGCGTCTATCATCTGGATCGCGGATACGATAGAATAGAGAAAAAATTCAGCCGTCTCGGGGCCTCCATCAAGCGGATATCGGTATAATTATCGCCGCAGAAATGCCCGGCCTCGACTTCACAGATAAACCGAGCGACCCGTTTTTTTTCCGGCCGCTCCTGCCGCTTCTTTTTGCCTTGATGGGCGGAATTGCAAGCGGTCATTGTTTTCCAGGCTATTTCAAGACGGCCCTTGCCGGATGCCTCCTTGCCGCTGCGATTACCGGCATCCGCCTTAGCCTCAAAAAACCCGCCCGACTCGCCCCTTTCCTGCTCTACTTTGCCATGGGCTATCTCTGCCTATCGCCCTGGCAGATCATCCCCCATACATCTGAGCATTTATGCCAATTGATCAATAAAGATAAGAAATCCTGGCAGATCACCGGTCGGGTAGCCACCGAGCCGGCCCGGGAGGGGTATCGGGTAAAATCTATATTGTCCGATATCCGGCTGGCAGATCCGGCCACATCCGCAACCCCCTTGCCGGTGCGGGGAAAACTGCGGTTGACGCTGTACGGGACAGGGCCTTCGATACATTTAGGCGACCGGATCACCTTTTCCGGCAGAATCAAACCGTTTCATAACTTCAACAATCCCGGCGGGTTTGATTACAAATCATTTATGGCCTATAAAAATATCTGGGCAAGCACGTCTGCCAACGGCAGCCAAATCAGGGTCAAAAAAGGCCGGGCTCCCGGATTGGCGGCAAATATAAGAAACAAAATGCGCCGCTCCGTTGAAGCGCTGATCACCAATGCGACTAAAGGAGACAGCCGGGCGATCCTTTCCGCCCTGGTCCTCGGCAAGCGGGAGCTGCTTTCAGCGCCACTTAAACAGGCCTTTAACCGGGCCGGCGCCAGTCATGTACTGGCCATATCCGGACTTCATATTGGCATTGTGGCCACCTTTGCCTTCTTTTTCTTCAAACAAATCCTTGGATTCTGCAAGCCATTGCTCCATCGCGGCGGGTCCGGAAAATGGGCGGCGATAATGGCTCTTGTTCCGGTATGGGGCTATGCTCTGCTGACGGGTATGTCGCCCTCCACCCAACGGGCGGTGATTATGGTAAGCGTTTTTTTGGCCTCCTTTTTATTTGAACGCGATCAGGATCTTATCAATACCCTGGCTGCCGCCGCACTTATCATTTTAATCATCTACCCGCCGTCTCTTTTTTCCGTTTCTTTTCAGCTATCGTTTACCGCTGTCCTAACAATTGTCCTGGGGCTTTCGACCACCCAGTGGATAAGCCGTCTGCCGGGCCCCATACTCCCTTACCTGTTATCGTATACCGCCGTATCCTTTTTTGCCATCATCGGCACCACCCCCCTGATCCTTCATTATTTTAACCAAACCGCCTTCTTTGGCCTGCTGACTAATCTTATCGTTGTCCCCCTGATCGGTTTTTTTGTTGTTCCCTTATCCCTGTTTTCCGTACTCGTTTTATTGCCGCTGCATCCGCCCATGGCCGCCTGGGGCTTAAAAACGGCCGGCGCTGGAATTCAATCGGCCCTTGCCATCATCTATCCTATCGGCGAGTGGCCCTACAGTGCGGTCAAAACCGTTACGCCGTCGATTCTTGAAATGATCTGCGCCTATACGCTGATTTTTGGGCTGTTTTATATAATCCGCTTCAAAAAACGCCTTCAACTGAATCCCGGATGCTTCAAACGCCCCGTGGTTATTCTTATGACGACTGCGCTTCTCGTGTTTCTCATGGACATCGGATATTGGTGCCATGCCCGGTTCTGGAGGGATCAGTTTTCCGCGACGATCATTGATGTGGGCCAGGGCAGTGCCAACCTCCTGGAGCTGCCGGATGGATACTGCATGCTCGTTGACGGGGGCGGATTTATGAACAACTCGGCCTTTGATGTGGGCAAATATCTGGTGGCCCCGTTTTTATGGGGCCAAAAAATCGGAACCATTGATACTGTGGTCCTTTCCCATCCTGACGCGGACCACCTAAACGGATTGATCTATATCCTGAAACATTTTAATGTTAAACGGGTCATTTCTACGCACCAGCCGTCGGATACCAGTGAATACAGCGCTTTTATTCAAACGATTGACGACCGGAACATCCACCATCCGCCGTTTGCCCGGATCCCCCGACACTTTGGAATCAACGGCGTAAAATTCGATCTCCTTTATCCACCGACGGACTTTATGGATGATGGGCAGGCGGCCGATACCAATAACTGCTCTATCGTGCTGAAGGCTACCTACAGGGGCCAATCTATTATTTTCCCCGGCGATATCATGGAGTCAGCAGAAAAGGAACTGGCGGCAACGGGGACAAGGCTGCTTCACACAACTGTTCTGGTATCACCCCACCATGGCAGTAAAACGTCAAGCACCCCCGAGTTTTTGGATGCGGTTTGCCCAAAGGCCGTGGTTATCTCTGCAGGGCCGAAAAATCGGTTCAACCTGCCCGCCGCGGCCGTTATCGAGCGATATCAGAGGAGGGGGTATGATATACTGATGACGCCCCAACACGGAGCGGTTGAAATTGACGTAAATAACCGTCGGGTGCGCCTGCATCCGGTATGCGGAGACGCCATAAGGCTTCCCCATTGATAAAGGGACCCCGTTTACCCATGGCGGCAATGCCATCAATGGATCAAATGGGCACCTTGTCGACTTTTTCGGCCGTCTCGTCGACCGTATCATGGGCCGGATTACCCACGACGGGCACGATAGAAACCGCCGCGCCGCCTACCCGCATGGGCACGGTAACAAGCTTTGTCAACACGCAACCGCTGGAGAATGAAAGGATAATCAAGCATATCAAAATTTTAACATATCTTTTCATCATCGGCCGACAAAAAAAGCCCCGTCCGTTTATTGGGTACTCATGAAGGGGGGGAAACGGACAGGGCAGATTTAAATAGATTCCGAAGGCTTAAACTCAGGCGGTGGCTTTTTTCTTTTTATCCCCGCCCTTTTTCTTTTTTCCGGTTTCCACCGGAACACCCGTCAACTCAATCATTGAAAGTGGCGCCGCATCGCCCTTTCGGGGGCCCAGCTTTGTAACACGGGTGTAACCGCCGGCTTGGTCCGCAAATCGTTCAGGGGCTTCACTGAACAGTTGATAAACAACGCCCTTTTCCCGGACAATCGACAATGCCTGCCGGCGGGCATGAAGATCCCCCCGCTTGGCCAGCGTTACCATATGATCCGCCCATCGACGAATCTCCTTGGCCTTGGCATCGGTGGTTTTGATTCGCCCGTATTTAAACAGTGAAGTAACCATGTTTCGAAAAAGAGCCTTCCGGTGACTGGCTGTACGATTTAATTTGAATCCGCTCTTCCGATGTCGCATACCTATTATTCCTCTTGTTCCTTATCCTCTTCCGGTGGTTCAAAGCCCTCCAGGTTCATTCCCAACGAAAGGCCAAGCTCGGTTAACAGCTCCTTGATCTCATTGAGCGATTTCCGCCCGAAATTTTTGGTCTTCAGCATTTCCGACTCGGTCTTTTGAACCAACTGATATATTTTTGTGATATTCGCGTTACGGAGGCAGTTGGCGCTCCGAACGGAAAGCTCGAGTTCGTCCACGTCGAGATAGAGGTTCTCGTTAAATTTCGGGGTCGCGTCTTCCGCCTCTGTTTTTTTGATTTCAGGTACGGCGTTTTCGTCAAAATTGATGAAAACGTTGAGTTGTTCCTTTAAAATTTTGGCTGCATAGGCAATAGCATTCTCCGGGGCCACGGCGCCATCGGTCCACACTTCCATGGTCAGCTTGTCATAGTCAGTCTGCTGACCCACCCGGGCATTTCCAATCGTATAGTTCACCCGGTTGATTGGAGAAAAGACCGCATCAATGGGAAGCGTGCCTATGGGGGCTTCCGGGTCCTTATGGGTCTCGGCCAGGGAGTAGCCACGCCCCGCCTTCACAGTCATCGTCATTTTCAGCTCGCCGTCCTCTGAAAGCGTGGCGACATGTTGATCAGGATTCATGATGGTTACTTTGCCATCCGGGCTCTTAATATCTCCGGCCCTAACCACGGATTCCCCGGATGCATCGACTTCAAGCGTTTTTTCCTCCGTATCATCCATTTTGACGCGGATATTTTTTAGATTCAGTATAATTTCGGAGACATCCTCCAAGACTCCGGGAATTGTACTGAACTCGTGCATGACGCCTTCAATCTTGACGGAGCAGATTGCCGCCCCCCAGATCGAAGATAGAATGATTCGGCGCAAGGCATTGCCAATAGTGATACCAAACCCGCGCTCCAGCGGCTCCCACACAAATTTGCCATAGGTGTCGGCCTGGTCGTCGACTTGGACCTTTTCCGGCTTAATAATCTCCCGCCAGTTCATATAACTGAGTTCGTTTAATGACATTTTCGATCTCCAGAAATTCCTTTAATGATGCCCGGCCAGGCGGCTGTTGGCTTCAGGCCAACATATTGATATGATAATAATATAAAGGAGGCGCCCCAGGCTGCCCCGATTGCGGTCCTCGGCAACTCGAACAGTTACTTGGAGTAGAGCTCAACAATCAGATTTTCCTGAATCGGCATTGTTATATCTTCACGCGTCGGCAATGCTTGAATGGTCCCCTTCATATTTTCTGCATCAAGCTCCAGCCAAGCCGGTGCGCTTCGCCTTACCACGGCTTCAAGGGCATCATTGATTACCTGAACGCCCCGGCTTTTCTCCCGAACTTCCACGACATCCCCAACCTTCACCTGAAAGGACGGGATATTGACTTTTCGCCCGTTGACCAGAAAATGGCTGTGGCAAACAAGCTGCCGGGCCTGGGGGCGGGAATTGGCTAAACCCAGGCGGTAGATCACGTTATCAAGCCGCTGCTCCAATATTAACAGCAGATTGGTACCGGTGATGCCCTTCTTCTGATCCGCTTTTTCAAACGCCAGCCGAAACTGTTTCTCAGACAATCCATAGCTGCGCTTGACCTTCTGCTTTTCTCTTAGCTGAATGCCATAGTCGGATATCTTGCCGCCGCGCCTCTGCCCATGCTGGCCCGGCGGGTATCCCCGGCGATCGAATGAGCATTTATCCGAATAGCAACGATCACCCTTTAAATACAGCTTTAAATTTTCCCGCCGGCATATCCGACAAACTGAATCTCGATACCTTGACAAGGCTTCCTCCCTTACATATCCTCATATCCATGTCGTTCGACGATATTTTCTCCCGTCAAACACGGGTTATATACGCTAAAACCGACATCAAACGGTTTTAAATGACAAATGACAATTATACACGCCGCCGTTTTTTAGGCTTGCAGCCATTATGCGGAACAGGGGTAACATCTTTTATCATGACCACGGTAAACCCCACGCCCTGAAGCGCTTTTAATGCAGATTCTCGCCCGGGGCCCGGCCCTTTCACATATACTTCCACATTTCGCATGCCATGCTCTCTGGCCTTTTTTGCCGCGTCCTCCGATGCCAACTGCGCGGCGAACGGCGTACTTTTTCTGGAACCCTTGAATCCGTTCATCCCGGCACTTGACCAGGATACCACGTTGCCATTGGGGTCGGTAATCGTAATAATCGTGTTGTTAAACGTGGATTGAATGTGAACAACCCCGTTTTCAATATTCTTTTTAACCTTTTTCTTTGTCCGCGCTCGTTTTACCTTAGCCATGATTTCGCCCTTATTGATAAATAGGAATTATTTCTTTTTAACGCCGCCGCCCTTCTTTTTGACCGCAGAGCGTTTCGGTCCCTTACGGGTTCTGGCATTGGTCGAGGTTCGCTGCCCATGGACCGGCAGTGACTTCCGGTGGCGCAATCCGCGATGACACCCCAGGTCCATCAGGCGCTTAATGTTCATTGATATTTCGGTCCTTAGCTCGCCCTCTACCTTGTGTTCATTATCAATGGCCTTACGTATGTTGTTGATATCCGAATCCGTCAAATCATCGGTCCGAAGATTCTCATCAATATTCAGGCGCCTTAAGATCTCCCGGGCCGTTGACTGACCGATCCCATAGATATAGGTTAATCCGATAAAAACGGATTTTCCTTTTGGTAAATCGACCCCAGCAATTCTTGCCAAAACCTGCCTCCTTTTACCTTTTACCCCTGACGCTGTTTATGGCGCTTATTCGTGCAGATCACCCACACGACGCCTTTTCGTCTGACTATTTTGCAATTCCGACATCTTTTTTTCACCGATGCGCTGACTTTCATAATTTAACCTCACAAAAAAGCGGCTCTTGTCCTGTTATTTTGACCGATAGGTAATTCGCCCCCGACTAAGATCATAAGGGGATAATTCCACAGTTACCGTATCTCCGGGTAAGATCTTGATAAAATGCATCCGCATTTTCCCTGAGATATGAGCGAGTATCTGGTGCTTGTTTTCCAGCTCGACCTTGAACATTGCATTCGGCAATGTCTCAATGACTGTACCCTGAACCTTTATCGGCTCTTCCTTCGCCATCAACAGCTCCTGTCAATCTCATCAATCTTGGGCGTCAACAGCCTCTTTGCTGCCGGTTGCCGCAGAAATATAGACGGCCCCACGATTTTTATTTTCGGCCTCTTCCGGTGGTTAGAAACCCTTCATAGTTTCTCGTAATCAGATGCGATTCAATCTGATTGACCGTATCCATAGCAACCCCGACGACAATCAGCAGCGCCGTGCCGCCGAAGTAAAAAGGGACATTGAACTTGGTCATCAGAATCGACGGCAACACGCAAACAGCGGATACATAGATCGCCCCCCCCAGCGTAATCCGGGTCAGCACCTTGTCAATATAATCCGCGGTACGTTTACCCGGACGGATGCCGGGAATGTAGCCGCCGTATTTTTTCATATTCTCGGCCACATCCTCGGGATTAAATGTAATGGCCGTATAAAAATAACAGAAAAAAACAATAAAACCGACAAAGATCAATTCGTATATGAACGAACCGGGGCGCATGGCAGAGGCGACGCTCTGCATCAGGGGCACATCCTTGAAAAAACTGGCCAGGGTGGCCGGAAACATGATCAAGGAGGAGGCAAAAATCGGCGGAATAACACCTGAAGTATTGATTTTAAGCGGCAGATGCGTACTCTGTCCGCCATACATCCGGCGACCGACGACCCGTTTGGCGTACTGAACCGGAATTCGTCGCTGTCCCTGCTCCATAAAATTAATGAATGCGATAACTGCCACCATTAGGATAAGCAATACCGCAACGGCGAATACGCCCATCTCGCCCGTGGACATCATCCGGAATGTGTTACCTATCGCCTGGGGCATGCGGGCAACGATACCGGCAAAAATGATCAGGGATATCCCGTTGCCGATGCCGCGTTCGCTGATTTGCTCGCCCAGCCACATGATAAATGCGGTACCGGCCGTCAAAGTAATAGCGGTTAGCAGACGGAACGCCCAGCCGGGTTCGATCACCACCGGAAGATTTCCCGGGGCCGACATGTTTTCAAGCCCGATACTGATGCCAAAGCCTTGGACAAAAGAAAGCACCACGGTCCCGTAACGGGTATATTTGGTAATTTGACGCCGGCCCTGCTCCCCTTCTTTGGACAACTTCTCTAAATGGGGGATCACAACGGTCAGAAGCTGTAGGATAATTGATGCGCTGATGTAGGGCATAATGCCCAGGGCAAAAACCGACATCCTGACCAGCGCCCCGCCAGAGAACATATCGAAGATGCCGAATATGGTATCCTGATGGCTGGCGAAAAACTCCGCCAACGCATTCGCATTGACTCCCGGCGTCGGAATATGGACGCCAACGCGATATACCAGGAGAAATCCAAAAGTGATCAGAATACGCCGTTTGAGCTCGGGGATTTTTAAAATATTGCCGACACCGGCCCCTGTTACGCCTCCTGCTGCTGCCATAGTTAACCAACCTCGACTTTGCCGCCGGCAGTTTCAATTTTTTCTTTGGCGCTTTTGCTGGCGGATTCAACCTGAAGCGTCAATGATACGTTAAGGGCGCCCTGGCCCAAAACCTTCACAGACTTCGCCTTTCGCGAGACCAAGCCCGCCGCCATCAATTCATTCCGATCTACTACGGCGCCGTTTTCAAACCGGTTCAGATCCCGGACATTTACGACCTCCACCGGATTCTTAAAAATATTTTTAAACCCCCGCTTCGGCAGGCGCCGATGCAGCGGCATCTGGCCGCCTTCAAAACCCGGGCGCACGCCTCCGCCGGATCGGCTATTATGGCCTTTGGTGCCACGGCCGGCCGTCTTCCCCAACCCGGAGCCGACGCCGCGGCCCTTTCTTTTCCGGTTTTTCCTGGCACCATCTGCTGGCGACAATTCATGCAGTCTCATCCTATTCCTCCACTTTTACCATATGTGATACCTTGGCAATCATTCCGCGGGTCGCCGGGTTATCCGGAAGCTCGACGGACTGGTTGAGTTTCCTGAACCCCATGCTGCGGAGGACTTTCCGGTGTTTTTCAGACCGACCGTTCATGCTTTGTATCATC
>JAGXLR010000218.1 GCA_018334555.1 Desulfobacterales bacterium
CTGGTGATCGAGTACGAAGTCGGACAATACTATCGGCAGTTTACCCTGTCCGAAATTATCGACGAGGATAAGATCGAGGCCAATCTTGGCGACGGCGTGCTTCGTCTCACGCTGCCCAAAGCGGAAAAGGCGCAGCCGAAAAAAATTGAAGTCAAGTCCGGTTAACGCCATCTGCCGGCGGATCCACCAAATGATGGGAATCCTTTAGAGTCCCCCCTTTCCGGAAAGGGGGGGCAAAAGGGGGTTTTCATTATGAAGGACTACTATTTCATACTTGGTCTGCCAAGGGCGGCAAGCAAGGAGCGGATCAAACAGGCCTACCGGGAGAAAGCCAAGGCGCATCATCCGGACAGGTGCAACACCCATGAGAACGAGCGGAAATTCATGGAAGCCAAGGAAGCCTATGACACCCTGTCAGATGACGCCAAACGGGCGAAATACGATCAAAAACTTAAGAAGCAGGGGAGCGGAAATACCGTCTCCGTTTATTCATCCCGAAGGCCGCCCTATTGCCGGCGAAAACCCAGACGGCAGCCGCGCCCGGATATCCATGGGACGCCCCACGCCTACAAATCCCAAAATATTCAGGAACGCCGGCTGGAACTCATATTAAGCCCTGAAGAGGCTTACGCCGGCGGCCGTTTCCCCATTGCCGTGCCGATCACCCGCCCCTGCCCCCACTGTCGGCACGGCGGACTGCTGGAGCAGCTTTTCTGCCCGGCGTGCGGCGGCGTGGGCCTTATCCACTCAGAAAAAACCGTTATCCTCGAGCTCCCCCCGAACATTACCAGCGGGACCACACTCCAAAAACTCGCCCATGAGGACGAGCGCACACAGGTCTATATCCACGCGACCGTTTTGATTGAAAACAGGATTTAGCCGTTTACCAATCTGAAATAGTTCTAATTCGGGGGACACCATACCTATTTAATCGTCAAAAAAAAATTAAATTGATATGGTGTCCCCCGATTTACGATTCATTAACATTTGACAAAAGTTGAATAGATGTATAATGTTAATGTATACATCAATGGAGAAAGTTCGCATGATCAGAACGCAAATATACCTGACTGAACGTCAACGGGCGGAATTGATTGAAATAGCCAAAAACTCCGGGAAAAAACAAAGTGAACTCATCCGGGAGGCTATTGATCGACTCATCAATCAGGAGGGGCGTTTTAAACGGGAACAAATATTGAAAAAGGCTGCGGGCATCTGGAGGGATCGCACGGATCTCCCGGATTTTGACGAAATCCGGACGGAGTGGGACAGGCAATAATGTCAGTAGCGGTTTTGCCTGATACGGATGTGCTGGTTGATTTCCTAAAAGGGCATCATAAGGCAAGGGATTTTGTAGACGAGCATTCTTCCCGGATTATCCTCTCATCCGTTGTCGTAGCCGAATTATACGCCGGTGTAAAAGGACAAACAGAACAATCTGTCTTGGATGGTTTTGTCTCTCTTTTCCATATCATCCCCGTAACTATAGAAATTGCCAAAAAAGGCGGCCTTTACAAAAGGGATTACGGGAAATCCCATGGCGTTGGACTGGCTGACGCGGTCATTGCCGCATCTGCCAAAATCGCCGATGCAGAGCTGAAAACGCTGAATATCAAACACTATCCAATGTTCAAAGGTTTATCACCAGCTTATCGGAAATAGTAGCCGTTGACTGGGATCCCATTCCCGGCGTTGCCTCTGACAAAAAGATTTGCACCCCACAGGTGGCGGAAAGCGCTGAATGCTGGGAGCGCCATACCGATTGAATCATCGATAAAAAATAATTAATATGATGTCCCCCGATTTACCCCGATTTGAACAAACAAGATTCCTCGTCGCTGGCGCTTCTCGGAATGACAAAATGATTGCATTATGAGAGCCACCCCTCGCGGATCATCTCCTTCAGCACCCGGAATCCGTCTCTCCGGTTTTTGGGGTGGATTTTCTGAAACTCCCGGTGGTGGGAATTGGCCATTCGGGCGCTGGCGATGCGGCCGAAACGATCGGCGAGGTAGAAATAGACGCCCAGCACCCGCGTCTTGTCCGGACTGCAGACGATTTCGGCCATAAATGCGTAGTCGGTGGCCAGGTCGATTTGGTCGAGGGCCCTTTTGAAATGCCGGGCGTTCAGCCGAATTCGTTTGGTCTCCGTAGTCGCGTAGTAGGCGGGCATTTTTATCTCTTCGGTGGCGAGGGTCGGATCGGCCAGATGGCTGGCGCGCAAAAATTCGGCCAACCGTTCGGCCAACTCCGTATCATGGGCCATCCGGCTGCCGGCTATCACGTGGATGGGGAAAACGGTTGCCGAAAAGGGGCCGGTCCGGGCCTCGAACCGGCGGCGGGCCTCATCTGAGACGACCCGGTCGCAGCCGGCGGCAGCCACTAGAAAAATTAGAAAGACAGTCAATACAACCAGCCGGGATTTTGGGCAAAAACCCGCGCAACGGCAGCATCTACAGGTAGCGATACACATCTTCCAGGCGCAGGCCGCAGGCCAACATCATGGTCTGGACATGATAGAGGAGCTGGGAGAGCTCCTCGGCGGTTTTTTCGGAGGACTCGTGTTCGGCGGCCATCCACGCCTCGCCCGCCTCCTCCAGCAGCTTTTTGCCGATGGCGTGTTTTCCCTCCCGGACAAGGCGCACGGTCCCGGATGCCGGATCATCCCTTTCGAGCTTTTCTGAAAGCTCGTCAAACAGTTCTTCGAATCGTTTCATCGCGCTTGCGGTTGCCGCACCTCCCTATCAGTAATGCGTATCCGCGTATTCCACCCATCCGCCGGCCTCGATCAGGGCCCGGTCGAAATCGGATATGCTGAATGGAAACCAGGCGTTCTTGCCATCCGCGGAAATCTTGAACCGGTTTTTCGCCAGATCGGTCTCAATGGATGCATCTTTTCCGGAAAATTCGTCGAACAAGCGATTGATGGCGCCATTTTCGAGCTCAACCGCCATCATGCCGCAGTTATACATGTTCTGGCGAAAAATCCGGGCGAAGCTCTCGCCGATGACCAGATGGATTCCGTTGACCTCCAGGGCCCACGGCGCATGCTCCCGGGAGGAGCCGCAGCCGAAGTTGGAGCGGGTGATGATAACGGATTTCCCCTTGACATCCCGATCCGGGTCAAACCCGTCAAGGCTCAAATCTTCGAGCAAATGCGGTTTTAATGCCTCCTTGGTGATCTCGGTCAGATACCTGGCCGGGATGATCTCATCCGTATTGATATCCGAGCGGTCCAGAAACAGCACCTTTCCAGAGAAATCAGTCATTTTCGCGTTTCCTAGCCGTGATACAGGTTTGAGTTGGTAATTGTCCCGGCAATCGCGGTTGCCGCCGCAGTGGCCGGACTTACGAGATGGACCATGCCGCCCTTGCCCATCCGGCCGCTGAAATTACGATTGGTAGTGGATGCACAAACTTCGCCTTCGGCCAGCACCCCGTTGCTCATGCCGAGGCAGGCCCCGCAGGTGGGGTTGGTAACGCAAAACCCGGCATCCATGAATATTTTGATAATCCCCTCATCCAATGCCTGCCGATAGACGCCCGGCGTCGCCGGCGAAACGATGCCGCGCACGCTGTCGCTGATCCGCCGGCCATTAAGCACCTCGGCCGCCGCCCGCAGGTCCTCAATGCGGCCGTTGGTACAGGAGCCGATGTACACCTGGTCAACCGGCGTTGCCGCCATTTCAGCAACAGGTTTAACGTTTTCCGGCTTGTACCCATAGGTCACCATGGGCGAAAGCCTGGCCGCATCAAAGGTGATGGTATCCTCATAGACCGCGTCCGAATCCGGCAAATATCGCTGATAGGTTTCCAGCGCCGCTTCTTCGGATGAAAATTCATCCCGAATGTACGGCCAGAGGTATGCCACGGTTGTCCGGTCCGGATAGCAGATGCCGCAGGTGGCGCCCGCCTCCACCGCCATGTTGGCGATGGTCATCCGCGCCTCCATGCTCATATTCTCGATGACCGGTCCGCAGAACTCGATGACCCGATTGGTAGCCCCGTTTACGCCGATCTCTCCGATAATGGCCAGGATGAGATCCTTGGCATACACGCCGGCGGGCATTTCACCGCTCACTTCGATCTTGATTGTGCCGGGATACTTGAAGGCGCAGACCCCGCTTAGGATGCCGACCTCGAGATCCGTGGTGCCCACGCCCGCGGCGAACGCCCCGAACGCCCCGTGCGTGCAGGTATGGGAATCGCCCATGATAATGGTATATCCCGGGCGAGCAAATCCCTTTTCCGGAAATATGGCATGGCAGACCCCGTTTCTGCCGATATCAAAAAAATCGGGGATATCATGCCGCCGGGCCCAG
>JAGXLR010000065.1 GCA_018334555.1 Desulfobacterales bacterium
GTATTTGGCCTTTATACGCAGGTGGCGAGAGATAAAGCCATGCGTTATGATCCGCGCGCGTTTGTAGCGCATCGGCCATGTGTGGATGAACTGCTGCTGATTTGGTGGGCGCGGGAATTCGGCGCCGTCCCCGGCCCGGACATAGCCTCTGAATACCCACCGCTTCTAAAGGAGTTGAAATTGCTGGCTTCAAGCTTGAAATCAGTAATAAAAAGCCCTGCCGGTGTGACCAAACGATGCGAACAAAGGGCCTCGCTCTATCTTGACGCATGGGGAGAGATTAAGGATCGGATGGCCGACTGGAAAATCGTTGATAAACATCTTTACTGGATCCCATGTTTGAAAGGCCCAGGCATTAGTAAAAACCGGACCGCCGAACAAAAACCCAAAAAACAGGAAAAACTGAATCCGGTTTTGATCCGGGAAATAGAGGCAAACCTTTCGGCCGACGCGGTTGACATGACGCCGATGATTCGATCGGTCGTGGGCTATGACGATGAAACCGTGGTTCCCGTGTCCCGTTGGGATTTTAACATCCCATCACACCCTGTGGTGGACCGAAAAATGATCAGCCGGCTCAAAGCCATTTTCTCCCACTATGCGGATCGGCATCTTATCGCAAGCCGGGGACTTTCAAGCGGACGGATTGATCATCGACGGCTTTTCAGGGCGCACGTTACCGGAAGATGCTTCAAAACGGTCGAAAGCATACCGAATATGGACTGGGGCGTCACGCTTCTGATCGATGCCAGCGGCTCAATGCGCGGCAACAAGTGGCAGATGGTTGAAAATACGGTCGCCAATATTCATAAAGCGCTAACCGGATATCAGAATCGACTCTTTGCGTGGGCCTATTTCGAAGTCAACGGCATCTGCATGATTTCCCGGTTGATTCAAAACAACCGGCTGTTTTCCATACCGCCGGCCGGCCAGACGGCTTCCGGGCAGGCCATTATTGCCGCGGCGAAGTTGATGCCCGCCAATATCAGCCGCAATCTTCTAATTCATATTACGGACGGCGAATCCAATTTCGGCTGCGATGTCTCTTTTGGAATAGAATACTGCCGGCAGCAGAAAATCCCCCTGATCACCCTGGGGTGCGGATATAAAAGCAAAGACGCCATGAAAAACCAATACGGCAGGACCATCCAGTTCATTGATTATTTCGAGCAACTCCCAAAGGCCATGGAATCGCTGTTTAAAGGGGTATTCCTGTATGGAGGGGGAAATTTCCCAAAAACAACGAAAACCCTTGCGGGGCAAAGACAGAAAAACGCATCGGACCGGCGTTTATCGGAAACATCAAAATAAAGGCACCCGGCATGGAAAACGGCATACTGATCAAAGAGGTTGAAAACAAGGTGGGAACGCTGAGACTAAACCGGCCGGAAAGGCGCAATGCGCTCTCCCCCGCGCTTTTAGTGGAGCTGCACCTGGCCCTGAAAAAATGGGCGGAAGATGATGCGGTCCGGGTAGTTGTCATTACGAGCAATTCTGATAAAGCGTTTTCCGCCGGATTCGATATCGTCGACATACCAACTGAGGTCACACCCGAAACCGCAGCGGTGTTAAAGGCAAACAACCCTCTTGAGCTGGCCTTAAACAGCATCAAAAACTTCCCCTATCCGGTGATCGCGATGATCAACGGCTATTGCTATGGCGCCGGTCTCAACCTGACCATGTGTTGTGACATACGCATCGGCGCGGATCATATCAAGGCGGGGATGCCGCCGGTAAAACTGGGCCTGGTTTATCATCCGGAAGGCCTGAGCCAGTTTATCGAGGTGATCGGGATGGCGAAAACCCGCGAGATTTTTCTCACCGGCCACACCTATACGGGACGGGAGATCAAAGAAATGGGACTCGTGAACTATCTCGTTCCAGCCGATAAACTTTCGGATACCGTTTACGCCATGGCCGATGAGATTTCAAAAAATGCGCCGCTTTCGTTAAAAGGAACCAAAAAAATACTAAATATGATCGGCCAATGTTTTCTGATCGCCCCTGAATCCATTAATAATGCAGAAGCCCTGATTGGCGAGGCATTCAACAGCGATGATCTCAAAGAAGGCCAAACCGCCTTCCTTGAAAAACGCGATCCCGTATTTACCGGAAAATAAATGTCTCATCCATGCCGGGGCACGAGTTAGTGTCCGTCCATTGGCGTTGTCAAGAACGGCAGCCGAGTCAAAAGGAGGCCACCATGTCATCAATTCCCTGGGATATCGGATACATCCCTTATAAACACGCGCAAATGCATCCCGATAAAACGGCCATTATATTCGAGGATGAACCCTTTACATACGGCAAATTAAACGAAGGCATCAATCGATGCGCCCATATGCTGCATGCCAAGGGCCTTAGAAAAGGGGACCGGGTATGCGTATTGATGCTAAACTGTATTGAATTTCTGGAGATTTATTTTGCCACCGCCCGTCTCGGCGGTATTTTCGTGCCATTAAACTGGCGCCTGCTGGGGCCGGAACTTGAATACCAGATCAATGATTGTGAAGCCCGCTTTCTGTTTTTCCATGATTCCTTTCTGGGCAGCATCGATTTGGTGCGCAACAGGCTGAAGATAGACGAAGACAAGTTTGTCTATCTTAAAAATGGCGGCCCCCAGATTCCCGGCTTTGAACTGCCGGACTGCCCGAATTGGGCGGAGGAATACGCAGAGCTGGTGGACAACAACAATATATCAGTGCCGGCCCCGGTGGAGTCTGTTTTGATAAGCGATCCCCTGAGCATTGTCTATACATCCGGGGTAACGGGCAATCCCAAGGGAGCCGTTCTCTCCCATGAACAGACGTTTTTTAAAAATTTCCAGATCGCGTCATACACCAGCGCAACCCCCGATGATGTGCTCATCGCCCAGATGCCCCTTTTCCATTCCGGCGGCCTGTTTATTGTGGCGACGCCGGCGCTGAGCGCCGGCATGACCATGGTGATGCGCCGGGGGTTTGACCCCAATGAATTCGCCGAGGACATACAGCGGTACCGGGGGACCATCGTTTTTGCCCTCACGACCATGTGGCGGATGATTATTGAATCGGGAAAGCTCGATGAAATTGACGCGACCAGCGTGCGGTGCGTCGTGGGCGGCGGCGAGAGAACCCCGGCATACATATTTGAAGCGCTTTCCAAACGCGGGCTGCATATGCAGCAAGGGTTTGGACAAACTGAAAACTCCGCGATGATGATGATGCCGAAAGAGGATATACAGCGCAAAATGGGATCCATCGGCAAGCCGGGGTTTTTTACGGACATCTGGATCGAGGATAAAAGCGGAAGGGCCCTGCCTGCAGGGGAAATCGGTGAAATCGTGGCAAAAGGGCCGACCGTCATGTCCGGTTACTGGAATCTCCCTGAAATCACAGAAAAAACGATCGTCAACGGCGTGCTTCACACCGGAGACTTGGGGTATATGGATGAAGAAGGCTATTTTTACATCGTCGATCGGGCCAAGGATATGTACCGGAGCGGCGGTGAAAATGTCTATCCCGCGGAAGTTGAAAAAATCCTGTTAAACCATCCAAAAATTGCCCAGGTGGCCATTATCGGAGTCAATGATGATAAATGGGGGGAAGTGGGGATGGCATTTGTGATTCCGGAAGAAGCGGGCCAGGTGGTTACCATCGAGGAAATCCATGAATTTCTGAAAACCCGGATCGCCAAATACAAACACCCCGCACGGGTCCAAATGATGACGGAGCTGCCCCTTACCGCCACCATGAAGGTCAAGAAGGCTGAACTCAAAGAAAAGTATGGGAGTTTAAAGAACTGATGCGGACAATGCCCTGAAACCCATTAATGGGCAAGGAGATCGCTTTCATGAATGATTTTTTACAAAAACGCCTGGATGAACTAACCGCCGTTCGGCAGAAAGTGCTTCTTGGCGGCGGGCCGGATAAAATTGAAAAACAGCATGCGCAGGGCAAACTAACCGCCCGGGAACGCATTGAATGTCTGCTGGATCCGGACAGTTTTATGGAAACCCACATGCTGGCCGCCCATGCGGTTGGCATGCCGGGAGACGGATTGGTATGCGGTTCCGGAACAATTGATGGCCGCAAAGTGTTTGTCTATTCCCAGGACCGGACGGTAAGAGGGGGCTCGATCGGCGTGGAGCATGGGTACAAAATGTACCGCACCATTGAACACGCCCTTGAAATGCGGGTTCCGCTGATCGGACTGCATGATTCGCCTGGGGCGCGCCTTCCCAATTCCGAAGAGCTGGAATGGCTGGGCCAAAGAAAACGATCCATTTTTTCCAACATCTCCGACAAGCACGGCGGCTCCGTCTTCTATCCCAATACCCTGGGCTCCGGTATCATACCCCAGATATCAGCGATAGTCGGCAGCTGCGGCGGAATTTCCGTCTACTCCCCGGCTCTGACCGATTTCGTATATATGGTCGACAATATCAGCCATATGTTTATCACCGGCCCGATGGTCGTTAAAATGGTTACCGGTGAGGAGATTTCCATGGAAGATCTGGGCGGCGCAAAAGTCCATTCCCAGGTGACCGGTTGCTGCGATTTCCGTATGCCTGATGAAAAGACCCTGTATGCTGAAATCCGCAGATTGCTGAGTTTTCTGCCCGCAAACTGCGATCATACCCCGCCGCCCTATCCAAACAGGGATGACCCGAACCGATTATGCACGGAACTAAACGACATCGTGCCGCCATCTCCCAACAAATCCTACGACATGCGTCGGGTCATCGAAAGCCTCGTGGATGACCACGATTTTCTTGAGGTAAAAAAAGAATTCGCCCCGGAAATTATTGTGGGCTTTGGACGAATGAACGGCCGCACCATCGGCTTCGTCGCCAACCACCCAATGGTCAAGGCGGGGGCGCTAACTGTTGACAGCTCCGATAAGCAGGCCCGTTTTATCAGATTCTGTGACTGTTTCAATATCCCAATGGCCATGCTGGTAGACACCCCCGCGTATATGCCCGGTTCAGACCAGGAGCATGCAGGCATTATCCGGCACGGGGCAAAAGTGCTCTACGCCCTGTGTGAGGCCACGGTTCCGAGGATCGTGTTGATTCTGAGGAAGGCGTATGGCGGCGGCAATCTGGGCATGGGGGTATTGCCCGGACTCGGCAGCGATATGGTGCTTTACTGGCCGATCATGGAAACCGGTATCCTGGGGGCGGACCAGTCGGTGATGCTCCTGTATGGAAAGGACCCGGATTTTCATACACCGGGCTGGCTGGATAAAAAGCTGTCCGAATACCGCGAGACCTATGCCAACCCGATTTATGATGTTTCATCCAATATTAATGTGGAGAATGTCATCTCGCCGGCTGAAAGCAGAAAATACCTGATCCGGGCGTTTGAAATGCTGGCCGGCAAAAAATGCGTTCGGCCTGAAAAACGGCATGGCAATATCCCATTATAAGAATAAAAAAAATTTGATTTCAACCGGCAAAATCAATTATTATGCATTCTATGGGATGGTGCCCAAAAATCAGTATCGGACTGCACCTCATCTCCCGTCATTCCAAGTACTTGTATGTTCGCCCGGTCGCCGGAATTTGACGGCGCGCTAAACCCGAATCCCTGACTTCGCCGTCCCGAATCGACGTTCGAAAAACCGTCGCGTGCAGTCATTAAAAAAACAGGGAAATCCATATGGAAACCATGATGCCGGACCAATATTCGGACAACGCAATGAAAAAAAAAATTGGCCAGCTTGAGCAGAAAGTGCATACGCTGAGTACCCAGAACCAGTTCTTCGAGCTCTTGATCAACAACCTGCCTGGCCTATTCTATCTTTTTGACAATAATTTCAAGGTACATAAGTGGAATAAAAACGTCGAGGCGGTTACCGGCTTTTCCACCGAGGAGGTGCAAACCAGGCATCTGTTCGAATTGTTCACAGGCAACGATCTGATCCAGATTAAAAAGAGCATTGATGAGACGTTTATCAAGGGGGCGGCGGACACCGAGGCGATCCTGAAAACCAAGGACGGTCGCAGGATTCCCTACTATTTTACCGGCGCCAGCACCCGGCTCGAGGATAAACAGTTTCTCATCGGCATGGGGATTGATATCAGCAAGCGGAAACAGGCGGAAAACGCCTTAAGAGAGAGTGAAGCGCTTTACCGCATTTTGGCCGAGCGGATGACTGAAGGTGTTGTTCTTTTTCATAATTTTCGGGTTCTGTTTGCAAACAACGCGTTTGCCGCCATGCTAGGCTATGACGACCCCCTCCAGCTCAATGATAAGAATGTAATGGATATGGTCGCCGAAGGGTTCAATGTCTATTTCAGGGAAATGTATGAAGCCATTCAGCATGATGTCTGCAGGGAGCGGTTTTTTCAGGCCCGGTGGCTGAATTCGAAAAAAAATGAAATCTGGGTGGAGGGCAAGGCCAACCTGATCAAATGGAAGGGGAAAAGATCGGTCCTTCTCACCGCCAGGGATATTACGGAGGCGAAGCTAAAAGAAATTTCTTTAAAGGAGGAGACAGAGTCTCTTCGCAGGGAAAACGTCAACCTCAGGTCTTCAATCAAAGATCGGTTTCGCATGGGTGAAATCATTGGCAAAAGCGAATCCATGCAAAAGGTTTATGAGCAGATCCTAAACGCGGCGGCTTCCAATTCCAATGTGGTCATCTATGGGGAGTCGGGAACCGGCAAGGAGCTGGTCGCCCGGGCGGTCCACAAGCTGAGCCGGCGTTCCGCCAAACCGTTTGTACCGGTAAATTCATCCGCCATACCGGTGAATCTTCTTGAAAGCGAATTTTTCGGCTATAAAAAAGGCGCCTTCACAGGGGCGAATACGGACAAGCAGGGATACCTGGACCGGGCGGACGGGGGCACCCTCTTTCTGGACGAGGTCGGCGATCTGGATATCGGGCTCCAGGTAAAATTTTTAAGGGCCATAGAAGGCGGCGGATATTCCCCGGTGGGCAGCAGCATTATTAAATATTCTGATTTCAGAATTATCTCCGCCACCCACAAAAACCTGCTGAACCAGGTCAAAAAAGGCGGCATGCGCGAGGACTTCTTTTACCGGATCCATATTATTCCCATTACCCTGCCGCCGTTAAGAGAGCGCAAAGAGGATATTCCCCTGCTTGTCGAACATTTCCTGCAAAACTTTTCCCATGAATCCGAGTTCCGAAAACTGCCCGGTGAAGTCATGAAGGCCCTGATGAACTATGAATACCCCGGCAACGTGCGGGAGCTCCAGAATGTGATTCAGCGATATTTAGCCGTCAAATCCATTGACTTCCTATATGAAAACACAGCCCCGGCTGAAAAGGTACCGGCGGACGCCCAAAGTATGGATCCGGAGGAATTGAACCTTCAGGACAACATCAACAGCCTTGAAAAAAATATAATCACCAAGGCGCTGTTAAAGCATGGGGAAAACAAAAGCCGGGCGGCTGAAGAACTCGGCATATCGCGAAAAACCCTTGCCCGAAAACTGAAATTGTTTGAGGCGTCAGTGCCGTTAACCTGACAAATTTTGCCGCAGGGCCTTTTTGTCCACTTTGCCCACGGCTGTCAGCGGCATCGCGTCGATAAATTCAATTATTTTGGGCACTATGCGTTAATCCAGACTTTCCGGCCTGGCGATTCCGCCATGGAAGTCCTCTTTTTTTATTGTTTTTTCTGCTTGCGGGCGTCTAAAAACATTTGACCTAAATTGAGCGATTTTCAAGTTTACCGCCGACAGTCTTCATTCTATGCCGCCTCAGGGATAAGGGGGGCTGTTTTATGCCGCCGTGACGGCCCGGATCAACCGGTAAGTGGCCGAGAGGGTCACCAGGATGATTTTTCCCGGCACCATCAGCAGCAGAATCAAAAGCTTGGTCCGGTTGGCGTCATCTGAATAGGAAAACGGGTTGTCCACCAGGCCGCCGAACCAGCCCATGTCATGCCTGTTGACCTCCGGGGCGTTGAATGTCGCACAGATAAGGATGTATGCGAATACGACGATCCAATAATATGGGTTTAATGCCGCAGCCATCCGCGCCGAGGCCGCCTGTGCGTCAAAAACTCCGGGATCGGCGCCGCCGAAGAGAAAAGGGCTTTTTACCAGTAAAACATAAGGCGCAATAACCAAAGCTGCAGACAATCCCCAAAGCCCGGCGAGTTTCAGCCACGCGGCGGCGGCAAAATCGGGAACCTCTGCCGCCACTGCGGTCTGATCGACTTCTCCGGCTTCAAGCCGCTCCCTTCCCCACCCGCAGTTCTCGCAGTAATAAACCGGCATGGCGTTTCTTCCGCCGGATACCTGGGATTTGTTCCGCGACAGGGGATGGTTGCACTTGGGACAGTTCATAAGACACTCCTATGCTGGCGGGTTCACATCGAAAAATTTCTAAACTAACTTATATCATTCAATATCACAGACGACTCACCTATTCAAGAATGGAAATAAATAGACTCAAAAGTTTATTGTTGACATGCCGAAGCAAACATCCTAAAAAATTGTTTGTATACAAAGGATTTAAAGGATGTCTAATTTACCCGAGGATTTACCTGAATGCATGGTCTTTCTGCTGGGAAAAGCCTATCAGAAGGCCCACGGTGATTTTAACAAGCGGCTACGGCCCTACGGCCTGACAAACATGCAGCATCTGGTGCTGGAAGGGCTCTGGTATCAGCCGGGAATGACCGCTACAGAACTCTCTAAGCTCCTGATTTTGGATAAGGCGACGCTTTCCGGCGTCCTGGACCGGATGACGGAGACGGGGTGGATCGTCAAGCGCCCTGATCCGGAGGACCGTCGAATCCAGCGGATCTACCCCTCGGAACAGGCC
Source organism: Desulfobacterales bacterium (assembly GCA_018334555.1). Classification (GTDB taxonomy): domain Bacteria; phylum Desulfobacterota; class Desulfobacteria; order Desulfobacterales; family Desulfosalsimonadaceae; genus M55B175. The sequence goes on from JAGXLR010000065.1 coordinate 8,788, forward strand.
AACCACCTGAAACCGGAACTCATTTCAGAGCGCCAGGAGTCCAATCGGGAGATACTGGAGCATTTCTCAGCGGAAGAGCGCATCCTTTTTAAACGTCTTTTGCGAGATATGATTTAACAGGCGTCCGCCGCTGATTATTTATGAAATATAGCATGACCCGGAAATTTAGATGGGTTGTGTGCGCGTATAGTTTGTATACAAACGAGTACGCCAGGTCATTACTGTAAACAAAGGAGAGCCAAAATGCTACTTAATCCAAAAACCGAAACATTCGATCATCTCGACCCCGCCTCACGGGAACTGATGAAAAAAACCGTGGCCTTTTTTGAAAACAAGGGCAAGGCCAAACTCAAGGAGGCCAGCCATGAACGGATCTGGTACGCGGACTTTATTGATTTTTTGAAGGAAAACCAGGTTTTTGCCAAGCTGCTCACCCCCTCACCCTATGCCCCGGATGATCCGGATACCCGCTGGGACAGCTTCCGGAACTGCGATTTTAATGAAATCCTGGGCTTTTACAACCTTTCCCACTGGTATGCCTGGCAGGTTTCCATCCTCGGGCTCGGCCCCATCTGGATGAGCAAAAACGAAAAAATCAAACAAAAAACCGCCCAGATGCTTAAAGACGGGGGCATCTTTGCCTTCGGCCTTTCCGAACGGGCTCACGGCGCAGACCTCTACTCTTCGGAAATGTCGCTGACGCCGCTGGGCGACGGCAAATATGTGGCAGACGGCGGCAAATACTATATCGGCAATGCCAACAAGGCGGCCCTGGTTTCAACCTTCGGCAAGGACTCTGAAACCGACGATTACGTCTTTTTTGCGGTGAGCCCGGAACATGAAAATTATGACCTTATCCAAAACGTGGTCGACTGGGAAGGCTACGTGGCGGAATACGCGTTAAACAGCTATCCGATCACCGACGATGACATTCTCGAATACGGTCGGGAGGCCTGGGATGCGGCATTAAATACGGTCAACGTGGGCAAGTTTAATCTGGGCTGGGGCGCCATCGGCATCTGCACCCACGCCTTCTATGAAGCCATCAACCATGCCAGCCACCGCAACCTTTACGGTAAATATGTGACGGATTTTCCCCACATCAAGCAGCTTTTCGTGGACGCCTATGCCCGCCTCGCGGCCATGAAGCTGTTCTCCCAACGAGCCACCGACTACTTCCGGGCGGCTTCGGCCGAAGACCGCCGGTACCTCCTGTATAACCCCATGGTCAAGATGAAGGTTCCGACCCAGGGCGAGGAGGTCATCAACCTGCTCTGGGACGTCATTGCCGCCCGCGGGTTTGAAAAAGACGTCTACTTTGAGATGGCAGCCACGGACATCCGGTCGCTCCCAAAACTCGAGGGCACGGTCCACGTCAACATGGCGCTTATCATCAAGTTCATGGCCAATTACTTCTTTAATCCGGCCGAATTTCCGGTAATCCCGAAACAAGACAAGCCGGCGGATGATGAGTTCCTGTTTAACCAGGGGCCGACCAAGGGGCTGGGCAAAATCCAGTTCCATGACTACAACATCGCCTACAACAGCATCGATATGCCGAACGTGAATGTGTTCAAGGAACAGATCAAGGGATTTACCGATTTTCTCGTAAATGCCGCCCCATCCAAGGAGCAGGCCCAGAATATCGACTTTCTGCTCACCATCGGCGAACTCTTTACCCTGGTGGCCTACGGACAGCTCATCATCGAAAAATACAATATGGAAAAATTCGACGATGATCTGCTGGAACAGATCTTTGATTTCATGGTCCGCGATTTTTCAAAATATGCCCTAGAAGTCTACTACAAACGCGACAGCAGCGAGAAGCAGCAGGAGATGTGCCTGAAGATGCTGCGGAAACCGTTTGTGGACTATGACCGGTTCGACCGGTTCTGGAAAAACCATGTGTATGCCCTGCGGGACACCTATGAGATGAATGAGTAAGTCGGTAGTGTCCCCCATTTTTTCCTCCCAACCAAGTAAAAAGGGCGCCAAAAGGCGCCCTTTTTACTTGGCTTCTCCCGGCTACAAACTATCTCATTGAAATCTTTATGTTTGTGGTTTTTCGCGCGGCCTTTCTGGCATCAATCAAATCATCAACCATGGCCAAGGCGGATTTTGCCCAGGAGCCGTATTTTTCCGATGTGGTCGCACCGGAAAAGGCTTTTTGCGCCAGCTCCCAGTCATCAACCGCCATGGCACAGAATCCCAGCATTAAATGCGCCCAGTCATCTTTCGGGGCATGCTTAATGGCTTTCTCAAAAGAGGCAAGGGCATTCGGAAACCGCCGATCCCTGTAGTAAAAGGTCGCCTGCATTTTGTATCGATCCGCGGCCGGATCTTTTTCGATCGCCTTGTTGATATATTCCACCGCCTTGTCATATCTTAAGGACCTGGCATAGGCATGGGCCAGCTTTTCACATTGTTCGGCGCTAAATTCGCCGCCATATCCCTTGGCAATACAATCACCGGCCTTTAACGGCGCATTCAAATAAAAATACAGATCAGCCAAATTTTCCCAAGACTCCGGCTCAGGCGGCTTGATTTCATAGGCAATATTTAATGCTGTAGCCGCATCCCTGTAATTATCCCGGTTGATATGAAGCCGGGCAAGGAGATTCCAGTAATCGGATTGGGCGGGGTTGTCTTTCAACAGGGGGGTAAGGGCGGTTTCAGCCGCATCCCATTCTTCCAGGGAAACATGGGTATAGACCAACAGTTTCCGCCATTGCGGCTTCACGGTTTCAGCGCCCTCGATCAACCGATTCAGGCAATCCTTGGCCCGATCAAAACATTGGCAATTGTAATAGGCGGATCCCGCCTTGAACAAAAGGCTGATATCCGGACTTTCCGGCGCCAGTTCAAAGGCTTTAACAAAGTAATCGCCGGCTTCCCTGAAATCTTTGTTCAGATAGCTCGCCACCGCGTAATTCTGATGCAGCGCTGCGTTTTCCGGAAACCGGGCCAATCCCTTTTGATAGGCGTCACAGGCCTGAGCCAGTTTATCCTCCAAAAACCAGGTGTTCCCCAAAAGCCAGTATGCATCCGCCGGCGCCTCCTCGGCGTGATCTTTTAAGTAGGATAGAAGGATCTGCCGGGCTTTCCCATATTGATCCTGATTCAAGGCCTCCTGGGACGTCACCAGGGCCGACCGGGTCGCCGGAGACAGCCGTCTGGGGTTTTCCCCGGCATCAACAGCCTCCGGCAGAAGACTGCCGCCGGCCATAAGCGCCAAGGCCAACACAACAGTAAGTAGGATTTTGATCGGTTTCATGGTTTTCTCCTTTTTTTTACAGGTATCTGTTGTATCCCAAGTCAAATTGACCATCGCTCAATTTAGGTCAAACTTAATGGGCACTGTCACCCGTGTATTCACCGGCTCTCCACTGAAGTAACCGGGCTTGAACCGCCATTTTTGGACTGCTTTTTTGGCATTTTCGTCGAATAACCCCGCCGGCTGGGCACGCACGACCTTCACATTTCGCACATTGCCCTCCCTGTCCACGATAAATCGCAGGATGACCCTGCCGTTTATCTCTTTTCGCCGCGCTTCGTAGGGATAAACCGGCTGAATTCGGTTGATGAGCTGCGGCTTTCGGTCCAGATCACTCAGGTTAAAAACCATGTTGCCCAGATCCTGCACCGGATTCGGCATGGCCACCCCCATTCCCTGGCCGGCTTCAAGGTCCGCATTGAGTTCAAAATCAGGCGTTTCAATATTCATTTCCGGCTTGGGCGGCGGGCTCTGCTCGTCCGGCATTGTGGCCGCTTCCGGCAGCTTGCTTAACTCTTCGTCCTTGACCTCTTTTTCCGGATCTTCTTCCTCTTGCTCAAAATGCTGCGGCTTCTGCATGGTCACGGCGGCTATGGGATCCCCATAGTCATGTTGAGCCCGCTTGGTTTCGGCAAGCAGCGGAATCATAACAAACAACAGTGCATTGATCAGAGCCGTCACCCCGATAATAATAACCGTATCACCGAAATTTTCGCGCAGGGCGGTTAGATTCACGCCTGTCTCCTTTAAGATTTCGGTTTACGTGCGGCAATGCTGATGTTTTTGACCCCCGCCAGACGACAACCATCCAAAACCTGTATTAAGGTGTTGGTTGTGCTTTGCTTGTCAGCGGCAATAACCACCGACCCCTTGGGCGTTTCCATAACATACTGCTTCATGCGCGGCTGCACGGAGCGAACATCCACCCGTTTGCCCTGCATATAAACGCCGCCGTCTTTATCAATGCCGATGACCATGTTCGTTGCGGCTTTGGTTTCGGCGGACTTGGCTACCGGCCGCTCAACATCCACCCCGGCCTCCTTGACGAAACTGGTGGTTACCAGAAAAAAAATAAGCAGGATAAATACCATATCCAAAAGCGGCGCCATGTTGATCTCCGGCGCGCCGGACCTTCCCTTGCGCAGATTACGAATGCCTTCCATAGTCACTCATCCGTCCAATAAATCAGATTTCCTGTACCAGCCCAATGCTGAAACGCTCCATCCGGCCCTTGATCCGCTGGGCCCGGCGGCTTAAGAAATTGCCCAGGATCAATCCCGGCACCGCCACGATCAGACCCGTCTGTGTCGTAATCAGGGCCTCTGAAATGCCGCCGGCCATGGCCCTGGCATTGCCGGTACCGAAAAAGGCGATCACGTCAAAGGTCTTGATCATCCCGGCCACGGTGCCCAAAAGCCCCAACAGGGGCGCTACGGCAGCCAGCACGAGGATGGTATTGATGTGCTTGTTCACTTGCTCATGATGCGGCCGCTGAATGCGGGCAAGCGATTTTTTATCCGGTTTCAGATGGCTATTTTTATAGTCCATGATCTTGTCCAGAATCTCTATTTGCCATGGGGCCGCGATAAAGCCCGGGCTCTGATAGTTTTTATAGCAGTCCAGGATGGACTGCTCTTTCATCCGCCACCGGTAAAATTGGAGCACTTTCCTTAGAATCAGCGCCCACATCCATATGGAGACCCCCACCAGCGGCAGAATGACGCCCCCACCGCTTTGAAGATACTCATATGTCCCCGTCAAAAGATTGGAAAACACGATTACGCGGCCCCTTCTTTGATGGCGCCTTTCTTCATTAGCTCCACGGTCACCTTGTTGCCTTTTTCCTCTATATCACCCAGGATCTTATCCACCCGGCGCTCCAGGAAATGATGCAGAAGCATAATCGGTATGGCCACGGCAAGGCCCAGCTGGGTAGTAACCAGGGCCTCCGAGATGCCGCCGGACATCAGCTTCGGATCGCCGGTGCCGAAAAGGGTAATCACCTGAAACGTATTGATCATACCGGTAACCGTCCCCAGCAACCCAAGGAGCGGCGCGACTGCCGCCAAAATGCTTAAAGTGGCGATAAATCGCTCCAGCCGGGGGACCTGGCGCAGCACGGCCTCCTGGATCGCGTTCTCCATCGCCTCCCGGGTAACGCCCAGATGGGAAAACATGGTGCCGAGGACGTTACAGGTGGGAAACCGTTTATTCTTTTCGCAATATGTTTTGGCCTCCTGCCAGTTTTCCTTGTGGATAAAATCCAGAATACTGTTCATGATCGTATCCGAATTGCTGCGAATGCGAAGCAGGAAGAGAAACCGCTCCAGGCCTAAGATCAGCCCTACGGCACCGACGATAAGGATCGGCCAGATGAGCAGCCCGCCGGCTTCCAGCCAGTCCTGAAAATCCCTGGATTCCGCCATCCGCTGAAAAACGGCGCCGCCGGAAACGTCCAGGGGCACATGATTGGTTTTGCCCTTCATATAGGCTTCAAGTGAATTTTTCACAAACCAGGAGGGATCTCCGGGGACCGCCACCAGCCGGTTTTTCTCACCCAGCTGCAGGTAGCCGATGTGCTCGCCCGGATTGCGGTAGGCCGCGGTCAATGAACCGATCCGGAGGATTTCCCCGGTCTGCTGCTGATATTCCGGCCCGATAAACTCCCCATCATAAAGACGGATATCACCGGAGGCTTCCATTTCTGTCCAGATCATGTCCACAAGGGTCTGAATACCCGCCATGCCTGGAAAACGCTGCTTGGTCAGCAACGGATCCAGGCGCTTGCTCCGATCCGGATGTTCTGCCGTAACCGGGCTGTTTTCAATCAAGGCCCCGGTCCGCTGGGCCGCATTGTATACGGTGTCCGAAACTGCCTTGATCTCTTCCTTTTCGCTTTCGATTTCGTCTTCCAGGCCGGTTTTGGTTTCCAACAAACCGTTGAACTCTATTCTCAACGACTTCAGCTCGGCTTCCCGGGATTCCAGCTTTGATTTTAGGGAGGCCAACTCCTGCTTCAATTCAGATTTGTTTTTTTGGATCAACTCCAATGTATATCGGGCCGCTTCCTCGGTTGCCTGATTGTCCTGCATAATATCCGCTGCGATTTGGCTCCAATCAGCGGCTCCCATCACGGAAGCAGCGGGCAGCAGGCAAAAGAAGACGCTTATAAAAAGCAGACGACGCAATTTCATTCTTTAATCCCTCCTATCGGGAGATCCACAAGTTCGACGGATTTCTGCTGTTTGGCCATTTCGATGGTATCGCGAATGGACCGACTGAAATCAGAAGGTATATATTGCCAGCTTTCCGACTCAGGGTTCCAGCGCCCCACTTTCTCCCCGTCCATGGAATGGAAAAACAACGCAATGCGGCCCACACGCAAAACCTCCGCCTCAATGGACTGGCCCCCGACGTTTAGGGTCGCCGGGTTGGCCTCAATGGAGCGGCCGTATTCCGCTTCGACCTGTAGCGCTTCAAGGACCCGATGAAGCTTCTCGCTCATGCCGAGATGGTAGTCATTTACCGAATCCCTTAAAAACTGGATGCGGTCCCTGCGCTCTTGGGTCAGAAAGGTCAGGTCCGATTCAATAAACCCCTCAAGGCCGGCGATCAGTTTGTCCAGGTACGGCTCCAGGTTCCGGCGAAGGCTTCTCATTTCGTCCTTCTGACGTTCAAGTTCTTCAATCTTTTCCTTTTCCCGCTCAATATAGGCGGTGTATTTCTCACTCTGATATTTCGCCCAGTCCAGCTGGGTTTTATTCTGCCGGATTTCGCTGATGAGTTGCTCTTTCTCCTGGCTCCATTCATCGGCCTGTTTCTGAGCCTCGATCTCCGATTCGATCGCCTGTTTGGTTTTTTTCTGGACCGTTGATGTTGATATGTCCTGGGCGGCGGCCGCACCTTTTT
>JAGXLR010000219.1 GCA_018334555.1 Desulfobacterales bacterium
GAAACCATATTCGCTGACCATGAACAAGAACATCAGCGGCGTTTGCAAAAGCGGGTTGCCAATCAAGCGAAATCATTAGGATTCAAGCTTGTTCCCGCATAACTAATATGTGATGTTACTTAGAAGTACCTCCCCCGGGCCAAGGCCCGGGACCGAGCTTAGAAGTAACTTCTTTTATGAGTTTAATGGGTGAAGTGTATAACATTATGATTTTTAACCTAATACCTAAAACCCATAACCCAATACCTAACGAAGTTACTTAGAAGTCCAATATCTGTGTTGCGCTTCCGTCCCTCGGAATTTCACGTACGGCTAAGTACGCTGCATTCCTGGGGATTTGCGCGCCCCCGGATTTTAAACGGGGCTTGAACTTTTTTCTTTGCCATCCCAAAATCGACTTTTTACGAGCTTGTCAATTCTTTGAATTATGATAATAAAACGCTAAAATTAAATTTTCAATATCCCCCGGATAATATAAATAGCTGATAAGAATTTTGAAAACCGATAAAACTATGATATAGGAATAGTATCCGTCCATAAATAGGATAATTTCTTCAAGTTCAAGGAAGGCGAAAATTTTAACCGCAGGCCTACGCGAAGTATGCCTGAGGATTAAAATTTGAGCCTGACACAGAAATTGGGCAAATTAGCCATTTATGGATGGGCACTAGATAAAAAATTAGGAAAAAAAACCGGGTTGCCCTAAAAAAGATTGGCCATGTCCGACACCCCCCGTTTTCAAACAAAAACGCCGACCCTAAAAGATTTCAGCAAAGATCAGCTCCGCTATATCATAGACAATCTGCCCCAGTTTTTTTGGCTGCACGATTTGGAGGGCAACATTACGGATGTCAACTTAAGCTGGTATAGGGCTGCCGGCTTCTCCGATCCGAGCTTCAGGATCGGGAAAAAAATAAAAGAGGGGATGCCAAAAAAATACAGGGACAGATTCGATGACTACCTCGAACAAATCCTAGCGAATGGCACGGCGAATGGTCTGCTTAGCTTTTTAACGGAGCAGGGCGACGAACGGATTTACGAATATAACAGCATTCTACTCTATGACAGCGCCGGCGCCCCCGCTGCCGTGGCAAGCTTTGGCAAAGATATTACCGATCAGAAAAAAACCGAACGAAAGCTTCAGAAAAGCGAACAAAAATATCGCACTATTTTGAAAACCATTGAGGAGGGCTATTATGAAGTGGATCTCGGCGGCCACTTAACCTTTTTCAACCCGTCATTGAGTCAAATAATCGGATTTACAGAAGAAGAGATGGCGGGAATGAGCTATAAAAAATTTACGGACCAGGAAACCATTGAAAAAATATATAAAACCTTCAACAATGTATTCCGGACCCGGGAGCCGACCAAGACCTTTGACTGGAAGCTTATCAGAAAGGACGGCACGGAATGCACCGTGGAGACTTCAATCTCGCCGATTTTAGACAAAAATGAAGCGGTCGTCGGTTTCAGAGGGATATGTCATGATATCACCGAGCGGATTGAGGCGGAAAAGGAACGGCAAAACCTTGAGAATCAACTTTTTTATACCCAGAAGATGGAGGCTCTGGGCACCCTGGCCGGTGGATTTGCCCATAACTTTAACAATATTCTGTTCCCTTTGATCGGCTATATTGACATGGCCCTGATGCGTATGGAAAAAGACGCCCCCTATCGCAGGTATCTGGAGAAAGCCCAGGATTCAGCAAATAAGGCCAAACAGATGATCCAACGCGTCCAGGAATACACGCGCAACGATGAAAACAGCCAGCTGATACCGGTTGACCTCTCTGAGGTTGTCGATGGGGCCATCAAGGTATTCAAGGCATCGATATCGCGAAAAGTCAACCTGAACCTGAATCAGGAAAATGGCTGCCCGACCGTGCTTATCGATCCCAGCCAGATTCAACAGATGGTATTCAACCTGTTGACCAATGCCAATGATGCCATTATGGCAAACAGCGAGGCCGGCGATATAACGGTAACAGTGGCGACGGAAGAGATTGACGCCGCCCATCCGAAAATAAATAGCTTCCTGTCAACCGGCCGGTATGGCTGCATATCGATTACCGACTCCGGGGGCGGAATCGATCCGGAAATTGTGGACAGGGTATTTGATCCGTTTTTTACGACAAAGGCGGAGACAGGCAAGGGCCTCGGGCTTTCCCTGTCTCATCGGATCGTTAAAAAATATGGGGGGGAAATATTTATCGAAAGCCAAACAGACAGGAAAACCACGGTATACGTCTATCTGCCGGAAAAACCGAAGGACCGGCCATCGGAGACACCCGCATAAAAGCGTTAAACCGTAGCCGCAAGGGAAATTCGATTGGTTCCAAAGGAGACTGAAAATACGAATCGACCGGTGACCGTACTGATTGTAGATGATGAGAGACCCATCCAGGAAATGATGGCGCTTCTGTTTACCCAGGAGGGGTACCATTGCCTGACCGCGGACAACGGGGAGAACGCTTTGGCGATCATTCAGGCCGAACCGGTCGATGTGGTGATAACCGATATCAATATGCCGGGATTGAGCGGGGTGGATCTGCTCAGAAAGGGCCAGGAAATTACAAGCGCCGATTTTATTGTCATCACCGGTTATATCGAGGATTTCAGCTATGAGACCCTGATTGCAGAGGGGGCCAGCGATTTTATCTATAAGCCGATCAGCAATAAAGAGATCCTGCTGCGCTTCAAACGCGTCCTTCGTGAGCGCGAACTGCTGCGCGAACGGGAACGAATCAACCGTGAACTGGAAGACAGCAACCTAAAACTCAAAACATATGCCGAAGAGCTCAACACCGCCCTTACCGACCTGAAGAGCGCCCACAATGAACTGCAGTCCGCATATTTGGATACCATCAACCGCCTGGCGCTGGCCGCGGAATTCAAGGACGAGGATACCGGGGATCATATTCTTCGCATGAGCCATTACTGTGCTCTGCTGGCCGAAAAATGCGGCCTTGAAAACCGGATGGTCCAGAATATCAGATATGCCGCCCCCATGCATGATGTCGGCAAAATCGGCATACCGGACAAAATCCTGTTAAAACCCGACCGACTGACGAAGCAAGAGTTTGAGACCATTAAAACCCATACGACCATCGGGGCCTCGATCCTCTCCAACGCGCGTTCAGAAGTCCTTAAGATTGCTCATGACATTGCCCTTACCCACCACGAAAAATGGAACGGCAAAGGCTATCCAAAGGGCCTGCAAAAAACAGAAATCCCCGTATATGGGCGGATTGTCGGATTGATGGATGTATTTGATGCCCTGACCTCCAACCGGCCCTATAAAATGGCCTACCCGACTGAAGTGGCCCGCGATATCATCAAAAATGAGCGGGGGGCCAGCTTTGACCCTCAGCTTACAGATATATTTCTGGAAAATATTGATGAATTCCTGCAAATAAAAAAGGAAACCGGGACAATCGAGAATCTATCCCCAGCCGATTTGCAGTGGAGCGCACGGGACATATCCGCCGGGATAGATCGACTGTTTTCATTACGACAATAACTGATGGCTTTTTACGGACCATCAACATGTGATGATCGGAGGTTTGATGAAAAGTTATCGAAAAGAGCTGTTTTTTAATGTTCCCACGCGACGGGCGTTTATCAATATAACCCCGCAGGTACAGGAGTGCCTTGCAGAAAGCGGTGTCAGGGAAGGCTTTGTTCTGGTAAATGCCATGCATATAACCGCATCCGTATTTATTAATGACGATGAATCCGGGCTGCACAAGGACTACGATGAATGGCTCGAGCGTTTAGCCCCGCATGAGCCGGTATCGCAGTATCGTCATAACGTCGGCGAAGATAATGCGGACGCCCATATGAAACGCCAGGTCATGGGCCGTGAGGTCGTCGTGGCCGTCACGGAAGGCAGGCTTGACTTTGGCACATGGGAACAGATTTTCTATGGGGAGTTTGATGGCAGGCGAAAAAAGCGGGTACTGGTTAAAATCATCGGGGAATGATTATTGGTTGATGGCTTCGTAAAAAGCGATTTATTGCGCTGGCGCACCATTTTTGCAGAAAATAACTCTGAAAAGCCTCCGCATTGTCATTTCGAGCGGTAGCGAGAAATCTTTAACAATCAAGATTCCTCGTCACTTTCGTTTCTCGCAATGACAGCAGCGGAAGCTTCTAAGATAATATTAAATATTGTCGAGTTCCTTGGAAGCGGTTTATTCCGCCGCGGCGCAATAAATCGCTTTTTACGAGATTGTCAATATTTATCCAGCATCTGGCTTTTATCTGAAAAGCCGGACCATAAGGCCTCACTGATGAGAAAAAGGATATAACC
>JAGXLR010000066.1 GCA_018334555.1 Desulfobacterales bacterium
ATAACAGGTCACCGAAAACTCCTTAACATCTTTACAGATAACCGGATCCTTGGCCTCCTCTCCGAATCGATCCGCTTCATCCTCATCATAGGGAAACGCCGTATCCGATCGCCGGAGCACGTATTGGGAGGCATACCGGTCCCCATATGTTTCGATTTCGTCTACATAGTAAACGATCTCCGCAATACCCCCGCTTTCCTTTTTCCCCATTGGCAAATGCGCGTGGGCGGCAAATCGAAGGCGAGAAAAATTTTCGTTGCCCACCAGCTCCTCCTCGCAAACAAACCGATAAGGGTCCGGCGAATCGTCAAAATCCGGGGGCTCATATTGAGGCGGCTGTTCAACATATATGGCGGTGAGGTCCCTCGTCATGCGATCCAGGCAATTGCGGGTCATCTCATAGAGACCGCGGCCCTGATTGATGGCCTCGTTTTTTGCAATCACTGCGTTAAAAGCGGAATAGATGGTCGTCATGACGATGGCGAAGATGAAAATGGCAATCAGAATTTCAAGCAGCGTGAACCCCTTTTCATCCTCCACGGCGCTGCCGATCCGCCTTTCAGGGATATGCGATAGCATCTCAGGTTCAGCTGTCATCGGAGGGCGCCCTCATATATTCCCGGATGGTGTAGGCGTATTCATCCTCCAGATAGGTAACCGTTACATCCACCCGTTTAAAATTCATCTCCCTGGCCGCATCGGTCTCGATGGTCACATCCTCCACAGACGCCTGCCAGCTATAACGCGCCAATTCTTTTCCAAAATCTCCGCTTCCACCGAATTCTGCGGATTCCGGATCCTGCCGGATATCGGCCATTTTGGACATGGCAAGCTCCGGGGCAATCGTGTAGAAACGAAACGCCTCGTTCATGGAAATCGTCTGTCCCTGCATCCGCAAAACGCTGACCAGCACGATGGCGATGATGGCAAGGGCCACCATCACCTCCAGCAGGGTGAATCCGGCATTCAAGGCATTAAAATTCGAGGTATTCTTCATGAATCTGAACATGGAGCAAAAAGGGCTCAACCTCATAGGTCATCCGATTGGCATCATCATCTTCCAGATGGATCATGGCATGATCCGAATATCCCTTTTTAAAAAAACAAATCTCTGCGACACCGCTGTCTTCTTTTCTTCCGTCCGGATATTGCACATCCAACAATTGGAAGCCGTCCGGCATTTCATACGAACCTTTTTTCTTTTGCGCCATCTCTTCCAGCGCGTCAATTTGCGGAACATCCACTGAGGTCCACAGCTTGTTGTTGTCCAGATCCACATGCAGTATATGTCGGATCTGCCCCCGCACGGCGTTTTTTTTCAGGGATTTCACGGTTAAAACGATCCATTTCGACACCTGTCTCTCGTCTGAGGACAGCATGTTGGTACTCAAACGGGGCGCGGCAAAAAACATCATGATGCTGATCAGGGTGATCACCACGATCAGCTCAATCAGTGTAAAGCCCCGCCCTTTGTATTGATCTTTTGGTCTGAATCGAATGAAATGCGTCAATGGACGATTGAGAGAAATATTTAGGGAATGACGACAGGGCGCTATTCAAGCTCCCAGCTTTTTATATCACTATTTTCACCGTCGCCGCCGGGTTCGCCGTCCGCACCGTAGGAAACAATATCGTAGTCATCATGGCTGCCGGGACATAAATAGATATACGCGTTCCCCCAAGGATCCTTGGAGATTTTACCCTTTTCAATATAACCGCCTTCTCTCCAGTCTTCAGGGATTTTACCGCTTTCAGGCGGCTCCACAAGGGCCTCAAGCCCCTGCTCCGTGGTAGGATACATGCCGTTGTCAAGCTTATAGAGCTTTAAAGCGGTTTCAAGCCCTTGAATATCCACACGCGCCTTCACCTGCTTGGCCTGCTCCTCGCGTCCCACGAGTTTCGGCGCTACATATACCGCGAGAATGCTTAGAATAACGATGACCACCATCAGTTCGATGAGGGTAAACCCCCGGCGGTCTTTAAATGTTTGCCAAAGCCGGGCAGCCGGCCTGTATCGAAATATTTTCTTGAGATTGGATTTCATATCGCCTCGTTTTTGATTCCAAATTTGATGGCTTCCTCAAACGGAAGCTAGCATTTTATTATCCAAACCGCGCATTGGGTTCAAGTATTTTTCTGTTTTTGAATAATTTTTAGCATTTTGTCAAGACAAGTAAAACGGCGCAAGCGTTATTTCAAACCTAAACTGAGCGCTTTTCAAGTTTGCTGCAGATACAAGGAAGCGGATGCTCTGCTATAGCGGGCTATGCGAGACATCCGCTGACAAAGCAGATGCGGCAAAAACGGGACTTGAACTTTTTACTTGACCATTTTAAAATTAATTTTTAAAAAACTCGACAATATTTAATATTATTTTAGATGCTTTCGCTGTTGTCAGTCCGAGGAGCGAAAGTGAGGAGGAATCTTGATTGCTAAAGATTTCTCGCTGCCGCTCGAAATGACAATGCGGATGTTTTTTAGAGTTCCTTACTGCAAAAATACCGCCGCGCGGAATAAACCGCTTTTTACGAAGTCATCAATTTTGACAGTCTCGTAAAAAGTCGATTTTGGGATGGCAAAGTAAAAAGTTCAAGATCAAGGCGCGCAAATCCCGAGAAATGCAGCGTACTTAGCTGTACGTGAGATTCCGAGGGATGGAAGCGCCACACAGATATCGGACTTTTTACGAAGCCATTAATTTTATTGTATTTTTTTATTAATAAGGCATGATTGTGAATCCTAACCGGCCGCAAACAGAGATTGTCGCCTTTTCCGCCGCCAACCGGGAAGCGGTAAAAAAACGGGTGAAAGATTTTTTTGATTCGGTTTCAACCGATTTCGAGTCCATACAAAAACAGGCCCGGCTGGCTCAAAGCCAATTTTCCGCTTCCGATGCCTGCCGTCTGCTAATGGTGCTGGAGCCGGATACCTCTCCGGCCGCTGTCAAAGAAAAAGCCCTGCATCACCTGGACCACACGGCCGCCATCGACGGGACTGAAAAAAATATCTATTTCGGTGAAAATAGAACCTATCGAAAAATCGGGTTCGTCTTTCCCGGCCAGGGCAGCCAGTATGTTCGCATGGGGGCTGATCTGGTTCGCTGTTGTCGAGGGGCTGATGAAATTTTAAAACAGGCGGATGCGGCGTTTGACCAGAACGCCCGATTGTCCGCCATCATTTTTCCAAACCCTGCCGATAGCAAGGATGAATTAAAAAGCCAGGAGGACCGGCTGCGGCAAACCGAGATGGCGCAGCCCGCTATCGGCGCGATAAGCCTCGTCATGCGTGGCTGTCTGTCCAACTTCTCAGTCTCACCCGATGCCGTCTGCGGACACAGCTATGGCGAGTTAACCGCCCTTCACGCCGCCGGACGTATCAGCCGGGAGGATTTTTTCCGGCTCTCCGTAGCCCGGGGCCGATACATGGCGAAAGCGGGCGAACAGCAAGGCGAGGCCGGCACCATGATGGCGGTTAAGGCCCCAATTGATGAAATTCCCAAATTGATTGCCGATTATGGTCTGGATATCATTCTGGCCAATCGGAATAGCCCGGACCAGGGTGTTCTCTCCGGCCCCACGCCGGATATCGAAAAAATGCACGGCGTTTTAAAGGAAAACCATATCCGGGCGATCCGACTGCCGGTAGCCGCTGCGTTCCACAGCCGTCTGGTGGAATCTGCGGCCCGGCCGTTTCAGCATACGCTCCAAACCATTGATTTTCTGGCATCCGATATCCCAGTTTACTCGAATACCACCGGCCGTCCCTACCCAACAGACGATGAAGCAGCCAAACAACTGCTGGGCCGGCATTTGACAAACCCCATCCACTTTATCGACGATATCGAGACGATGTATGCAGACGGGGTGGACATGTTTATCGAAGTCGGACCGAAAACCGTGCTCACCGGCCTTATCCGATCCATTCTCAAAGACCGCGATCATGCGGCTATCGCGTTAGACGCCTCTTCCGGCAAAAAACCGGGCATCCGGGATCTTGCCAACACCCTGTGTCAACTGGCGGCATCAGGCTATCCGGTCGATCTGAATAGATGGCCGCCTCAGTTGGCCGCCGGCGCACCGCAGTAGGGGCAGTAGTTGAACTCTTCCACAGCGATCGGCTTATGGCAGTGGCTGCAGATGTTGGGGGCCGGCCCGAGTTCAACAAGAAGCTCCCCTTCCGTGACGGGGACCATCTTCTTGTTCTCTTTGTAATTGGCCGTCTTCAGGACCCGCTTCACCACCCCGTCCGTGGGCGCGGCAACCGCCTTTTCCTGCTTCATAATGGAAATGTTGAATATTTCCTCTCCGGCTTTCACAAAATCCCCGGCGCTGACGTACATCACCCAGAGATCACCGTTGCTGGGGGAGGCCACGTGATAGGCGTTATTGGGATCCGCCATCTCCAGGGTGGCCGAGCCCTGCGTCTCCGGGGTCTTGACCGGCACCTGGCAGGTAAATATTTCAGAATCCAAAAGATATCGAACGACACGCACACCGCTTTTTCTCGGCGGCGAGATATCGAGTATCTGCATTTTATGGGGTTTGCCCTGGCTGTCGGTAAACTGGAGCTCCTGCCGACGCTCCAGGCCTTCAAGCCAGACATCCAGGGGGATCCGGTTGGGATCCCCGTAGTTCTTCTGAAATTCAATGGTCTTGATGGCATCGCCCGGATGGTTCAAGTAGAGCACGAATTCTTCTTCCGTGGGTACCCGGCCGATGTGCTGCTTCAGACTCTGCCTTTCCGCATCAAAATCCACATCCTCAATAAACGCCAACGGGGAAGCCTCGGTCCGGTTCTCAAGGGCCCACTCGTAATCCGTGCCAAACGCGCTCTGGTAGACCCAGTCCGGCGGGAATCCCAGCGGGAGCTTTCCGTATCGACCCAGAAGCAGGTCCCGGAAGGCATCGTTGCTGTCCTGGTAGAGCTTTAAGCGATCCCATCGGATCTCGTCTGAAAGGTTTTCTTCGGGTGTCTGGGACACGGTTTCCAGAACATCTAACATATGCCGGACATGGCGCTCCCCGCCTCTTTTGTAGGCCCCTGTAACCGCGAGAAAAGCGGTGTTCCAGGTGATCTGGGAGCCCGGCGTCACATCGTGATACCGGATGATCTTACGGGTCCCGGCCAAAAACCGCAGCATATAGGGAAGCAAACGAATATAGCCCTGTTTCATGGCCCCTTCCTGGGAGGAGGACGTGGCCCCGCCCGGCATGCCGTGTTCGACCACGTCATAGTCGATACCCTGAAAATACGGTGAACAGTACCGGTCATAGTACGGCATGATCTGCTTCAAAATAAATCCGCACTTGCGGATCATGTCCTTGTTCAAATGGGTTTTTAGCCCGAGCTCGTCTTCAATGTAGGCAGCAGTCGAAAGCACCTCCCCCTGGCCATACCACCTGACAGCGGCGCCGATCGCCGTATCCACGATATGGGCGCCGGCTTCAGCCGCCGCCCCCACCGCCGGGACAAACAGGCCGTCTGTATAATGCCGGTGGTAATGCAGAATCAGATCCGGGTATTTTTTGCGCAAGGCGCCTATCAGCTGGCGTATGAACCGGGGCGGACACACACCGGCCATATCCTTTAGCCCCAGTATAATCCGTCGGCTGGCGGCACGCTTATCAACCCCCGCAATATCGGCTATCATTCGGAGGATGTCTTCGGTAACGGTCAGATAGCGGTCCACATTGAACCCGTCCGTATAGGAAAGGGAGATGGCCGGCTCAAAAATATTTGCAGAGGAGTTCAAGGCGATTTCCGCAAAGGGCCGCATATTTTCGATATGGTTTAAAAAGTCAAAACACCTGACCACATCATAATGCTCGCAGATCATCTCCCCGGTTTTGGCCATCATGGCTTTGGACTGCGGCCGGTAGCCCAGTACATTGGTGGAACGAATAAGGATCTGTTTAAGGGTATGGGGCGCAAACTGGTTCCACTCCCTCGCTTCGGTAAACGGATAGGTCATATTGGCCAGCATGGCCACGTGAAAATGGGCGCCGCCCCCGTTTTCCAGGGAAAAAAATCCGCATCCGTCCAGGTAGGGGCCAATAATTCGGTCTTCGGCCAGTCTGAAACGGTTGCCGCTGTTGGATTGGGTGATGTCCCGGGTTGTGGTATCGGTAAAATGGACATGGTTTGAGTCACGGATCAAATCTAGTATCGCGTCCCGGTCGCCGCGCGGATAGAGATAGGTTTCGGCAACCGGCTCAAGCCGCGGGACAACAACTTCCAGGCGCCCCAGTCGTTTATCGTAGAGCCCGCGATATTCACCCAGTTCGACAAACGGGTTGTAGCCGCGGGCCGAAATCTGCGCCACCAGCCTGGAAAGACGCAGCGCTTCGGGTTCCTGATCCGTATAGTTCATCAGCTCCGGGCTTTTTTCAATAAACCGGGTATCAAAGTCACCGGCCACGAATTGCGGATGCTTGATAATCTGCCGGTGAAACGGAATTGTGGTCTTCACCCCGCCGATCGTGTATTCGCGCAGCGCCCGCTGCATCAATTTTACGGTTTTAATCCAGGAACTGCCGTAGGCAATCAAAAGCGATGCGGCCGAGTCATACTGAGAGGGAAATTCATAGCCTTCCGTAACGCACGAATCCAGACGCACCCCCTGTCCGCCCGGAGATACATAGCGCGTAATCATACCGGCATTGGGGGCAAAGCCGTTCTGCGGGTCTTCACAGTTGATCCGAACCTGAAGGGCGTGCTGGAAAGGGACGGTAGCGGATTCAGACAGCCTGAGACGCCCGCCAAAGGCGATGGCCACCTGTTCCTCAACCAGGTCAATGCCATAGCGGCACTCGGTAATGCCATGCTCCACCTGCAGCCGGGTATTGACCTCGATCAGGTAAGGATTGGCCTCATCATCAATCAAAAACTCCACCGTCGCCAGAGAATAATAGCCCACCTCGGCAATCAGCCTTTTCGCATCGGTTTTGAGCCTTTCTCTAAGATCTTCGGTCATCCTCGACCAAGGCGAGGGCGTGATCTCAACAAGCTTCTGGTGCTGCCGTTGAACCGTGCAATCGCGCTCATCAAAGGCGAAGACGTGGCCGTAATGATCGGCGATGACCTGAATTTCAATATGGCGGACCGATGTGAGATATTTTTCAATATAGATCCGGGGGTTACCGAAAGAGGCCTCGGCCATCACCGAAGCCTTGTTAAATGCCGATTCCAACTGCTCTTCTGAATATACTTCATAGATGCCCCGGCCGCCGCCGCCGCCTTCGGCTTTAAGCATAATCGGAAAGCCGATTTGATAAGCGATATCACGGGCCTCTTCAATCGTTACGGCGGTTTCCGAACCGGGCACAACCGGTATGTTTAGCTTCTGGGCGAGTTTGCGCACCGACACCTTATTGCCCAGCATCTTCATGGCCTCGGCCGGCGGGCCGATAAACGTAATCCCGGCGGCCTCGCATTTTGCCGGAAAGTTGTCGTTTTCCGCGATAAACCCCCACCCGGGGTGAATACCGATAACCCCGCGCTCCCTGGCCTTTCGAATGATTAAATCCATGTCCAGGTAGGCGTTGGGATCTTCACCCAAAAGCAGGAGCTCATGGGCCCCGAGGGTCGACGGGGACGTCTTGTCCACGTCGGTTGCCGTCATTATCGCCACCGCCTCAAGGCACTCGGAAATGGAGCGGCTGATGCGCCGGGCCGGAATCCCCCGGTTGGCGATTAAAATCGGTTTCCCCTCGATTTCCTGTCGAATATCCTCAAAGGTTTTGGGACACATGCCGTCAAATCCTTCAATCCATTAAAATTTTTAAATTGACAGTCTCGTAAAAAGTCGATTTTGGGATGGCAAAGTAAAAAGTTCAAGATCAAGGCGTCGCAAATCCCGAGGAATGCAGCGTACTTAGCTGTACGTGAAATTCCGAGGGATGGAAGCGCAACACAGATATTGGACTTTTTACGAAGCCATCAAAATTGATGGGCACCTACACTGGCACAAGGCTTCCCGAATAAATAACCATTGTTCTGCTTCCGGCCTGCAGTTCAAGGCCGCCGTCTTCCGCCAGACCGTTAACCGTGGCCTCATAGGGCGTTGAGTGGCCGGACCGGATTCGAACCCGTTTGCCGATCCATGCCAATCGACGGTTTAGAATGCGCCGCCATTCAGCCGGCGCTATGGATTCAACCATCTGATAGAATATTGTCTTTCCAACCGTCACCATCGTCAACCACAGGGCCAGGGGCGTGGCTGCCAGGTTCTCGATTTTCAGGCTCGTCGCCGGGATGGCAAAATCATCCCTTAGCAGATGATCCTCCGGCCGGCTCTCGATATTTAAACCGATCCCAACCACAACGCGCCCGGATTTTTGTTCAAGCAAAATCCCGCCAACCTTGCGATCGCCAACCAACAGATCGTTCGGCCATTTGACCCGGACCGAAAGGCCCTTCTCGATTAAAACCTGGGCGGCGATATACCCGGCAAGCAGCGGCAAAAGGCCTTCCCATCCGGGGTTTGCAAGCGATCCCGGATCGGGCCAGCGCCATGCGGCATAAAGATTGCCGACAGGCGACTTCCAGGTGCGCTGCCGCTGGCCTCTTCCGGATTGCTGAGATGCCGAGATAACCGAGTCCCAGACTTCCAGGCGACCATTCCCGGCCAAATCCCACGCCACATCCATTGCGGAACCACAGGGACCGCAGATGACAATTTTATTATCCCCTGAGCCGCTTGAAGGCTGCCAGATCCTGTCCGTCAGCCTCTGGATCGACCGATCCGCAGCAGCCGGCATCCAAGGGCCAAAGCTATTGATATCCGACCGCCACAAGGCATTTTGGCGGGACAATTGCTCCGGATTCATGGGCGCCATCGGCGACCGGAGCCCCCCCTCCCAAAACTCCAGTCGGCAGTTGCTGGGATTCATCGTATTTACATGGGATTGCATGGGAAATGATCATTCCTGACGTCAGTCGGATAGCCCATCCGCGTCAAGGCATAAATTTTTTTTTTAACGATTATATTTCACCGGTGTCAAGAAAAAACCTATATCCCTATAGCTTCAAAATTTTCATCGGCTTTGACGACGGAACGGCGTGCGTATATATTTAGGATGACGTATGTATATCTTCAACCTAAACTGAGCGTTTCAAATTTTTAAACTTTTTGTTTTTTTTATTATTTTAAAAGACTTCAATCAATTCTATCTTTAAAAATTTGAAACCCTTCGGGATTTCCAATTTTGCCGCATCTACTTTGTCAGCGGATGTCTCGCATAGCCCGCTATAGCTTAACATCCGCTTCCTTGTATCTGCAGCAAACTTGAAAATCGCTCAGTTTAGGTTCAAATATTAATACAAAAGGTTGCTTTTGCCATGTATTGGAATGTTTTTTCTCTATCTTTCTTATGCCGGCTGATCCTGATCGGGATTGTCGTCGTCGGCCTGCTTCTGTCGATGCCGATGTTTGTTGAAAAAGGGGGATACGCCATGGAAAAACCGCCCGAGAAGCCACTGATTGACCTGCCCGCACCGCGTACGGACGGCGCGAGCGCACTTGAAAAGGCCCTTAATGAACGTCGGTCCGTTCGCCATTATACCGATAGGCCGCTCACCCTGGCGCATATCGGGCAACTCCTGTGGGCGGCCCAGGGAATCACGAATTCCCGGGGGTTTCGGACGGCGCCCTCTGCGGGTGCCTTATACCCATTGGAGATCTATTTGGTAGCCGGCAAGGCGGAAAAGATAAACCCCGGCATCTATCATTACCGTCCGGCCGGCCATCAGCTGGAACAGGTAAAGGCCGGTGACCATCGCAAGGCCGTTTGCGATGCCGCCCTATCCCAGTCCGCAGTCCGCAATGCCCCGGTTTCCATCATAATAACGGGCGTACTTGAGCGGACTACGGCTAAATACGGAAAGCGCGGCATCCAGTATGTATTCATGGAGGCCGGTCACGCCGCTCAGAATGTCTTACTCCAGGCCGTCTCCCTTAACCTCGGGGCGGTGCCCATCGGCGCGTTCCAAAACGAGGCGCTCGGTCGAATATTGGGCCCATCCGAATCCGAACGCCCATTGTATATCCTGTGCATCGGCCATCCGGCGGCCCGTTAATCGGCTTTGTCAGCAAATTCCGCCAGTATTCGATCCGCGCTTGCTTCGAGGCCATAAACGCGTCGAAATCGATGGGCTGGCAACGGTCCCATAATCCGCCTTTGCTCCGATAATCGGAGATGCCGCTTTTTCTGCAAAAAAAATAAACCTGACAAGGAGTTGAAATGGGCGAAATTCGAATGACCGGTGAAATCCGAACCGACTATGACTGCGAAACCAGCAATCTGCCCGCTGAACGCTGGGGGGAAGCCGTTTTTAAGGTCGGCGAGGAGGAGATCGTTCTTGAGGTCAGCGTGGAAAATGACGTTGTTGTGGCGCTTATGGCCGGGGAGGATGCGGTTTGGAAGGGCACCCTGAAAGGCTTAAAACAGATCCTAAAGGGCGAGATCAAAGCCCGGTGAAGGGTTAATTTTCCGTCATGCGGCGGTGCAGCCGTTCAGCCTGCTGACAGAATGCTTCGAGCTTGGCGTTGATCAGCTGCGGAAACGGCGAGCCGTCGCTTTCGATGGCCAGGAACGGCAGATCTTCGAAGTCCGAAAGCATCGTTCGCAGCCTGCTGCCGTCGCCGGATGCCAAGTCCAATTTGACGTCCCTGTGCATGACCTCGCTTAAGATGGATTCCGAAAGCCGGTTCGGCATGCAGCCGAAGGGGCCGATCGCGATCACCCCGCAGACCTCGGAGGCGATTTCCGTCAAGGAGCTCCCGACCGTCAGGATGGCCTCACCCCCCAAGTTCTTTGAAATAAACGGTCTCGCATGATCAATCACATGATCGACACGGGCCGGTCTGCCCGAGGAGAGCCCCGACTTTGAAATGATGGCGGCAAGCCGCTTCTCATATCGGTTCATAAATGTCTGACGAAGATAAAACTGCAGCTTCTCAAAAAATGACATGGCTGGCCAGTCGCCGTCTACCTTCATCATATAATCCGAATACCGGATCCATTCTGAAACCGGCGAGCAGATAACGGCGAATCCGCTTTCCGCCAGGCTCTCTGTCAAATACTGTCGGGACAGGGCGTCGCGCCGGACGAAGATCTCTCCGGTCAAAAGGATGACCGGCACCTCTTCTGCCGGCCGGATTAAAGAGATGCCTGAAAAACGGGCCATACTGCGATCCAGCTGCCGGGATAAATCATCGAAGTTGCCCTTCTCCAATGCGTTTAATATCAGGGCCCACTCCTCATTGAAGATCTCCATGGCGCCTTCCGTGTCTTTGGCGTTGGCCAGCATCATGGAGCGAATGTCCTCCATCAGGTCCGAGATAAGGATGGCCCACCAGGCCTTGTAGTAATTGAACCCGTTGCCCATGCCGAAATAGGTGTTATCCGAAGTCAACGTAAATATGGCCACATTTTCAATCTCCAGGCGGTCAATCAGGTCCCGCATAAAAACATTATATTGGCCGAATCGGCAAGGCCCCGAAGCAGAAGGCATAAAATAGACCAAAACCTCGTCCGGCTGTTTTCGGGTCTGTATATAGTTTAACAGCGTACCGGTGGTTAATATCAACGGCAGGCATTCCTTGCAGGAGGTATTGGCCCGGCCCAGCTTTAATACCGCCTCATCGGCCGGCGGATGAGGGGCCACATGGTATCCGGATTCCCGGAAAACGGCCGCAAGGGCTTCGGTGGAGATCCGCCCCATGGAGGGAATGAGAAATGTAACCCGGCGGTCGGTCATCGGCAGCACCTCACCGTCTGAGGTCCTGACTTTCGCAACCCCTTTGTCCATAAAGGTTTCGGCTTGCGTAAAACTTGAGGCCGATTTTTGAAGCTGTTGCCGGCTGACCAACTGCCGATATTCGGCGACAATATCCAGAAACGCCTCGATTCGGGTCTCGATGCCCGCATCCGCGGTATGGCTGTCCAGCTCAAGCGTAAGTGACGGCTTGCGGCCCATTAGGGTTCTGAAATAGCCGATAATAAAAGAATCCGGCCCGCAGGAGAAGTTCGTGATATAGGTTCCAAAAAGCTGGGGATGCCGCTTCACATAATGCCCGGCCTTGAGTATCAACTGGCCCATGGCCCAATACATATGGTCCTTCACCGGCTCCTCATCAATGGGCAGAAAATCCATGGGGATGACCTGGACGCCACGGGAGGCCAGCTTATGCGGAATCCCCATATGGGCCTCTTCCACCATGCCGTTATAGGGCCTGCTGAAAATGACCACCCCCATGGCATCCGGATCGGACTCCAACTGGCTGATAACGGATCGGCCGATATTTTTCATCTCCTCCAGGCATTGCCTCTGTTGTCCGAGAGCCTTATGAAACGCCTTCTCCGCCTGCTGCCGCGCCACCCCCATCTGATATGCCACCTCGACCAGCGCCTCTTTGGCCTTGTCAAGCCCTTCAGACATATCAATAAACGGCGTCAAAAGGCGCATCCCCTTTTGCTTGAGCCGATCAATCCGCTGCTTGAAAGTGGTCTGGAGATAAAAGGGCTCGCCCTGGACAAAGGGGCATACCTGAGAGACCGGATATCCATTTTCGACCGGAATGCCCCTGACATGGGGAAGAAATAAAAAATCCACGGGCGGATCCACGTTTAAGAGCGAGTCAAAGAATCCGTGGGAGAGCTCCGCTGGGTGACAGAATGCGGCATTGCGCTGGTCAATGCCTTCCTGTGAGGGGTTTGAGGCAAGCACCGGCTGGTAGCCGATGTTTGAGAAGAATGTGGCATACAGGGGGTAGTAGGTGTTGACCAGAAAGCTCTTGTTGATGCCGACCGTGCCCTTAAACGGCACTTCATTGGATGGCGACCAGGCGGCGGCATATTTTTCGAATATTAATTCTTCGCGGCGTTTGACAAGATCCAGCTTCGTCACATCGTATGAGAGGTTGAACCGAAGGTTGTAATACCGGTTGCAGGCGCCGCCGAAGGGATACTTCTTGCCGTTGATCTCGATGACATTGATTTCGCATCCGCGGTCACATTTTTCCTTTCCGCCTTTGCAGATAAAGGACTTGCAGTATTTCACCTCACGATCGGCAAGCTCTCGCAGATCAAATGCGTGTTCCTGCATCAAGCCGAGGTCGATCCGTTTTTTGATCTCCAAAGCGACCCCGTATGCGCCCATCAACCCGGGCTCCGGCGGGACGATGATCGGCTTTCCGGAAAGAGAGGCCATGGCCAGGGGAACGGCATAATTATAGCAAACCCCGCCCTGCATAAAGACCTTTTCCCCCACCGGCCGGTTGCCCTTAACCCGGTTGGTGTAATTCATACATATCGAGTAAACCAACCCTGCTACGATGTCATTCTGATCGATCCCCTCATGAATGGCGGTTTTGATATCCGAGGAGATGAATGCGGCGCACTGGTCGTTAAAATTCGGCGGATTTTTGCTTTCCATGGCCACATCCGCGATTTCATCCACCTTGATACCCAAAGTCTCATACGCGGATTCCTCGAGGAACGATCCCGTACCCGCGGAACAGGCCTCGTTCATGGCATAATCGGACGGCACACCGGCGGTGATATAGGTATATTTGGCGTCCTGGCCGCCGATCTCAAAAAGCGTGTCCACATCCGGGTCAAAATGAACGGCTGCCGCGGCATGTGCGATGATTTCATTGATGATGCCGTCGGTCAAGGCATGCAACCCGGCGATCTGTCGGCCGGAACCGCACACCCCCAACCCGATAATGCGGACTTCGGCAGGATCGACATGGGGCTCGATCGCCTCCAAAATACGGGCATAGCATCTCCGCGAGGCCCCCACCGGATCCCCTGCGGTTAAACCATAGATGGAGGCCAGCATGGCATTATCGGAGGTTCTGAAAAGCACCGCCTTGGTGGTCGTCGAGCCGACGTCAAGGCCGAGGATACAAACATCGCCCGGTTTAGGCGCCTCCTTTTTCATGGACGCAATAAATGTCACCCGATCCTTAAATTCCGAAAGCGGCGGGAGCGTATCAAAAGAGGCCGCATGGGAGTGAAAAAGGCTATCAAGCCGCGGGCAGTCCTTTGTCTCATGGCTCAGCGCCCAAAGTGCGGTCCCTAAGGCCTCAAAATACGGGGCCGCTTTGGGAACGATAAGGCCGGGGATCTCTTTTTTGAGGTACTCGATCATCATCTGGTTCTGACTGGTTCCCCCGACCACCATAATATGCCTTCGTTCCACCTTTTTGAGCAGCTCAAGAATCTTATTGGCCATCATCCGACAGAGGCCGGCGGTTACCCGGGATTTGGGAATCCCCTTGTTGATGGCATGCGTGCAGTCGGATTTGCAGAATACGGAACAACGGCCGGAAACCGCATAGGGTTCCGTGTTCGCCGACCATTTTGCGGCCTCCTCCAGAGTCACCCCCATTCGGCGAAGCTGCTGCATGAAAAACTCGCCGGTTCCGGACGCACATTTGTTTCCGGTCATCACATTGGAGATCCGACCGTGCCGGTTTAGAATATAGACCATAAATGTCTCGCCGCCCGCTGAAACCAGTGCTGGAGAGTCGATCTTTTCGGGCTTGACGAACTGATAGGCATACTCCACGGCCTCAGGTTCGGGTATGGACGTCAGATCCACAAAATGCCTGAATCGACGGCCGGTTGCAGTGATATGGTCAAAACGGCCCAAGTCCATCCGTTCGAGCACTTCATAAAGGGTATCTTTTGGATTGCCCCCGTGGGGATGCACCGATGCATCGATAACCCGAATCTCATCCTGAATGCTGATATCTCTTAGCGCCGTTTCGGCTCGAGGCCCCTCCAGCTGGACCAGTGAAATCGTCGATGCGCCCAGGCATATACCCAGCACCTTTATCGTGGAATCATTGCTGTTTCTTGTCATATCCATACCTTGTCATATCACCGGACGTATCATGGCACGTAAAAAAATATGGTTTATGCCACCGCTGCATTTTTGCAGAAGGCGACCATTCGCAGGCTCCCGTAGCAGTTTTCCAGCGGCCCAGTCAACACGTCAATCCTTATAAATCCGAAGCCTGCGGTAAACATTCGCTTCAAAATCCAGCAAACCGCACTCCCCCCTATCCACCGCCCCTACGATCAGAATATATCGCTCTGACGATAAAAAGGGAACCCGATATTTTTCAGATAACTCTTCTCTGCTTACCCTACCGGATCGCCACCGAAACAAAACCGGATGATGGCTGTGGCCGCAACAGATCATAAAATAATCCGTATCCCGGAATATTTTTTCGGCCCTTTGCGTGCCGCCGTCATCAATCGGCTCATAAAAGGCCCGAATATTATCATATGGCTGGGAGTGCGTTATGCATATATCATATACTTCACGCTTCATGGGCATGTTCTGCAAATATTGCCGCACATAGGATCTATCGGCTTCGGCCAGATTGGAGACCCAGCCGTTGTCAAGGCCCTTTTCGACCTGGTAGTCATTGTTGCCCTTGACGCTTAACACGTTATGGCTGCAAACAGCCTGCAGGATATCCATGAAATCGTTATCCAGGGCCGAGTCAAACAAGTCCCCCAACTGATAGAGGCGTTCGGCCCCATTTTTCTTCAGGCAATTGATGGCTGCGATGGTTGCGGGCAGATTACCATGTGAATCAGCGATCAGCCCTATTTTTCCAAAACGTTTCATGCGCGTTCATCAGGGCATTAGTTTTGCCCTGATTTGCCGGGTGATACGCTCGGCCTCATCACTTCCTATCTGTTGGAGCGCCAGCTGTCCGCCTTTGATATAAGGGCTCAGGGCATCGTAGAGGTCCTCTGACAAGCCCCCGTATTGCCCTTCAAACGCATTGAGTCTTGAGCGCAGGCTGAAAATCCGGCGATCCCTTTCCGGCATATTGAGGTAGCCATCAATCCGGTCCAGCATCGCCT
>JAGXLR010000067.1 GCA_018334555.1 Desulfobacterales bacterium
AGCGAGAAATCTTTAACAAACAAGATTCCTCGTCGCTTTTGCTCCTCGCAATGACAGAGAGCTAACCTTCTGGAATATTAATATATATTTTCAAGTTCCTTAGAAGTCCAATATCTGTGTGGCGCTTCCGTCCCTCGGAATCTCACGTACAGCTAAGTACTCTGCATTCCTCGGGATTTTGCGCGACCCCCGATCTTAACTGGGGCTTAAACTTTTTACTTTGCCATCCTAAAATCAACTTTTTACAAGATCGTCAAAACTGTCAAATGGAAAATTTAAGCAGTGGATCGGGCTGCAAGAGAATTAGGGGGTCGTGCATGGAAACCAAAACCAAATCGTTAATATAACGTTACTATAACGCTTTTACTGTTAATGGGTTAAACCCTGATGTTCCCTTGGGTTTGTACGCAAGGCGGCAAAAACCGACCCACACAAAATGCCTCCTATATAGGACTAATTTTTCGATTATACAACTATTTTTTAAGCATTCTGTTTTTAACATCCGGTATTTTTTGACTTCTGCCCGAGGGCGGCCCGGTGGTTACGGGGAAATTGGCATAGTTAATGCTTAATAATAAATAGAGCTATGGAAAACCGTCCAATAATAGCCTCGCGTTTGCCGTATTAGCGGTTTCAGGAAGGACAGGCCCTCCTGGACCGTTTTGAAGGAAAATACTTCAAAGAAAAAGGAGGTTTGTTATGGCAAAGATGGGAAAATTCATGGTCGTCCATCATAATCCCGGCATTGATTGCAAGGTGGTGCAGGCTAACTGGCGGAAGATGGCCAATATTGAATCCGCGACCTGGATACGGACCTATATCAACGAGGCGGAAGGCATGCGCTACTGTGTATGGATGGCGCCGAGTGCGGATGAGTTGAAACGGATTTTTAAGAATATGGATGTTTCCTGGGAATCCATCCTGCCGGTTGAGGAAACGGTCCCCGACCTGTGGGGGGACAAATGGGAGGAGCACCTTCAGAAGGAACCGGTTGCTGATACCCTGGGCAATTAATGGGGCGGCGTTTTCGTTGACGGAAGAGGGGCTTTAAAAAAGCGCGGAGCGCCCCTCTGTCCATTTAAGCGTGAAAAATGAGAGGCCATTTATAGAGAAAAACATCGAAAATCGGGGGGATGGAGGGTCCCATCCCCCCGATTCTATCTGGCCGCATAGCCCCCTCCTGTTTTCAGGTATCCGAAACCATCTCGAACCTAAATTGAGCGATTTTCAATTTAGGCCGAAGTATCCCCCGGGCCGGGTCTTTCAGTAGCTTTTACCGCCACCTTTCATCTTCCACCTTTCCCCTTTCCACCAGGGCTTCAATGCTGCCCGCCAGTATCAAAAGATATCCCATGAGCTCCAGGGACTCTTCAATTATCCGTTTGTAGTCACGGATGTAATCCTCGCCCATTAAGGCCTTGAGAAAGGTGCCATGGCCAACCAGCTGACCGATGGGTATGGCGACAAGAAAGCCGGTCCAGAGGATGACAACGGCATGGGTTTTTAGAAAATCCCGGATTTGGTCTTTGATGGCTTTTTTGTCCATGTACACGGAAACAAGGGCATATACGATAATGAGATACCCAATCTTCCACCCGGTAACAGGCAGCATCCGGTCAAATAATGTGTCGAGTTCTCTTAATGCAGCAAACGCAGACAGGCATCCCAGCAAACGTAAGATGCCCTGATGGCGCGTAAAAGCGCCGTACAACAATATGCCGCTTGCCGAGATAAGCAGTATGAGCTGACACCATTCAATCAATTCGCCTTCTTTGAAGGCAGCGATGTTTTCTTGTTGCAGAATTAATGGCAGTGAAGTGGTCAGGGCAAACATCAGGAGCGTATAAACGGCATAGCGCAATACCATCCAAAGTCCGGCATCAACGGCGACATCTTTATTTGATACGGTTGAGCTGCGCATCAAAACAGGTCCCCCGGTCTGTGTGGGATGGGTTGGATATATTTTGTCGACGCATCCCATAGGGGTATATGCGGCACGGCTGATGGATGCGTACGTTTACTATCCCTATGCCAAAAAATCAATCAAGAAGCGTGCCACTAGGCTAGCATTTGGCCATAAATGCGGAGTTTTTTTTGAGTCGGGTATGAAATTTGATGGCTTCGTAAAAAGTCCAATATCTGCGTTGCGCTGCATTTCTCGGAATTTCACGTACTCCTATGTACGCTGCATTCCTCGAAATTTGCGTCGCCTTGATCTTGAACTTTTTTCTTTGCCATCTAAAATAGACTTTTTACGAGATCGTCAAATTTGGGTATTGGGTATTAGGTGTTGGCTATTGGGTGTTGGTAGGGGCTTTAAAAAAATTGCCAAAAATGGTTCCTATATTTCGTCAATTACCTCCCTTACTTTTTTGGATAGCTCTATGAGGTTGAACGGTTTTTGGATAAACCCCTTGCATCCCAGATTCAATAATTCCGTAGCCTGCCCGTCGATACTGTAGCCGCTGGAAAGCAGGACTTTTATATCCGGATTAACGGCCTTCAGGGATTCAAACGTTTCCCGGCCGTTCATATTCGGCATGATCATATCCAGTATGACCAGGTCGATTTGAGTCTTATTTTGTTTATAAGCAGCAATTGCCGCCTGCCCGCTTTCCTCGGTCAGCGCGGTATAACCCAGCGCTTCCAGCATGATCTGAGCGGTTTCAGCGATAATTTTTTCGTCATCGATCACCAGAACGGTCTCATCCCCCTTGCTCAGGGTGTCCGGCAACTCGCTTTCCGGCTCCGGGGCTTTTTTGTTGGTTGGCAGGTAGATATTAAACGTGCTCCCCCTGCCGATTTCGCTGTATACCGTGATATAGCCCCCGTGATGCTTGACAATGCCATAGACCGAGGAAAGGCCCAGGCCGGTTCCTTGCCCCTGCTTTTTGGTCGTAAAAAACGGTTCAAATATTTTTTGCCGGGTCTCTTCATCCATGCCGCTGCCCGTGTCTGTCACGGATATTTTGACATAATCCCCAGGTTTGGCCTGAAAGGCGGCCAGTTGGAACTCATTGAGGGTGACATTCTCCGTCTGAATGTAGATCTCTCCGCTGTCCTCCATGGCCTGGCAGGCATTGATAAAGAGGTTCATCATGACCTGCTCCAGCTGTCCGGGATCGACCTCCACGGACCAGATATCCGGCTCCAATCGGGTATGACAGGTGATTTCCTTGCGGGTGGAGGAGAACATCTTTGCGCTCATCCGGATCAGTGGGTTCGGGTTCAGGCTCTTGACCTGATACTGTCCGCCCCTGGCAAAGCCCAGCAGTTGGTTGCTGAGCTCCGAGCCGTACTGGATGTGGCGTTCAATCGTTTTAAGTTTTTTGTGATCGGGATCCCCGGCGGGGGTTTTCATTAGCATCAGGGAGGTGTTTCCCTGGATCGCCATTAATAAATTGTTGAAGTTATGGGCAATGCCGCCTGCAAGGGTGCCGATGGCTTCCATTTTCTGCACATGCTGGAGATGCTCTTTATACCGTTTTTGCAGGGTAACATCCCGAATAATCCCCTGGTATCCATAGATGGTGTCGTCTGCTCCTACCCACAGTGTGGCCGTAATCAGGCAGTCGATGCTCGTGCCGTCTTTTTTTAGGAGACGCAGGGAATAGTCGCGTACATAGCCTTGCGCCTCGATGACTCGCATAAATCGTTCCCGTTCATGCGGGTTCTCATAGAGATCCAGGATATTCGAACCGATAATCTCATTTCGGCTGCAGCCGAAAAGGGACTCCCCCGCGGGGTTGATATCGACAAATTCCCCGGTTTTCGCGGTGATATAGATGGTATCGCGGGAATCTTCAAAAAGCGTGCGGTATTTTTCTTCACTCTTTTTAAGCGCCCGCTGGGCGGAAATCCGGCTCGAGATATCCCTTGAGACGCCGATTATCTGTTTTACCTCGTCTTTTTCGCCGAATATGAGGCGGGCGGTGATTTCCACCCACAAAGTCGTGCCGTCTTTGCGAAGATACGCAATTTCGAGTTTGTGGTTTGCGTCGGGGGGGATTTGCCTTTTTATTTTCTGGATGACTTCTTTTTCAAAGTATTGGCGCACATATTCATAGGATTCGGGCGTGAGAATCTCATGAAAGGGTTTTTTAAGGGTCTCTTCCACCGTATAGCCGAGCATTTGCTCCGCTGATGGGCTTAGATAATGGAGCTCGAATTTTTCCGCCGACATGATCCATATCATGTCAGGAACATTTTCGATCATTAGGCGATAGGCTTCCGCCTTTTCCCGAAGGGTCGTCAATTGGCTCCGACAATCCTTTAACTGCCCCTCCAGGTCTTGTATCCGTTGCTGTAGTTCTTCGGGAGATTTCGAGGCGGTCATTGCAGAGGTTCCATTTTATGGTGGCACCGGTGGTTTAACGGGCATTCCGGGCACAGCGGCGACTTCTTTTTACAGATCCGGTTGCCCAGGTATACGAGCTGGGCATGATAATCATTATACAGGGCGGTATCCGCCGGAAGACGGCTCATAAAAAATTGCTGGTATGCCCGGTATGACGCGTCGGCTTCAATCAGCGCCAGGCGGGAAAATATGCGTCGGGTATAGGCATCAATCACGAAGATCGGTTTTTCTGCCGCGTACAAGAGGATCGAATCCACGGTTTCCTCCCCGAACCCTTTTAAATCTAACAATGCCTGTCTGAGCGGAGCCAACCCGAGGCCAAACATATCTGAGAGCTCGCCTTTAAACCCGTCGAACAGAAGATGGGTGAAATTCTTAAGCCGTTCGGCCTTCTGATGATAGAAGCGGGAGGGGCGAATCAATGGGGCAAGCGTCGACGCGTCGGTTTCATGAATGGCGGCCAGGGACAACAGGTTATTCTGTTTGAGGTTTTCAATGGCTTTGCGCGCGTTCTCCCATGCGACGTTCTGGGCCAGGATGGCCCCGATGACAACCTCCTCGGTAGTATCTGCCGGCCACCATTGACGGGGACCAAATGCCGAAAGCAGGGTTTGATAGATGTCATTAAGGGCGTCGTCGTTTTCCATCAATACCTTTGATCATATCTATTCTATCCCCCTAAATTGAGCAATTTTCAATTTAGGATATAATTATAAAGAATAGCATGTTTAATGGCTTGGTACAACAAACAATTCCCGGTAGGATCCGCCCATTCCAGCGCTCTGAACACTGGCGCGTGGCATCTATAGGGGGCTTTGTATAATCAGGGGTCCGGCCTGTCAGCATGCAGCGTTTTTATAGGTATCTATCAACAGGGGAATAAATGTGATGAGATCCTCCACAATACAGACATCGGCCGCATTAAAAATGGCGGCCCGGGGGTCTTTATTAACAGCAACGATGAATTTGGCCTGCCGGATGCCCGCGATATGCTGACTGGCCCCTGAAACCCCGCATGCCAAATATAGCCTGGGGCTGACGACATTACCCGTGACGCCCACCTGAAGGTGATGGGGCAGCCAGTTCTTGTCGCATACCGGCCGGGAGCCACACACCGCGGATTTGGCAAAAAGCGACGCCAGTTGACGGAGCAGTTCCAGATTCGCCTCTTCCCCGATGCCGTTTCCGGCGGCGACGAGTACCTCCGCCTGATCCAGGGAGGCGCTGTCCTGGGTCTGCCTGCGGATTTCCTTGAAGCGGGACCGGCCCCCGTATGGGCCGAAGTGTTCAACGCTGTGGGCCCCGGCGGCGTCTGTCTGGCGGGATGCCGGGGCAAAAGCGCCTGGCTGAACAGTGATGACAGTAATTTGGGTTTCGCTCATCAATCTGCTCATGAGTTTTCCGTTAAAAATCTCCCGGCTAAAGCGGATGCGGCCGTCCGCCGGTTCAATTTTTTCTACGCCCGTGAGGCAGGCGGCGTTTAGCTTGGCGGCAAGGGCGGGGGAAACATCGAGCCCTGCGGCCGTATGCGGCAGCAGGACACAGGTGGGCGCCTTTTTTGCACAAACTTCGGCGAGAATGGCGACAAACCTGTCTGCTGTGGCATGAACCGGATTTTCAATCGGCACCGAGCATACGTCAATGCCGGTATCCGCCGCGATTTTGCGGCCCTGTGCCAAGGCTTCGGGGCCCGATACCACAATCTGAACCTCTGAGGGGCGAAGATTCTGCAGCTTCCGGGCGGCCGCGACTAGCTCGTCAACGATTGTCTCCGCATCGCTTTGCGGCGGTATGGCGATAATAATGTTTGGCATTATCCTATCCTCCACACACTACGCAGCATAAAAGGGCATCCGGTCTGTTGTCAATCAAAAACCGAACGAATGCTCGATTTTTTAAATTGACATACAACGGACGGAATCGTATGATTCGTATATTCCATCCGATTGAATTTCGCAGCGCGTTTTAGGCCTTTGAGGGCAAAAATCTCTATCAAGCGACAATCAAATGAAAGGAGAACAAAATGGTCGATTTTTCCTTAACCGGTAAAATTGCATTAATCACAGGGGCAAGCCGCGGTATCGGCGAATCGATTGCCAAAGCGCTGGCCGCCCAGGGAGCCCAGTGTATACTGGTCAGCCGCAAGCCGGAGGGGCTGGATAAAGTGGCGGAGGAGATCAGGAAGGAAGGCGGCATGGCGGAGACCATGGCCTGCCATATGGGCTATCTGGACCAGATACAGGCATTGTTTGACAATGTTAAGGAAAGGTTCGGCAAGCTTCATATTCTGATAAACAATGCCGCCACCAATCCGCATTTTGGTGAGCTGACGACCGCAGAGGAGGGCCACTGGGATAAAATTATGGATGTGAACCTGAAGGGGCCTTTTTTCATGATACAAAAAGCCGTACCATTACTGGAGGCGGCGGGCGGTGGCGCTGTTATGAACGTATCCTCGATAAACGGGGTCTCCCCCGCTTTTCTCCAGGGGGTCTATTCGATCTCCAAGGCCGGCATTATTTCCATGACAAAGGCTTATGCCAAGGAGCTGGCGCCGAAAAACATCCGGGTCAACGCTTTGCTGCCGGGTATGACCGATACCAAATTTTCCCAGGCGATACTCGGCAACAAGGAAATCCATGACTATGTTATTCAACAGATTCCCATGGGGCGAGCGGCCCAGCCCGACGAGATGGCGGGCGCGGCCCTCTATATGGTATCGGATGCCGCCTCGTATACAACCGGCGCCTGTATTCTTTGCGACGGCGGTATGCTGGCGTAAGGAGAAAGGGTATAGGGCTTTATGAAACCATCTTATGCCATAATCGGCTGCGGGCGGGTCGGGTCGGCACTGGCCCGCCATTTGTCGGCGGCCGGCTACCAGCCGGCGGCTTTTTCCAGCAGAACATGGGATTCAGCCCTTCAGACGGCAAAAGCGGCGGGCGGGGAAGTCCTTGTCTATGAGAGTCCCTGGGAGGCTTCGGCGCGTGCGGCCGTCGTTTTTATCACCACGCCGGACCACTCAATCGCCCCCGTCTGCCAGACGATTGCCGATAACAAGGGTTTTCAGGAGAAGGCGGTGGTGCTTCATTGCAGCGGGGCGCTGTCATCCGATATGCTCTCCGCCGCAAAGCGCTGCGGAGCGGTTATTGGCTCCATGCATCCGCTTCAGAGTTTTGCCGCCATGACTGAGGCCAATCCTTTTGCGGGCATCAAAATTGCCATTGAGGGGGATACGGCGGCTGTTGAGCGTGCAAGCGGGATGGCCGCGGATCTGGGGGCCGATCCGTTGAGCATCCGGACGGAGGGAAAGACCCTCTACCATGCGGCGGCGGTCGTGGCATCCAATTACCTGGTGACCCTGATGCGGCTCTCCTTTCAATTGCTCCAAGCCTCGGGAGTGCCGCAATCAGAGGCCTATGGCGTGCTAAAACCGTTGATCAGCGGCACATTGAGTAACATCGAAGGGGTCGGCATCCCGGATGCACTGACCGGCCCCATTGCCCGGGGGGATGTGGACACGGTTTCCGAGCATTTGTCCGCCATTCGGCGGCTATCCGAAACAGCCGCCGACCTATATATCCGACTGGGCCAGGCCACCATCGAGATCGGAACGGCCAAAGGCTCGTTGTCCAAAGACGCAGCGGATCGCTTAAACAGGCTTTTCAACCCCTCATCCGCGGATTAATCGCGGATGGGGCTAAATGTGGTTAAGGGCCAGGGGGTTATCCTCGAGCTGTCTATTGGCATCTCTGAGTGCGTCTTCGTTTGAGATGACGGCAACGGCGCTCGGCCTTCTATTTCGGCCGAAATAGGTGTGGGCGGTCCTCAGTACGGTTTCCCGGTCCAGGGCCACCAGCTTTTCCTTGAATTTTTGACGGGTCTCATCAGCGAGGTCGATCAATTTCCGGTAAAAGGCCCTGGCAGCCGCTGTCCCGGGCGCATCCGGGCGATCGATGTCGGCACAGGCCTGAAGGATGGCCTCCTTGATGTTCTCCTCGGAATAGTCCCCTGAAGTAATAAATTCAGAGGCCGCCCCATATACGTTCAGCGTGTTGATGATATGCGGATCCCGGTAGGAACCAAAATAAAACAGGCCGTTTTCGGGCTGATAGGCGGCGAATCCGCCATATGCGCCGCCTTTTTCACGGATTTCCCGATGCAGAAACATGGAGCGCATCATCTTGCTGATCACCGCAAGGGCTGGCGCGTCCTCATGGTCCATCCGAACCGTTTCAAACACACTGGCGACAAAAGAAACCGAAGATGAGGTGCTCCATCCCTCCCTTGGAATCTCTTTTTCCGCACGGATAGCCGGTGCGTTGAATCTGTCGGCGCATTCTTTTCCCAGTTGACGGCTAAGAGAGCCGATATGGGCCATGGACGCCTCCAGATCCGCGTTTTCTCCAATGAGCGAGGCTTTCATTTTTCCTGCGCCAAACAGGTGATCCCGGATTTGGTAAAGCTGTCGGGCGATCGCATCCAGCCTGTCGTCTGAGAGCTCCGCAGTCAACTCCTTGATGTGTTCGAGTTGATGGATGCCGTGCCATTTCTCATTCAGCGTGTTGGAGCGGGTAAAGTTCCTGGCCGCAAGAGAAATGGCGAATCTGTGACCGTTTGAAACCACGGCGGACTCCATTTCCGCCCGATATTCCAGCAGCAGGCGTTTTAAAAGCGAAGTGTCGGAGAATTCAACACTGGAAAGCAACTCAGCGACCAGTTCAAACATTTTTTCCTTGTTCCGGGACAGGCATTTGGCGCTAAAGGTCACCATGGGCAGGCAGTTATCGTCCGACGGGTCGTTAAACCGGTTGCCGGCATTGACTGAAAGCCCCATCCCCCCGGTGTAAAGATCAATCAGCTGCGAAATCTCGGAATAATCGTGAAATTGAGTGCCCATCCGGGTTAATGCATAACAGAAGAAGGGGAGCATCATGAGCCTGTCCTCTGGCAGATCTTCGATGCCCATAACCGAAGAAAGATAGAGTATCCCGAGGGTGGGCTGCTCGTAGAGGGTAACAGGCGGGGTCTCAAACTCCCCGCTTGGATTGACAATGCTCACCGACGGGGAGATATCCTCTTTTTCAAGCGTCGGCAGGCACGAGAGGTCCTCATTGGCCTCCTGCAGTTCGGCCAGCGCACGGGCGTCGTTTTGGATCGTTTCGATGTCCGCAGGTTTAAGATTCTCTTCGATTTTCTTCAGCTCTTCATGCAGCCGCCGGTTTTCCCTTTCCGTCTGTTCAGGATCCGGACGAAGCAGAAGCCGCACCCGGTGGGGATTCTCGATAAAGTAAGCCCTGATTTTATCCTCCAGAAACCCCTTGTTTTTCATTTCAGCCTTCAGCCGATCCATCAGGGAATCAAACTTCAGGGTCAGTGCGGGGTCGCCGCCGTGGAACCAGTCGCCGGCGAATCGGAGCAGCAGTTTTAGTCCATAGGGAAACGGTGAGTTGGTGACCTCCCTTCGGTGGAATTCGATCTGGTGGATGGCCGATTCCACCAGCCGATCGTCAATACCGGTATCCACGATTTCCTGCAGCGTATCGAAAATGAGGCGTTCGATGGTATCCCCGGCATCCTCGGCGACATCCTTTAGGCCGCAGGCGAACATGGTATCCTTATTTTCTCCGTCAAAGCCCGTGCCGTCCGATAGCGTACTGCCGATTCCGGAATCGAGCAGCGCCTTTCTCAGCGGCGAACCGGGGTTGCCCAGCAGGATCTGTTCGAGCAGGGTTAGCACAAGAATCTCAAAAGCCTCCCGTATATCGGCCGTGAGCCACGCCAGACAGAACTGGCATTTTCTGCCGTCATCTTCGGACGGCTCAAGGGGGTAGGCGTAGGTCGCGTCCCTGGGCTCATTCCAGCGCGGTTGGGAAGGGACATCGGTATCCGGGTTAATCGCGTGGAACCGGGATAAAATGGCTTCGTCGATATATTGCAGATGCCCTTCCAGCGGCAGATTCCCATAGGTATAGAAGAAGGCATTGCTCGGATGGTAGTGCCGCCGGTGAAACGCAAGAAGCTCTTCATGGGAGAGTTTTGGGATATCTTCCGGGTTGCCGCCCGAATTATAGCCGTATGTAGTGTCCGGATAAAGGGCGTTGAGAAGAAAACGGGCCATCAACTGATCCGGAGAGGAGAGGGCGCCCTTCATTTCATTGTATACCACGCCCTTATAGGTGAGTCGGGGCTGGCCCGGCTCGTGCGGATCCGGTTCAAACGCCAGACGATGGCCCTCCTGCTTAAAGCTAAGGCGGTCCAGCCGGGGGAAAAATGCGGAGTCCAGGTAGACCGCCATCAGGTTATAGAAATCCTTGCGGTTTTGCGTACAGAACGGATACATGGTCCAGTCCGAAGCCGTGAGCGCGTTCATGAAGGTGCTGAGGCTTCGTTTCATCATTGAGAAAAACGGATCCCTGACGGGATAGTTGACGGAGCCGCATAAAACCGTATGTTCAAGGATATGGGCGACGCCGGTCGAGTCCCGGGGCACCGTTTTAAATGCCACAGAGAAGGCATTTTCCGTATCATTGTTGCTGATATGGATGTGACTGGCGCCGGTGCGCTTATGCACAAGGGCGTAGTAGATGGATTTGATTTCCGGCAGGTCGGTAATTTTTTTTACTACGTAGCCCGAAACCCCGGTGCCCTCATATAATCCGGGATTATTGGCATCTTTTGGCTTATCCATGGCGTAGGTCCTTTCGTTAAAATGTAAAAGGACAATATAATCGCTTGGCTTTTGTTACGCAATGGAAAACGATTGGCAGGAATTTTTGTCCATGTTAGAAAGGATTCAGCCGCGGGCGGAAGGGCAGAGCAGAAAGGAAATACGCCGCCATCTCCCGGCGATTGTCTATAAGGAAAGCATCAATGAATGCCAGCAGGCCTCAGGCAGGAATATAGACGCCCCGTTTCTTGTTTTTTATCTTGCCGAGTTTGCCTAATCGGTAAATAATATTTCGCAGTTTTTTATCGTCAAAACCGGTTCTTGCCTTTATCTCCGGGAAGTTGATGCCGGTTTTGGCGTCGGTAATCACATCGAGAACCGTTTCGGATGCGCTCTGTCGGGTCAGGCCGGACTTCTTTTTTGGGGTCTTTCGGGTCCGGGTGGATTTCTGGGGCGCCAAAAATGCTTCTCTGATCGATTTTTCGAGTTGATCGACGCGATCAACCAGCCGGTTAATGTCTTGTTTGGTGGCGAAGTTGTAATGCTGCTGGAAAAATTTAACCATTGCATCGAAACTAGGGGATTTCTTGCGTTGTGTCATGGGACCCTCCTGAGACGCGCTTGATGATCTACAAAATAAAAATAGCCATTAAAATAATAGAAAAAAACAAAAAGTTTAAAAATTTGAAACGCTCAATTTAGCCTAAATTAAAATTAGTTAAGGTGGGTTGAAAAGTCAAGTAAAAGCATGAAAAAATATAACCTATTGAAAAAAATAGATACACTTTTTTAAACGGAGATTCTATAAGCAGAAGTCTAGGATTTTTCTTTGATGCATTTCCCTCCCTGGAAGCTATTAACTGCAAGGCATCTGCGGCCCAGGAAGGCTTTGGGGCAGAACTTCCTGATCGATCCTTCCACTGCAGAAATGATCATCCGCAAGAGCGGGGTGAGCAGAAACGCCCCGGTAGTTGAAATCGGTGCCGGCTTGGGCGCGCTGACGCTTCCGCTTGCCGATGCGGCAAAAGTAGTATACGCCATAGAAAAAGACGGGGCGCTCGCAGGGATTCTGGAATATGAATTGAATAGGCAGGGCATCAGGAATGTGGTGCTGAAGCGCCAGGATATTTTTGAGACGGATCTGGCGGCGATTGCCGCCGGTCAGGAAAGAAGGTTGAGGATTTTCGGCAACCTGCCGTACTATATCTCATCTCAGGTGCTTATTTATCTAATAGGGGCCCGGGAGGTTGTTGAGCAGGCGGATCTTATGTTTCAGAAGGAAGTGGCCCGGCGCCTGATCGCCGGACCGGGAACGAAATCCTACAGCCGGCTCTCCGTGATGCTCCAGTATTATACGGAAATCCGCCGGACGGCCACGGTCGGCGCGCACCTTTTTTGGCCGTCGCCAAAGGTGGATTCGGAAGTTCTGCAGTTTCATTTTAAGACGGCGCCCAGTCCGGTCCTTCGGGACCACGCGCTTTTCGCTGCGGTGGTAAAAACCGCCTTCGGCCGGCGCAGAAAAACGCTGCTGAATGCCATGCTGTCCACCGAACTAGGTATCGGGCGGGAAGAGCTCATTAATATTTTCAGGGCGGCCGGGATCGATCCCCGGAGACGGGCGGAATCGCTTACAGTTGAGGCGTTTGTACGACTTGCGAATACGATTGACGCCTATGGGGGGAAAAACGGCAGCAAACCACCGGCGCCGGTTCGCTGAAAAAATCCCTCCTGTTTTGGGGCGCTTTTTATTCTTCGGGCCTGCAGCTTCCTCCGATTCGGCTTTTGATCCGATAGTCCAGATCAAGATAATGGTAGTCATAGGCGACGATCCGGTTATGCCGGATCCATACCACATGCAGGTCCGGTCCGATATATTGCCCCTCGTCGTTTTTGACGTTAAATACGATAAAGGTCTCCCATACTTCCTGATCTTCATAAAGCGGGACAAAACCGTAGTACGTATCCAGGGTGACTTTTTCCGGGGGCTTTTGGATTTTAAAGTTTTTTAGACTCTCCGGATTGGCCAGCGTTTGTTCGAGGTAGCATCTGATCATCTTCTCATAGTTCTTTGGATAGGGCCCGGGATGCGGGTTGACCGCCTCGTGGGGCGGTGCGGCGCAGGCGGCCAGGAGAAGTAGGCAGAGGCATATGCAGATAAAGGGATATTTTTTCACGGGCTTCTCCTTATCGGATTAATCGTTGTGATAAAACCGGTTTTTTGGTATATGAATAGAATTATTTGTACTGATATTCAGTTACCTTGTCAAATCCTTTGGACGGGAACTGCCAATGAAAGCCTAAATTAAACGATTTTCAAGAAAAAATCAAAACCCCCAGTCTAGGGAAAGGATAGGTTATGGTAAAATCCGTATTGCGATGGGGTGTCATCTTTCTGCTCGTCGGCTGTATGGGATGCTCAAGCGTCCTGACATACATGGGCCCATTGAAGTCCAAACTGGTTGACGGACAGACCTCGGTCGGCGACTTCAGCCAGTACGTATACGACTATTACATCATTAAGGACACCCTGTATCTGAAAAAAATCCCCATGTGCCGGCAGATGCAACAGAAAATTCGAGTGATGCAGAAGCAGCGACGGGGATTGTACTTGTGTCCTATTGAAATGGCGTTCTTTGGCCTGGGGATTTTGGATTTGCTGCGTTCCTATGCCATTG
Source organism: Desulfobacterales bacterium (assembly GCA_018334555.1). GTDB lineage: Bacteria > Desulfobacterota > Desulfobacteria > Desulfobacterales > Desulfosalsimonadaceae > M55B175. The sequence goes on from JAGXLR010000067.1 coordinate 13,703, forward strand.
TGGAGGACAGCCGCAGGGAAATCCCCCTGGCCAAATACTATACCGGCGAGATTATCCGATGCGGTAAGGAAATGCCGGCTGAAGGGGAGCCCCTGATTGTCCGGAACCAAGAAAGGGGGATCGAAAAACAGGCGGTTACGGATAAAAACGGCGAGGTCGATTTTCACTCGGTGCTACCGAATGTATCGGGAGAGATGAAATTGCAGGTTCAGCTCAAGCAAAACCCGTCGTTTTCCTTTTCCTATCTTTATAGAGCCGATTGAGGCGCCCCGGAGACGGCTGGGGCCAACGGCGGTGTACCCGGTCATTGCGGCAGGGACGCTTATACTTCCTATATCAAAAATCAGTTTCCGAATCGAGCCCCCACATCCTTGGCCCTCCGGGCTGCTATCAATCGGTGCCGCACGGGGAAAAATAGGGCGGGACGAGGGGCGCTGTATGCGGCGGGGTAAAAAAATAGCCATTTTATTCTTTACATGATTGGACAATTTGGATAATTTTATTATTTTTTAAATTGGGCCTGATACAGAAATTGGGCAAATTAGCCATTTATGGATGGCCACTAGGTTCACGAGAAAAAATCGCCTAACAGCAATGATGGAGTGAATGGACTATGGCAAAAGAAATGAAAACCATTGACGGAAATACCGCAGCGGTTCATGTGGCATACGCGCTAAGTGACACGGCTGCCATATACCCCATCACCCCTTCTTCTTCAATGGGGGAAGTGGCTGATGAATGGTCCGCACAGGGCCGTAAAAATATTTTCGGCCAGAGGATGAATGTTAAACAGCTCCAATCCGAGGCCGGCGCGGCGGGGGCCGTGCACGGGGCTCTGGCCGCCGGGGCGCTGACCACAACATTTACCGCCTCGCAGGGCCTGCTGCTGATGATCCCCAATATGTATAAAATTTCCGGTGAAGTGCTGCCGGGCGTCTTTCATGTCTCCGCCCGGGCGGTGGCCGGGCATGCGCTTTCGATTTTCGGTGACCATAGCGATGTCATGGCGGTCCGCCAGAGTGGCTTTGCCATGATCGCTTCCGGATCCGTTCAGGAGGTTATGGATCTGGGGTTGGTTTCCCATCTTTCGGCGATTGACGGGAGCCTTCCGTTTTTGCACTTTTTTGACGGGTTCCGGACATCCAGCGAAATTCAAAAAATCGAACTGATCAGCTACGAGGATATCGCAAGCCTTGCCAACTATGACGCCATCGAGGATTTCCGCAGCCGGGCCATGAATCCCGAACATCCGCATATCAGGGGGACTGCGCAGAATCCGGATATCTATTTTCAGAACCGGGAGGCGGCCAACCCATTTTATGAGGACATCGTGCCCATCGTGGAAACATACATGGAGAAAGTCAGCCGCCTGACCGGCCGCCGCTATAACCTATTCGATTATGTCGGGCATCCTGAAGCCGAACGGGTCATCGTCGCCATGGGCTCCGGGACCGAGACCATAGAAGAGGTGATCAACTATTTGAATAAGCGTGGCGAAAGGCTGGGGCTGGTTAAGGTGCGGCTCTACCGCCCCTTCTCCATCGAACATTTTATGCGGGCCCTGCCGGCAAGTGTTGAGCATATTACCGTTCTCGACCGGACCAAGGAGCCCGGCGCCATAGGGGATCCGCTGTATGTGGATATCTGTACGGCCTTCAAGGAATACGGCGATATGCCGGTTATCAGCGCCGGCCGCTACGGGCTGGGTTCCAAGGAGTTCACACCGGCGATGGTCAAGGCGGTCTATGACAATATGGCCTCCCTCGGTCCCAAAAACCATTTTAACGTCGGCATCAGGGATGATGTCACCAATACCTCGCTTCCGGTCCGGGAAGACTTCGATCCCACGCCCGAAGGCACGGTCCAGTGCATGTTCTGGGGCTTGGGCTCCGACGGGACGGTGGGCGCCAACAAGAGCGCCATTAAAATCATCGGCGACCACACGGATCAATACGCCCAGGGCTATTTTTCCTATGATGCCAAGAAATCCGGGGGGCTTACGGTATCCCATCTGCGGTTCAGCGGTCATCCGATACAGTCGACTTACCGGGTCAACACCGCCGATTACGT
>JAGXLR010000068.1 GCA_018334555.1 Desulfobacterales bacterium
AACAGGGCAAATGTAAAGTCCGTTCCCTCCGGAAATCCAAAGGGAAGGAATTTCGGCATATGAAACCCGATGCCGCCCCCGCCGAAATCAATCCGGGCCCCCAGCGCCAGGCCGGCTAAAAGCCCGCCGACTACAACGATCAGGCCGGCCGGGAACTTCTTGTTGTCCAAAAGGAGCAGCGTAATCACGGCGGCAATTGCGCCGAGGACGAGGCTTATGGGCACGGGGCCGATGGCTTGGAACGAAAGGTAGGGTTCTGCCGCATTCTGCAGCTCCTGGAACTTGGAGGTGCCGATGATGAACTTAACACCCCCGGCGATCAGGAGCGCGCCGGTGGAGAGCTGCACACCTCGGATGACCGACTGGGGCGTGGCCTTGCGGATTAAATCAATGGCGCCGGTGAGCCCGACGATCAACAGGAAAATGCCCATCAGAAGCGATGAGGCCAGAATCTGATCCGGCGTCATGGCCGTGGCAATGGCATAGGCGCCGATCACCTTCATGGGCTGCACCGGCACCGTGATGCCGAAATAAATTCCTGAGATAATGTAATAAAGGCCGATGGAGAAGAACAGTCCCAGGGGGCTGATGCCGTTAATCAGGATCATGGCAATGGCAATGGGCAGCAGGGTGCCCAAATCCCCGAGGGAACCCGCCAGTTCCAGTCGATCAAATTTGAAGCGTTCAGACATTGGTTAACCCTTTTCACTAAGTAAAATATTGGTGAAGCAGCTTGATGCAGAAAGCAAAGAGAATAATACTGAATACGATCCGAATGGTTTTGCCCTTCAGCCGGGTGCTCATAAGCCTTGCCCCGGCCTGGCCTCCCGCAAACGATGCCACTGCGGCCGGCAAGATAAACGCCCAGTTAATGGCCCCCATGGAAGCGAACCCGATAAATCCCGTAAGCGATGAGAAGCACACGATAAACGTTGATGAAGCCGCGGCGATGCGCGTCGGGGTCTTTAGCACATAGATCAGAAGCGGCACCACAAATACCCCGCCGCCGATCCCCAGAAGGCCGCCCATAAGCCCTATACCGGCACCGATGCCGATGCCGCCGATAAGCTTTTTAAGCGGTTTGATGTCTCCGGCTTCAACTTCTCCCGCCGGGGAGAACAGCATGCGCAGGCCGGCAAGCGCCAGGACGGCGGCCATGATCAAAACAAACGGTTTCGTTGCCATGTGCAAGTTCAGGTATGAACCAATCGGTGCGGCCAGGCTCGATGACACGATCAACGGAATAGAGAGCGTAAAATCCACCATTTTTTTTTCGTGCATAGGCATAGGCCGCAGACCCGGCGGCGATGAGATTCAAAAACAAGGAAGCCGAGGCAGCCGCTGCCTTTGGAAAACCGATAACGACAAAAAGCGGTGAAAAGATGAGGCCGCCGCCTAAGCCCACCATGGTGAGCAGCAGTGAAATAAAAAATATGGCCGCAAAAAGCAGTAAGGAGATATTCATAAAAAAGCTTCTACTAAGAGCGTAAAAAGTTTTGATTCCGGTAAAAAAGGTGAGGCCGGCCCAGGTTTCGGCCGGCCCTTGGTTTTGTTTACCTATTCATCCTGTTTTGTTTCCTGCTGCCCCGTGCAGGGACCGCCCTGGCCGTCCCCATGGCAGATACGAATCTGCTCGGGCGTGCATTTGCCAGGGACATCCTTGAGCAGTTCCGGTTTCTGGCAGCAATCTTTGCTTTCACACATAATTTGCCTCCTTTTCGCATCGATAGTAAATTGCGTCTTTAATCACGTTTGATTATAAGCTTTTTAATCGGATCAATTGCCAGAAATTCACTGGTGGTTCGATGCCATTCAGCTAAAGTTTCCTCATTGACACGGTAATGAACAAAATAACCGCGCTTTTCTGCGATAACGACATCAGCATCCCGAAGAATCCTGAGGTGCTGGGATACAGCAGCCGGAGAGATGGAAAGGGATTTGGCCAATGCGTTTACGCATAGGCTGCGGGATTTGAGCAGCTCAATCATCCGCACACGCGTATCAACAGAAAGCACTTTAAAAATCCGTGCCGCCTTATTTGCTGATGTCATCAGACCTCTGTTTAATTAAGTGACTATGCAGATACTATAATACTAAAGAGGGGCTGTCAAATATAAAATTTGTGGTAAAGGCTGTTTTGGTGGATTTGAAAATTCTGTACTGCAGAGCTTTGTTGACATCGGGTAAAGGGTATATATGAAGAAAGGCTTTCCGACCTGATTATTACAAACAGGCGGTCAGGATATTAAAAAGAACCCGGCAGCTATGCGATTAAAAGCGAAACCACATGATATAGTGGTGGCCTGAGGAAACGCCGGAGGCCAGGATTACTGTCTTTTCTGTTTGAGTTTGTTGAGCAGCGCAAGTGTTAGCATAGCTGAAGTCCAGTAGCCGTATGTTCACTTTTGATAAAAAGGCAGAACAGAAAAGTCCTGCCTTCTATTAAACTGAGTTTAAATTTCTATCAATCCAGAAGAAGCAGCGGTATCCAGGGCATGGCTTTGGGCGCATCAGTAATTGCGAACAGACCGTTGGCAGCCCAGTTATTAGGTTCATCTGATTGCTCAATTTTAATCACGCAATTGACGGATGAGGGGCCTGTAACTGTCCAGTCATACTGGCCGTCATTTGGTGTGGTTTCGATAATTGTCTCAAATGACCCGTCCAATCCCCCCTGTCGTGACAAAGATATTTTGACATGGGTACCCAGCCTCTCAGTTGCCCATTGGATGGGCATGATAGAGTCTGCCACCCATGAGGAGGCCTGTTTTGGCGCCAAAATAACCAAATTCCCCAATGACCCAGACTGTCCACCGCGGACGGCGCGAACGTAGTCGGTAGACGAATTGCCGTAGTAGTCGTTGTAGTCGAGCCCGTGGGCGAAATTCATGCTCCACGCGTAGCCCGGGTTGCCGGCGCAGGCCGTAGCCGACCAGTAATAGGAGGCGATCGTGTTGGGAAAAGCCGTGGTGTCAATGGCGGGATTATGGATAGACAAATCCGCCAAAGATCCCAGTTCCTTGATGGTGGGCAGCCGCCAGTCGCCATGGTCGGCAAGGCTTAAATCTTGGCAATAGTCCAGGGCCTCCTGCCAGGTATATTTATCGTCTTTGTCCCGAGGGCCGCCGTCATCGGTTTTCTGCTCCCACATCAGGCCAGCGCGAGTGTCCGTGACCGTGCCGTTGCCGTTAATAACCAAATTATCCAATGACCCAGGCTGTCCACCGCGGACGGCGCGCACGGACATGATGCTATCTGACTTACTGCCGTTGTCGTCGTTGCCGCTGCTGAAATACATGCTCCACGCGTAGTCCGGGTTGCTCGCGCGGGTCGTAGCCGACCAGTAACTGCAATAGGGGGCAATTGTGTTGGGGAAAAATGATGCATCCACGCACGGCCCAGGATATGGTATACTGTAGTCTACGATGGAGCGCAGTTCTTCCCGGGACGGCATCCGCCAATCTGAATATCCACCAAAGTTGGCGTTATTCAACTCCGTTATAAAATCCAGGGTGTTAGGCTCGTTTTCCTCTCCTGCAATCCCGCCGTTGGTCTCCGGATTCGGGTCATACCAGGTATACTTGTTATCCGCGTCATGCGGGTTGGCATAATTTTGAGCCTCGTTCTTGTCCTGCTTGACCTCCCAGATAAGGCCTGTGACATTATCCCGTACCATCGCCCATTCGGAGGATGAATCAGGAAGTACGTTGCCGCTTGAATCCAGCTTTGTGAAGGACATTGGATTGACGGAACCATAGAGGACATTAACCGCGCCGGTATCGATCTCCACAACATCCTCGTAAGGCACCCCAATGGCCAAATCGTCGCAGCCGTCTCCGTTGAAATCGCCTGCAGCTAAAGCCTTGCCAAAATTATCCATAGACTCGGCATCGTCGGCGATCCCATCTCTGTTCTGGTGCCAGAACTGATTGTTATCTGCGATAAGTCTGTCTCCGCTACCATAGAGGACATTGACCGCGCCGGCACGGAAAATGTTTTCATCCTCAACAGGTAAATCCTCTTCACCCACCCCGATGGCTAAATCGTCGCAGCCGTCTCCGTTGAAATCGCCCGCAGATAAAGACCAACCAAAATAGTCATCCTCCTCGGCAACGTCAGCGATGCCATCGCTGTCCTGGTGCCAGAACTGATTGTTATCTGCGGTAAGCCCGCTGTCGCTGCCATAAAGGACATTGACTGCGCCGGCATTGAAAATGCTTCCAACCCTGCCTAAATCCTCGTCATGCGCCCCGATGGCTAAATCTTCGCAGCCGTCTCCGTTAAAATCGCCCACAGCCAAGGTTCTGCCAAAATGGTCATATTGGGTGGGTGTGTCGGCAATCCCATTGCCTTGGTACCATAGCTGGTTGTCTTTCGCGGTAAGCCTATCTGCGCCACCATAAATGATAGTGACCGCGCCAGCTTCGTTCTTATCGCTAACATCCTCGTCAGGCGCCCCGATGGCTAAATCGACATATTCGTCTCCGTTGAAGTTGCCCACAGCCAGGGCCTCGCCAAAATTGTCACCCGCATCGAGAGACGCGACGATGCCCTCGCAGCCCTGGTGCCAGAACTCATCGTTAAACTCATTGTTATCTGCGGTAAGTCTGTCTCCGCTACCATAGAGGACATTGACCGCGCCGGTATTTTCGATCTCCCCAATATCCTCGCCAGGCACCCCGATAGCTAAATCATCAAAGCCATCTCCGTTGAAATCGTTCGCCGCCAGGGAGCTGCCAAAATTGTCCGCCGCCTCGGCAACGTCGGCGATGCCATCGCTGTCCTGGTGCCATAGCTGGTTGTCTTTTGCAGTAAGCCCGCCGTCGCTGCCTTCTTCGCTTTTACTACCATAGAGGACATTGACCGCGCCAGCATTTTCAATGTTTTCACCCTCAACAGTTAAATCCTCGCCAAGCACCCCGATGGCTAAATCGTCGCAGCCGTCTCCGTTAAAATCGCCCACAGCCAAGGTTCTGCCAAAATGGTCATATTGGGTGGGTGTGTCGGCAATCCCATTGCCTTGGTACCATAGCTGGTTCTCTTGCGCGGTAAGCCTGTCTGCGCCGCCATAAATGACAGTGACCGCGCCGGCACTATTAACGGTCCCGACATCTTCGTCAGGCGCCCCGATAGCTAAATCGACATAGCCGTCCCCGTTGAAATCGCCCACAGCCAGTGCTTCGCCAAAACCGTCATCCGCCTCTAAAGACGCGACGATGTCCTCGCAGCCCTGGTGCCAGAACTGGCTAAAATCCGCGGACAAGCCTTGCCCCCATACCGGAGATCCGACAAGAACAGTTAAAAAACAGATGAGAATATAAACAAAGCAGGAACTTAACAGGGAATGGCGGCATACGTGGCGCTTGGGAAATACTCGTGTCATGAAAACCTCCTTTTGGGTAAGCAAAGGGGAGCCAATTTTTGAAGAATATTATTCAAGTACGTTGAGCATTGACCTTCCTAAACAAAAAAAGCCGAACCGCCATTGTTGAAATGGCAGTCCGGCTGTCTGTGAATAAAAAAGAAGAAAAAGAGCCGATTAGACCCGTGACTTTCCGTCCTATTTTTTCAAATAGTTTGGCCTTTCATACCATTTGTGACATATATAAAAAACCCATGTCAAGTACCATTTTGTGGAGTTAAGTTGCTGTGTTTATCGTTTAACATAAATCGGGCAAAGTATATTTGCTGATTTTTTGAATGTTGCAGCGCCGCAAAATCAATAAATTCTTCACTGCCTTAACTGGATTGAGACTAAGGACTGTAAAAAGGGACAGGCAGCTATCCAGATAAAAGGGGAAACACAACATCTGGTGGTGGCTTGCATTGAAATTACTGTCTTTTCTGTTTTACTGTCCTTAATGGCAAATGTGCCGGCATAGAGGTGTTGAAACATTCATAATGACACCTCCATAGGTTAAATGGGTAAGGGGAAATAACCGGCATAATAACCGGTCAGGGGTTAACTGTTTTATTTCAGACACAAATCAACAAAATCCCGCGGTTTATAAACAACGATTTCCTGGTAGCCATTAAGTTTTAATAAATGTTTATCGCCACTTACAATTAAGTTGGATCGGCTTGCAATGGCACATTCAAGAAATTTATTGTCATCAGGATCTTCACACTCGAACACTTCAATTCCTTCAGTATCAATAATTTCTCCATGAATGGCAATCAGCTCAATGATTGCCGATATATCAATTTCAGGATATTTTTCTGCTAAAGCATCGGCAACACGCTGATACTCTTCGAAAATTTCTTTGGAAAGAATAATTTGAATTTCAGATGATTTCCACGCTTCAAGGATTTTGGCAGGTGGTCCATGGAAAAAAATCCCTGATATAAATACATTTGTATCGAGGACAATTTTCACTTTTTGCCTCGAACTTTTAATATGGCATCCTTAATGTCCGATTTTTTTATTCCGGCTTTCCTGGCTTTTTTTCTGGCTGTAGCAATTAAGTCATCAAATTCATCAATTGCCGGTGGGGTTATATTTTTCAAAATAACAACATCCTTTTCGCCAAGCACAACGAATTGAGCACCTTCTTTCAAATTAAGCTGCTTCCGGATGTTTTCAGGTATAACTACCTGACCTTTGGACGACATTTTTGTTGTTGATACGTTAGCCATAATGAAATCTCCATTAAAATTTTTATCTTACAGGTAAGATTTTAAGAAACTTTTTTACAAAATGCAAGGCAGATAATATTCATTGAGAAACATAGAAGTTTCAGTATCGCGGTAATTTTCTGGAACGAGTGAATATCGATACTATCTTGCCCCAAAATTTCCAGCCACGAGTAAGCATAATAAAAAGGCTCCGGCAGCTATGCGGTTATAAAGGGCGGGCACAAGATATGGGGGTTGACTCAGTAGCGCCAAAATTCTGGATTACTGTCTTTTCTGTTTGAATATACGTAGCGGCAAGGCTTAACGCATAACTGAAGCTTGATAGCCGAAGTGTGCAGTCTATCCATTTTACTTAGCTGAACCTTAACGTTAATCTTGACTCCCCTTAAATTATGTCCCTCGCGGCAACTTATAGGCATCAGTTCCTACAGGCTATGCGTTTAAAAAAATATTGACACCATATCATTAAAACACTATATTTCTATTTAACTATATATGCGAAAGGCGCTTTAATGAAATCCTTTATCAAAGTCATGAAGGCCCTGTCAGACCCCAGCCGGGTGAAGATCCTGAAGATGCTGCAGCGCCGGAGGATGTGCGTCTGTGAAATCCAGGAGGGCCTGGGCGTTGCTCAGTCAACGGCAAGCAATCACTTACGGGTCCTGGAGGAAGCCGGCCTTACCACGTACCGGAAGGATGGCCTGTGGGTCAATTACACCCTGGCTGAAGCATCGGATAACGGCTATGCTAGGGCCATGCTTGCCCATTTGAACGATTGGCTCGAAGACGACCCGGATGTCAGTGCGCTTATCAACCGGCTGCCTGAAATCCGCAGGGAAAAGATCTGCGGCAAATAATTTTTTTACTTGTTATATCGTTATATTGAAATTTAATGCTATAGCCCGGAGCCAAAAGATTTAAAATGACCGAGAGAAAAAAAATCATCTTGGTTTAAAAAGGGCCGGCAAATGCTGCTTAAACCCCCTGGCCGTTAAAGTAATGGCAGAAGCCGGTGATGATCCGCCAAAGCTTGCCGAAAATGCCGCCAATGAAGCGGAACCTATGGCGCACTAAGGACGGGTAAGAGATGAAATCCGCGCATTTGCAGAAAAATTGCCCGAGTTGCTGATGGAAAGGGGCAAATAATCGAAATAAGAAGAATCTGTTTATGGCTGAATCCACCGTCAAAAAACTGCCGCTTCTCGACCGGTTTCTAACCCTTTGGATCTTCCTGGCCATGGCCGCCGGCGTGTCGGCCGGCTACTTCTATCCGGGGGTCACGGACCTGCTCGATCATGTGAGCGTGGGCACCACCAACATCCCCATCGCCATCGGCCTGATCCTGATGATGTATCCGCCGCTGGCCAAGGTGCGCTATGAAAAGCTGGGCGAGGTCTTCCGGGATTACAAGATTTTGGGCCTGTCCCTGGTGCAGAACTGGGTGATTGGTCCCATCCTGATGTTTCTTTTGGCCATTGCCTTTTTATCCGGCCACCACGAATACATGGTGGGGCTGATTATGATCGGCCTGGCCCGCTGCATTGCCATGGTGCTGGTTTGGAATGACCTGGCCAAGGGGGACGCCGAGTATTGCGCCGGCCTGGTGGCCTTTAATTCGGTGTTCCAGGTCCTGTTTTTCTCTGTTTACGCCTGGTTTTTCATCACCATACTGCCCGCTTGGTTCGGACTTGAGGGATCGGCCGTGGATGTCACCATCGGCCAGATTGCCGAAAGCGTGTTCATCTATCTGGGCATCCCGTTTATCGCCGGCATTATCTCGCGCATCATCGGACTGAAAACCAAGGGCGAACAATGGTATATGGAAAAATTCATCCCCAAAATCAGCCCGATAACGCTCATCGCCCTTTTATTTACCATCGTGGTCATGTTTTCGCTCAAAGGCGAATATATTGTGAAACTCCCCTTTGACGTGGTGCGCATTGCCATTCCCTTGTGCATCTACTTCGCGGCCATGTTCCTGATTACTTTTTACATGTCCATGAAGTTCAAGGCGACCTACGAGCAGTCCACCACGCTTTCGTTTACCGCTGCCTCCAACAACTTTGAACTGGCCATTGCCGTCTCCGTCTCCGTCTTCGGCATCAGTTCCGGGGAAGCCTTTGCCGCGGTCATCGGCCCCCTCGTTGAGGTGCCGGTGCTGATTTCGCTGGTCAACGTGGCCCTTTGGTTGAAACAAAGGTATTTTCCGTACGTCAAGGAGACGCCGATGGGGGTATGCCATGTCGCATGCAAGGATTGAACCTTTGCAAAGAACAGGGCATCAGCCGAAGGACAAGGCAAAAACCGACAAATGAAAAGGGAAGCGGCGGTATGGGGCGAAAATTCAATAATTGGAGAGGATAAACAAGGAGATTAAAATGGAGCAGGTATTGAAAAGCTTGACGCTGGAGTTCTTCGGAAGCGGCGCCCACAAGATTACACCGGAAAAACTGTTTGAAAATAAAGCCGCCGTTCTGCTCGACGTGCGCTCCAGGGAGGAGGCGGCCTCGGTTTCCATCAATCTGTCAAAGCATGACAACATCGAATGCCGCAACATCCCTGTCGATGAGATCCCCGACCGGTGGGAGGAACTGCCGAAAGACCGGCTGATCGCCGTTTTCTGCCCGGCCAATGTCCGCTCTTCCATCGTTTATGCATTCCTGCTGACAAAGGGATTGGAGCCCGTGAAGGTACTGGAGGGCGGCTACGCTGCCATCACCGAAGCCGTCAAACCGGGCAGGCTCTTAAAGCACCTGTAGACCTTTCAAGGGGGTAGGCACCGATGATGCATCTCGTCATTTCCTGCGCGCTCATATTTATCGTGGCGGTCACCATGACCATGGTGGGCAAAGGCGGCGGCAATTTTTACGTGGTGATCCTGGCCATAGCGGGCATTCCCATGCATCAGGCGGCCGCCACCGGCCAGTTCATCCTTTTTGCCGCCTCTGTTGCGGCCATGATCGTATTTCAGAAGAACAAGGCGGTTTCATGGCCCCTGGCATTTTTAGTGGGGGGTCTAACCGCTGTGGCGGCACTGGGCGGCGGCTACTTCTCCCATCTCTTCAGCGGCTTTACCCTGAAGCTCATTTTTGCCGGCATGCTGGCCGCAGCAGGCGCCGTCATGCTGATGCCGGTATCGGAAAAGAAACACACGGAAAAAGCACAACCTTTCGGGACGTTGGTTTTGAACTCCGGGGAGGATCGGTATTGGATCAATCTCTGGATTGCCGTGCCGGCCACCCTGCTCACCGGATTCGGCTCAGGCATGGTCGGTGTCTCCGGCGGCTCCTTCCTTGTGCCCTTAATGGTGGTGGCCTGCGGGGTATCCATGCATAAAGCCGTGGGCACATCCTCTACATTAATCGCAGCCATTGCCTTTATGGGGTTTGCCGGCCATGCCGCCCAGGGGGATTTCAATCCGCAATGGGCCCTGCCCCTGGCCGTGATGACGGTTCTTGGCGGCATTATCGGCGGGAAATTCGCCTTGAACACAAAGCCCAAATATCTAAAGCCGGTGTTTGCCTTCACCAACTGGCTGGCGGCCGTTTTTATGGTGATCAATGCGCTTTATAGCCAGGGGGGAATATAATCGTCCGGATCTTGCGAAGCAGGAGAAGCCGACACTGCAGTAACCGCCGGAGGGTCAGAGCACCGCATTCCTGCCTCTTCTGTTTGAGAGTCTTTAGAGTTGTAAATGTGCGCATAGATAGAATTTTATAGCCGGATGTTATACAAAAGGCCTTACCGGTAATGTATTGAAGTATGCGCTCGAATATTAGCGAATTGCTGATGAATATATCGGCAACCAGATTGCTAAAGTCCTAAAAGCATAGCTATTAATCCAATGCTGCGGCTGTACCGACGACCAAGACAAAGACAATCGGGTAAGATGTGGCCTGAATTTATGAGTGCTGAATAAGATGGACCAAGCGTTCGCGGATATTCCATTCCTCAAGGAGCCTTCCTGCAGCCGGCGGCACAAGGTGCGTCCAGGGCGATTTTTCAATCATTCGCATTCGAATATCGGCGGCACTCAAACCCTTTTTCTCCGGTGGCACCTCCCAAAGCACATGCGTGGCCAGCCCTACCTCTGAAAAATACCCAAGCTTTCTTTTTCCCCATTCGTCATAGATGGTAAGAAAAAATACGGCATCCATGGGCACGTAATATTTGTACAAGTCGGGAAAATTAACGGGAAACGGCACGATTGAAAATGCTTCAGAGGGAATGTTTTGCTCCCGGAAAACGGCCCTCACAAGAACCTGTCGCTCATAATAGGTAAGCGGATTGGCCGCCGGATCGTCTCTGCCCGGCGCGCTGCCCTCCTTTTTGGTCAACACCGGATCCGGATTGGTGATGCCGACGACCAGATGTGCACATTTTTCTTTCCCGGCCAACAGATATTTCAGATGGTCATTATGCAGTATCTGAAAACGGCCGTGGATCACGCCTACGGCAAAAACTGCCGGTTCGTTGGTTTGAAGCTTTTCGTTCATCGGTTCACCCGCATTTTTCATTTCAAGAAAAATCAATGCGAAACGGCTCATAATCCCCGGGCCAGTAAGGCTGGTCCTCAGGGGTGTCCATAAGTCCCGCAAGCTTGGCGCGGTCCAGATGGTTAAGGATCAGGTACATGATTTCTTTTCCCCGCACCCTGCCCAGCGCGCCATTGGCGGCATGAATTTCATCAAACCGACAGACGGTATCCTTTCTGACACCTCGGCCGGCCACAATAAGGGGAACAGTTTCTCCGGAATGAATCAGAGGCCCGCCGCTCGGGGTGGAGTGGTCTGCGGTCACCACAAAAAGAATATCCGGGTCATCCATTAGCGGGCCGATAGCCCGGCCGATCCCGGCATCCAGCGATTCAATCACCTTTTTTTTCAGCATGGGATCCTTTTCATGGGCGGCTTCATCCGGGGCTTTGGTATGTATATGGAAAAAGTCATAGTCCTTGATACAGGCATAAGCCGCCTGCAGGCGGCCTGCGATATCAGCTCCGGCATCACCGGTGTCCGCTACCTTTTGGACATCCATGCCGAGGTATGTGCCGAGTCCCTGGTAAACCAAACCCGATGCCGTACTAAGGCCGCGCAACCCATACTTTTGACGAAAGGGATCCACCTTTTTTAAGCGGCCGGCCCGCTGGCTGACAAGCGCATTGACCGGCGCCTGATCCTTCTGCTTCCGTGCCTGATTCACTTTTTGGGCGGAAAGTTTTTCATAAGCCCACAGCAGGTAGCCCCTGAGCACGCTGGCGGTTTTTTGGGCGGCCGCGACTTCCTCTCCGCAGTCCTGCCACGGTAATACGGCAGACAGGGGGCGTCCGTCCGTAATCGGATCTGAATCGGTGACAAACGGGGATACATCTCCGCGAAGTCTTATGATACCCCGAATTCTCTCAGTGGCATGAAACGTCACCGCCACGCCGTCGCTTTCAAAGGATGAAATACAAGCGTTTAACGCGGCCAGGGACTTCGCATCCACATCCGGTTTACTATTATCTAGCCAAAAGACATTGTTTTTCCGGGAGATGCTTGCAAAATGGGCCAGAAGCGCGACATCAGAAGGTAATACATCAACACCGGCGCCCAGCGCTTCAAGCGCGCCCCTTCCGGGGAAATCCGCCATATCATAGCCGAAAAGGGAGAAATGCGCATTTTCACTGGGCAGCGCCTGCCCCTGGGCGGAAGGATGATAAAGACCGCTGGAACCATCGGCTGCCAGTTTGTCCAGGGTCGGGGTATGGGCTGCCTGAAGCGGCGTCTGTCCGCCAAGGCTTTCATAGGAGCGGTCGCCCAAGCCGTCCAGTAGGATCAGAATACACTTTTGGGGCACGTCGTATCCTTTCAGAAGAATTATTAAGGATGATTTTTCACTAATGACGCAAACATCACACTTTTTTATTATAATTCATGTCAGACAAATCAACAAAAGCCAAATCATTACAAAAGCGCATTGATTTTTTCAATATTTAACATTTACCATATTGAAACAAACAATTTGATTTTACCGCATAACCATATCATTTTGGGCAAATGATTTTCGATACACATATCCATACCGCCATCTCGCCCTGTAGCCGGCTGGATGTTCACGAATTGGTTGAAGCAGCCGGCAGGATCGGGCTGGACGGAATTTGCGTTACCGACCATGAGAGCATGGCCATCAGTAGATACATTACAGAAGGCCGCCAGCCCAATGGTCTAGTCGTAATCATTGGGATGGAGTATGAAACGCCTGAAGGGGATTTCCTGCTTTTCGGCCCGGCCGAACAGATTCCGTCCCATCTAAGCGCTCCCGAACTTCTTAATTATACCAGAAGCGCAGGTGGTGTCGCCATTGCCGCACATCCCTGCCGCAAAGAGCGCCCTGTCAGGGAATCGATATTTCAAAAAGGATTATGCCCGGTCATTGAAACCCACAACGGCCGAAACACCATCGTTGAAAATCTCAAAGCCAGCAAGCGGCAAACGCACTACGGACTAATTGCGACCGCCGGCAGTGATGCCCATACGGCAGATGAGCTGGGCACGGCCGTGACCCGTTTTTCTGCCCCCATATGCTCCCGGCAGGATTTCATCCAGGCGCTTAAGCGGGGCCAGTGTCAGCCGGCTGGATCTTACTTCGCCGATACCGCCCGATCTAATCTTTCGTAATATTAACAATGACGGTCTCGTAAGCGGATGTTGAGCTATAGCGGGCTATGCGAAACATCCGCTGACAAAGTAGATGCGGCAAAATTGGAAATCCCGGAGGGTTTCGAATTTTTAAATGGGAAATTGATTTAAGCCCTTTAAAATAATATAGAAACAAAAAGTTTAAAAATTTAAAACGCTCAGTTTAGGACCGATCGTCGATTGCCCATATGGATTCGGTCGCATAGCGGCAGCCAATGCATTAAGCGATATCTACGCAATGAACCCATTACTGCCATGAATATTGTCTGTTTTCCGGCGGATGTTTGGCCAGAAGCGGTTTTAAGGGATACACTGGCCGAAGGGCTGGATGTCCTGCATGAGGCAGGGGCTATTCTGGTAGGAGGGCACAATGCCTATGTGGCAATAGACGCTCCCGGCATCCGGAACTCCGGTGGGATGCGGTGCATAAGAATATGCTGACCATCATGTCGAGCGCCGTCCCCGTCCCCTTATTCAGCCAGCGCGGAGAAGATATTTATACCACCACCGACTATGAGACAGCTTCTGATAATGATGTCTCGCATAGACAACTATCGCTCGACATCATTTTCCTTGTATCTGCGGTAAACTTGAAAATCGCTCAATTTAGGTTATAATAACGCCGGTCCCGTTTAATGTTTCAAATGATGGTTATGGGGGCGTTTCCAAAAATATATAAATTGACATACGCCTTAGAGTTCGTATAGTATCAATAACAACGTATTTTTCCCGGACAATGAAATCAAAAATCGGAAGCCCCGGAATTACTCCGGGGCTTTTTTTATGCACACTCAAAAATAAGAGGTATTATGAGTTTTAACACATTCAAGTTCCACCCCACTGTCTCCGCAGGCATAACCGCCGCCGGATATACAGACCCCACCCCCATCCAATACCAGGCTATTGATTCGGTAATGGCGAAAAAGGACATTATCGGCCTTGCACAGACCGGAACCGGAAAAACGGCGGCATTCGTGCTGCCCATTTTAAACCGCATTATTTCAGGCAAGCGCGGAACTCCCCGCGCGTTGATTGTTGCCCCCACAAGAGAATTGGCCGAACAGATTCACGGGGCTATTGAAACTCTCGGAAGAAAAACCGGGCTGCGGAGCATGGCAATTTACGGCGGCGTGGCAATCGGGCCCCAGATCAAAAAAGTCAATCGGGCTGACATTGTTGTTGCCTGCCCCGGCAGGCTTCTTGACCATATGGGAAGAAAAACAGTAGACCTGTCATCCTTGGAGGTGCTGGTCCTCGACGAAGCTGACCACATGTTCGACATGGGTTTTTTGCCCGATATCCGCCGCATTCTGAAACAGATACCGGCCAAACGCCAAACACTGCTTTTTTCAGCGACCATGCCACCGGAAATTCGGAAACTGGCGGAGGGAAATCTGAGCGATCCTGTAACGGTCCAGGTTGGCATCACGGCACCGGCAGATACCGTTTCCCACGCCATTTACCCGGTTGAGCAGAATCAGAAGACGCCGCTTTTGCTGAAACTGCTTAAGCAGACCCGGACCGGTTCGGTCCTGGTTTTTACCCGGACCAAGCACCGGGCCAAACGCCTTAGTGAAAAATTGGACCACGCCGGCTACAAGACAGCATCGCTGCAGGGAAATCTTTCACAAAACCGGCGGCGGGATGCGATCGACGGATTCCGCAACGGCAACTACCAGGTTTTGGTCGCTACTGATATTGCTGCCCGCGGAATCGATATTGCCAATGTCTCCCATGTGATCAATTATGATATTCCAGACACCGCGGACGCCTACATACACCGCATCGGCCGGACCGGACGGGCGGCCAGAAACGGCGACGCCTTTACCATGGTCACAGAAGCAGATGATCAGATGGTGAAGGCTATCGATCGGGTCATTGGTTATAAAATTGAACGCCGAAGGCTGCCGGATATTAATTATGGCACCACGGCAGACAAAACCAACCGTGGCACGGTGACTCAAAAACAGGTGTCGAAGCCGCGGAAAAAGACAAAGGCGAATTGCCCCAAGCCTGTAAATCCACGGCGCTCGATTTAAAACTTTTATACCGGCGTGATGGTTTCCTATACGGCATGTCTGGCAGCTGGGTTCGTCCTGCTCTGGAACTCGGGGTTCATCGGTGCGGAATATGGTCTGCCTTGTTGCCATTGCCAGGGAAAATGGTAAAGATGCAATTATATCAGTCCCACGTTACGGATATGATTCTAATGGAGATGCTACTGAGCTTGCAAGGCAACCTGTATCATGGCTTTTTAAACGCATTTAGGTTTGATCAGCGGCTGGACCCGCTCTATAAGCGCCTGTACTTTCCACCACCTCCGCGCTGTCAGTAATCAGGCGCAAGCGTTTTCGTAATTGCGCATTGTTAATGTGGGGTTCAAAATCGTTCAGGACCTGCGTTTTTTCATTTC
>JAGXLR010000220.1 GCA_018334555.1 Desulfobacterales bacterium
AAGGAGAACGCGATATCAGCTCGATGGCGCTGAGTCGGAAGTGGCGGCAGCGGGTCGGCAAAATACCGGACGCCGAATCCATCACGTTTAAAAGCGAAATCCACAGCGGGGGCAACCCCATCGAAGTCCACCTCTCACTTGAGGACCATGATCAGCTGGTTGCGGCCGCAGACGAGCTAAAGGCCAAACTGGAGGGATTTTCCGGCGTCTTTGATATCAGCGACAGCTTCATGCCCGGCAAAATGGAAATGCAGCTGAAGTTAAAGCCCAACGCCGCCGCCCTCGGTCTGAAACTGGCGGATCTGGCCCGACAGGTGCGCCATGCCTTTTACGGAGCTGAAGCCATGCGCTTTCAGCGGGACAAGAATGAAGTCAAGGTACTGGTCAGGTATCCGGACGAGGAACGAAAATCCCTTGGCAACGTCGAAGAGATGCGAATCCGGACGCCGGACGGCACCGAGGTGCCGTTTTCGGCGGTCGCCAAGGTATCCATGGAACGCGGCTACGCCTCGATTGAGCGGGCCCAGCGGCTGCGCGTCATCAAGGTCTATGCGGATGTGAATGAAAAGGTCACAAATGCCAACGAGGTCCGGCAGTACCTGGTCCATGACTACCTGCCGAAGTTAAAAAACCGCTATCCCGGCCTGCGCTATAACATTGAGGGCGAGGGCCAGGAGCAAAAAGAGGTGCTGGGCGACGTCAGCAGAGGATTCATTATCGCCCTCTTCTGCATTTACGCCCTGCTGGCCGTGCCTTTTAAATCGTTTTCCCAGCCGTTTATCGTCATGGCGGCCATCCCGTTCGGTGTCGTCGGGGCCGTGCTCGGCCATCTGTGGATGGGATTTAACATCAGCGTTATCAGCCTGTTCGGCATTGTCGGGCTTTCCGGTGTCGTTGTAAACGATTCCCTGGTGCTCATCCATCGGGTCAACGACCTTCGGAAAAAAGGGGCCACCCCCCACGATGCGGTCATTGAAGGCGGAAAATTAAGGTTTCGGGCCATCATCCTGACCTCGGTAACCACCTTCGGCGGTTTAACCCCGATGCTGCTGGAACAAAGCCTCCAGGCCCGCTTCTTGATCCCCATGGCCATCAGCTTAGGATTCGGCGTCCTCTTTGCCACACTGATCACCCTGCTACTGGTCCCCTGCGGATACATGGTTCTGGAGGATATTCACCACCAGATAAATAAGATCAAAAAACCGGCAAACGGTGGATTTTAATATTTCCGGAGATTCAACCCATCTGCGGCCTCAGTCGCCTACTGGTTTAGTTTGTTTCCAGGCTACGTAGGATGTAAACCGACAAAAAAATCAAAATTCGTCTTATTGACAAGATTAGGCCGTAAAATTAAAATTTATTTGTATTTTTGATCGATTTCAAAAAGTTCAATTCTAACGCGTATCCCAATGCCATTAGTTTTCGCGCCTTAGATCCTGCGTAGGTTGGGTTGAGTTTGCGAAACCCAACATTGGCCATTTTCTCGCTAAGCTAATGGCAATGGAAAGGAGGCAAAAATGAAAAAACGATTGATCGCTATTCTCGTTCCTATCTTGCTTGTATTACCTTTAATTGCAGGCAATGCGATATCTGCTGATCGGATGCCGCCTCTGCCTGATATCAAGGTAAACGGCGCGGATAAGTCAC
Organism: Desulfobacterales bacterium; assembly: GCA_018334555.1. Classification (GTDB taxonomy): domain Bacteria; phylum Desulfobacterota; class Desulfobacteria; order Desulfobacterales; family Desulfosalsimonadaceae; genus M55B175. The sequence goes on from JAGXLR010000220.1 coordinate 1,648, forward strand.
TAACAGTCTCTAAAGACGAAACCGTAAGAATAGCCGTAAGTTTAGATCCCCGGGACTTCGAAGGCCAAAAATTTGACTGGTGGCTTGTCGCGAACACGCCGTTTGGCTGGTATTCCTATCAGTATCCGCCGGCATGGGTTTCCGGCATTTCGGCAGGCCTCCAGGAGCCTGTCTTTAACTTCTCCGATTTTCCGATATATAACTCATCTTTACCCGCAAAAGGAGAGTATACCCTCTATTTCGGTGTTGATGACAGGGCCGACGGCTCTCTTGCAAACCCCGTATACGACTCGATTACTTTGCAATGCCAGCAACAAGACAACTCCAGATTTTATGGCGTCTTTTCCGTCGTTGTGGATATAGCCTCATGTGAACACAATGAAGAGCGCTTCGTTTTTGGAGATGATAAATCCCAAAGCGATTGGTCCTACTATTATATACCGCAGCATACGAATTCCACATCCGATTCGTTTTCTATCCCTGATGGCGATTACATTACACGACATATAGAGATATCCGGTGATACAATGATTGTCGATATTCAAGGCGATGCGCCGGGCGGAACGTATGGTGATTGGACAGCCCATATGGAATATGATTTTTCCAATGATTACAACAGCTTTTCTATAAGCGGGAACAGCTCTGACAATGACCCCCATGAATGCCAAGGAAATATCACCGGCCACGGCATCAGGCAATAGAATGAAAGTCAATTTTAGGATGGCAAAGTAAAAAGTTCAAGATCAAGGCGCGCAAAATTCCGAGGAATGCAGCGTACTTAGCTGTACGTGAAATTCCGAGGGACGGAAGCGCCACACAGATATTGAACTTTTTACGAAGCCATCAGTTTTCAGGCTCCGTCCGGACCATCAGGCATGCTGGAGGCGGGGCGGCGACTTACAAAAACTTTTAACAGACAAGCCGGTTTTGGCAGCAGCATGGGCACCTTTTTTCGGTATGCGTCATATTCCGGTCCGAATTTTTCCTTCAGCTCCTTCTCCTCCACCAGAAATAAAAACGCCATCACCCATACCCACTGACTGATGGTGATAAACAGGAAGGACCACAGGTGCCCGATGACTAAACCAAGAGACGTCATGAAGACGCCCACCCCCAAATGATGGGGATGCCTGACGCACTGATAGATATCCGAGGTGACCAGACGATTGGTGCACCCCCATTGCTTGGGGTCGCCTACTCCCCGGAGCAGCCTTCCCGTTCTTTTCAAGGGGAAGTGGGCCAACAGGATACCGATTGCCCCCACTACCCGCCAAAAAAGGGGAAAGGCCTCGGTTTTCAGGGCGATATCCATGCCTACCCCCGCAGCAATGGACACGCCCGCCATTATAAGCCACATGATGACACGTTCAAGGCATATGGACAATTGCGTACGCCTTTCTTCCTAAATTGAGTGTTTCAATTTTGATGGCTTCGTAAAAAGTCCAATATCTGTGTTGCGCTGCATTCCTCGGAATTTCACGTACAGCTAAGTACGCTGCATTCCTCGGAATTTGCGCGCCTTGATCTTGAACTTTTTTCTTTGCCATCCCAAAATCGACTTTTTACGAGATTGTCAATTTTTTGATCAAAAAATTTGAATCCCTACGAGATTTTCAAATTAGGTTTTTTTATTATATCCGTTTTCGGCTCTGCCTTCAAGACTCCTGTCCCCCGATGAACCGTAGCCCGGCCAGGGGGGGGGAAATCGGTGTCAACCGTTGGCATAGGATAAAATTATGCTTAGTTTATTTTTGAATCGATTTTTCATGTAACCGGGAAAGCTGCAGGCTTTCGCCAACGAACCCAAACGGAGAAGATCGTTATCATGCTGGAACTGCAAAATATTGTCTTTAAAGCGCCCGATTCGGATTCCGAATCGGAGGCCCCCTCACTAAAGACGATTATAGATGATGTCAGTTTTAAATTCGAATCCGGCGGATTCTACGCCCTTACGGGCCCCAACGGGTCGGGCAAAACATCCATTGCCAAGCTGATCATGGGAATAAACGAGCTTGCTGACGGCAAAATCCTATTCGAAGGCAAAGATATCAGCAATTTGCCGATCGATGAGAGGTCCAAGGCAGGCATCGTCTATGGGTTTCAGAATCCCGCGCGATTCAAAGGCACGACGTTTCGGGATCTTTTATCCATTGCTTCGGGAAGTGATGACGAGGATCAGCTCGCCCATATCATCGCCCGGGTCGGCATCTGCTCCCTGGACTTTCTGGATAAGCCGGTGGACAGCAAGCTCTCCGGGGGTGAAATCAAAAAAATCGAACTGGCCACGGTAATTGCCCGCAACCCTAAAGTGGCTATTTACGACGAGCCCGATACCGGCATCGACCTATGGACCATCGGCCCCATGGTGGATCTGCTCAAACGGGAGCAGAGGGAGAACAATACCACGACCATCGTCGTCAGCCACAATAAAGCGTTTCTTGAAGCTGCAGACACCCTTTTATTGATCAAAGAGGGCAAGATCGGCTATAAGGGCGATCTTGAGGGCGCCAAACCGATACTGGAGGATTTAAGCGTCTGCACATTCAGTGATGCGTGTGACCTTCCT
>JAGXLR010000221.1 GCA_018334555.1 Desulfobacterales bacterium
TGCGCTCCTCCATCCGGGTAGCTGCTGCTTTTAATTGCGGGTCATCAACAATTTTCGTCAGAGGCCGCCAAAGGCTGCGCAGGGGCTTGTTGTCTGCGTCGTGATTTTCGAAGTGGTTGATAAATTCGTATAAGCGCTTCAGCCTTTGGTAAAATATCCAATGCGGACAATCAAAAGGAAATCCATATCCTTCCAACTCCACGGATATGGCAAAGCTCCAGTGAACCATGGCATAGGCGACAAGGGCTGGAGCGGGGATTGAACCCTCCATTCGGCCCTGGTCAAGGGCTTTGAGTAATGGATTTGCTGGCTGGAGCTCGCCTTCAAGATGCTTTTCCAGCGCCTTGGCCTTCTGCCTCAGGACACCTCGAATTTTGTGTTTTTGTAAACGATTTCTGATTTGCCGGTATTCCGCATCCAGCAAATCCTTGCCGATATCGCGCAAAAAATGAAAATGGCAGATAAAATCCCTTGTCCTATATCATGGACCAAAACAATCGGTTTGCCATAGGCCTGCTCAATATTTCGAAGAAACGGGATAATCAGCTCCCCTTTTTCCGAGGGTAGCTTGACGTTTTCCAATACAATTTTGAAGATCCCGTCCATGCCGGTAAAAAGATGCGGGCTGTCGCTTTCGCAGGTGCCGTCGAGGCGCAGAATATAGCCGCCGTTTTCGGCCATACGGGCTTTTAATCGATGCCGGCTCTGCTGGTGGGCAATGGCGAGATAAGCAATAAATTTTCGACCCAAAAAAGCCGATCTCACCCTGCGACAGGCTGATATTGCGCCGGGCCAAATCGCCTATGATCTGCTGTTCACTGCGATGATTGACAAACAGAGCATAGCCCACATGGATCAGCACATCATATCCGTATGTACAACGCCATGGCGTAAGCTCGCGCAAATGCTGACTGTGATATGTGCGGGTTTCGTTGGCATCGGTCAAGATCTTCTCTATCGCCTGAAAGGGGCCGATGTCGAGCGTCACCACATGCTTTTTGCGCGTTTTGAGCACTTTTGCATCTTTGCCGCAGCTATTGTCTTCAGGAAAAAATAGACTGGCGGGGCCTGATCAAACAGATTGGCAACGGAAAGCTCCGCCTCTATCTTTTCTTTATAGTGTGTCAGGCACTTCATCGCCCGATATCCGGAGTTTTTTTTAACAAGTCATGATGGCTTCGTAAAAAGTCCAATATCTGTGTTGCGCTGCATCCCTCGGAATTTCACGTACGACTAAGTACTCTGCATTCCTCGGGATTTGCGTCGCCTTGATCTTGAACTTTTTTCTTTGCCATCTAAAACCGACTTTTTACGAGACCTTCAACATTTAATTCGTACTCGTGCTCGTACTCGGCTTTTAAATTTCCCCAAGTACGAGCACGAGTACGAGAACCGTCCCGCTTGAGCGGGACTGAGTACGATCAGTTCCTTTTTGCTTGGCCCTTTAAAATTGGTTTTTTTGCGAAGCTTTTAATTATATAGGGCGTCAAGCTGATCCTGATATTTTTCGTATACGTTGCCGCGTTTGAGTTTCATGGTCTGCGTCAGCGTGCCGTTTTCCAGGGAGAAATCTTCGGGGAGAAGAATGAATTTTTTTGGAATTTCATAGCCCCCGTATGTTTTCTTCAGGTGATTGGTAACTTCCGTCTTGATAAACTCATAAATTTTTTCTTCTTTGATCAAATCTTCCGGGCTTTTGTCGCCGAATCCCATTTCATCAGCCACCGATGCCAATGTTTCAAAATCAGGGACCAGCAGACAAACATTATAGGGTTTCCCCTCGCCATAAAGCATGGCATTGAGTACATAGGAATTTAAGTTGATATCCTCTTCTATTGAGGCGGGGTGCACGTATTTGCCGTTTTCCAGTTTGTATTCTTCTTTAAAACGGCCGGTAATAAGAAGGAAACCGTCTTTATCCAGCCGGCCCCGATCGCCGGTGCGGAACCCCCTGCCGAGTTTTGGATCCGTTACGATGACTTCCGCAGTCTTTTCCGGCTTGTTATGATAGCCCTGCATGACATTGGGACCAAAACAGATGATTTCCCCGTCTTCACTGTCCTTGCCGACAAATCCTTTATCGATGACCACGGTGACTTTTTCAATAGCGCGGCCCACGCTGCCAAGCCGGTTGGCCGCAGGGGTGTTCATGGTCAAGGCCGGGGTGGTTTCCGTGAGACCGTAACAATCATATGTGGGAATGCCGATATCAATGAAAAACTGGGCAATTTCCGGATTCATTGCCGCACTGCCGGTAATCACTTCTTTTAGGCGGCCGCCGAATCGATCGCGGATTTTTCCAAATACCAGTTTGTCCAAAATTTTGAACTTGATCGAAGCCTTTCCGGTCTCGCGCTTTTTTTCCGCCTCTTTTTTGGCGGCGTTAAAAAGTTTTTCCTTCATACCGCCGGTTTCCCGCATCATATTGTGTATACCGGCATAAACTTTGTTAAATACCCGGGGTACCGCAATGAGCACGGTCGGCTGGACCTTTCCCATATCATCGACAATGGTATCCACAGAGCCCATAATGCCGGTCGATCCGCCAACGTAAATACCGAAATACAGTTCACCGGTCTGGCCGAAACTGTGCGCCCAGGGCAGGATAGAGAGGGTTCTGACGTTTTCATCGACATGGGGAAACGCCTTTGAGGCAGCCAGGACATTGGTGGTAAAGTTACCATGGCTGAGGAGCACGCCCTTGGGGGCGCCGGTGGTGCCGGACGTATAAATCAGCGTGGCAATTTCACTGTAATGCGGTTTTACAGAGGCTACAGGGTTTTTTTGCCCCATTTCCTCAACTGCGGCCATGCTGTTTTCACCGCTGCCGTAGATAATAAAAACTTTCTCAAGGGTTTCTATTTCGTCAACCCAGCCGATTACCTGATTGTATACGTCCTCATTGACGACAAACAGGACCTTAAGTCCGCTGTCTTTGATGATATAGCGCCAGGTGCTCTCCAGTTCTTTTTCATACATCGGAACGAGCCGGGCGCCTCTGCCATAAGTGGCGAACGCGATCACGTCCCAGGCTTCCGAATTGCCGATGATCAAGCCGACGCCATCTCCCTTGTCAACACCCAATTGCGCCAGACCGCCCCGAAGGTTATCCACCCGCTCGGCAACCTCTCCATAGGTTTTGTACTCATATTCACCGTCGGCATTTTTCATGCCCACCAGCGGGCGATCACCAAACTTTTTCACACTGTCTTCAAACATATCGACCAGGTTGTAAGGGTATTCATACCACGCATCAGTTTGATTCATTTTAAATTCCTTATTAAATTTTTTGCCTGCCATGGTTCAGGCGGGTCCATAATTAGAAGAAGAACCAATTTTGGTGCAACCTTAATACGATTGGTGGTTTTTAGCGGGGTGATTATCTGTTTCTATGCATCTTCAACGCCGATTGATAATTTGTTGGCGTAATATATAGCAAAATTTATCCAAAAACACTAAAAATTTACTTTATCAAATAAAATTTAATGTTTTAAGGCTAAATATTCACTAAGCGATTTGTTTGAAACGCTCCGGGCATCTGTACCGCGGCCACATATTCACTATGAAAAAACCGTTTGTCATGCCATAAATGTGTGGTTAGTAACTCTGATGGCAAAGTAAAAAGCTCTCTATTCCGCCGCGGCGGAATTTTTGCAGAAAATAACTTTTTCCTAAATTGAGCGATTTTCAAGTTTACCGCAGATACAAGGAAAATGATGTCGAGCGATAGTTGTCTATGCGAGACATCATTTGACGCAGTAGATGCGGTGAAATTGGAAATCCCGGAGGGTTTCAAATTTTTTGATCAAAAAATGATCCAATAAACTGAAAATAAAATAAAAATTAAATTTTCAAAAATTTGAAACGCTCGATTTAGGTTTTTGATTCGTTCTCGTACGCGTACGCGTACTCGTTCTCGGCCCTTAAGTTGCACCAAGTAAGATTACGAGTACGAGAACCGTCCCGCTTGAGCAAGACTGAGTACGATCAGTTCCTTGGAAGTACCCCCCCGGCCCGCGCCCGGGACCGAGCTTAAAAGTAACTTCTGTTACGAGGTAAAGGCACTGAGGCATTGAGGCACTGAGACGATTCATCCAATTTTGTCATTTCGAGCGGCAGCGAGAAATCTTTAACAAACAAGATTCCTCGTCACTTTCGTTCCTCGGAATGACAGAGAGCTAAACTTCTGGAATATTAATATA
>JAGXLR010000222.1 GCA_018334555.1 Desulfobacterales bacterium
GGAACGTTTGATTCGTACTCGTACTCGTTCTCGTAATCGGCTTTTATCTTTCGAGTACGAGTACGAGCACGAGAACCGTCCCGCTTATGCGGGACTGAGTACGATCAGTTCCTTAGAAGCCCTCTATGCGTATTCCGGCGAAGTCGGCCACCCATTCCGGACGATTCCGGCCGCCTGTTCCGGACGAAGTCGGCCATCTGTTCCGATTGATTCCGGCCACTCATTCCGGATGATGTCGGCCACTTTTTCGGAGCAAAGCGACGCTGTTTTTTACTTCACAAATTACCCGGTTTAAGTCAACTTTCTTTTCTTCTTCCGCATAGAGTCTCCTTTCAAATTGATTTTGTAAGCATTGTGAACGAGGCGATCGAGGATGGCATCGGCCAATGTCGGATCATCGATTACCTCATGCCAATGCGATACCGGCAGCTGGCTGGTGATAACAGTTGAGTGTATCTCACAGCGGTCCTCTATGATTTCAAGAAAATCCCGCTGCTGCTCCTTGGTCAGTTTTGACAAACCCCAGTCATCAAGGACCAATAAGTGCGTTTTGGCAAAGCCGGCCAGAAGTTTTCCGTAACGGCCGTCACCTTTTGCCAGACTCAGTTCGGAGAACAACTTCGGCAGCCGCAGATACAACGCACTGTATCCTTCCAAACAAGCCTTGTGGGCAAGTGCGCAGGCCAGGTATGATTTTCCGATCCCAGTCGGCCCGGTGATAAAGACATTGTGACGGGCTTTTAACCATTCGCAGCCGGCAAGCGATAACATGAACTGCTTATCCAGCCCCCGGGCATGAGTATAATCAATATCCTCCATACTGGCTTGGTGCCGCAGCCTGGCTTTTTTCAGCCGGGTTTTTAGCCGCCTGTCCTGCCTTTCCATATGTTCACGGTCCACAAGCAGTCCCAGGCGCTCATCAAAAGAGAGCTTCTCGATATCCGCCGTCTGCAGCTGCTCCTCAAACGCCTTTCGCATGCCATAGAACTTCATTGCCTGTAATTTATCGATGATCGGATGGGTCAACATGATATATTTTCCTTTCTTGGCTTTTCAAATTTTACTCAATAGGCTATAGTGACAACCGCCTTTGTCGGAGGATAGGGCAACGCTGGGGAGCGACCCGAGCGCCGGCCAGGGCGACCGAAGTATGAGGGCCGTACTCCGTGTGCGGCCTCTCTCTCATACTTTGGTCCATAATGCGATAACCCCCGGGGGCTTGGGGGCAGCGCCCCCAATTAAAATCAGATTCATACCTTTTACCCATAATATTTGCCGCCCCTGATGTTGGCGTGGTTAATCGGCTCCCCCGAAGATTCTTCTTCTGCCAGGGGCTTGCGATCCAGCCCGTTCTTCAGGATGGACTCCACACTTTTATAGCTTCTGCCGCCGATTTGATTGGCCCGCCGGGCAGCGGCTTCAAGCCGATCCTCCCCATAGCTTTTACCCAGCCGAAGAATGCCCAGGCAGCTGCGGAAGCCCTGCTGGGGATGGATACGAACAGCCATCACCTTCTCGATCAACTCTGCCGTATGAGGGCCGATTTTACCGGCCCAGCGCACCAGACGCTCAGGCGTCCATTCCGCATATTGCTGGTGCTTTTTGGGCATATGTTCCTTGAGCGTGGTATGCCGGCCCATCCGATCGCTTGAGGCATGGCTGGCCACCCGCTTGCCCTTATAAAAGCATTCCACGGTATTGGCGGTTATCCTGACGTCGAGCTCCTTTTTCATCAGCTGATAAGGCACGCTGTAAAAATGGCCGTCGACTTCCACATGATAATCAATATGGACCCGGGCTTTTTTCCATCGGGCAAACTGATACCGGGCCATGGGCAACGGTTTTAACGCCGGCTTGTCCATAGTCTCGAACACGCTTCTCCGGGTTCCCGGCAATTTCTGGAAGGGCTTGTTATTTAGCTCAACCAAGAGATCACCAATCGCCCGGTTTAACTCGGGGATACTGAAGAACCTCCGGTTGCGAAGTCTGGCCAAAATCCAGCGCTCGACTATCTGGACCCCGACCTCGGCCTTGGCTTTATCCTTGGGCGCCCGGACCCGGGCCGGGATCACAGCGGTGTCATAGTGGTTGGCCATATCCAGATATGTGGGGTTTAAATCCGGCTCATATCGACAGGCCTTGTTAACACCGCTTTTAAGGTTGTCGGGGATGACCAGCTCCGGCACACCGCCTAAAAATTCAAACGCCCGGACATGGGAGGCAATCCAGTCCGAGAGGTTTTGGGTCAGGCTTGCCTCGGCATAGGTGTAATTGGAAGCGCCCATGCAGGCGGTAAAGATCTGGGCCTCGCAGACGTTGCCGCTGCTCGGGTCGGTAATCGGCACTGTCATGCCGCTGTAGTCGACAAAGAGCTTTTCCCCTGCCCGGTGGTCCTGGCGCATGACCGGGTCCAGTTTGTTTCGCCACTGCCGGTAGAGATGACAGAACTGGCTGTATTGATATCCTTGGGGGGTTTGGGCTTTATATTCATGCCATAACAGCATGAGGGTCACGCCCTTGCGTTTGAGCTCCTGATGGATATGAGAGAAGTCTAAAGGCGGCCGCTGGCCCTTAATCGTGCGTGGCACTTGGTCAAACAGGATCTTTTCCAATTGAGCATCATCCATATCCTCCGGAAGCGGCCAGCCAAGGCCCGCAGCCTTGGCCCGCTGGATGTAATCGCCTACCGTGCTCCGGGCCACGGAAGTACTGTTGGCAATCTTTCGGTTACTGAGTCTGCATTCGAATTTGAGACGTAAAACTTCTTTGATTTTTCGCATGGTGATTCGCTCCGCTGGCATTTGCACCTCCCTTGAATGATTAAAAGAGGCACAACTTACCGCTAATAATTTTTGTTCACCAGCGAAGCTTTACTCAGAAAATTACTTATGATGGGTGGCCGAAATGAATCGGAATCACCGGCCGACTTCCGTCGGAATTGGTGGCCGACATCAATCGGAATCACTGGCCGGAATCATCCGGAATTGGTGGCCGAGATGAATCGGAATCGGTGGCCGAAATCATCCGGAATATGCAATCAACTTGACTATTGAAGCATATGGCTGGTGGGTAGAATTACAAGAAGCCAAAATTGCGGCTGATGAATGGAATAAAATAAAAAATCAAGATCCATGCGCTAGTGACCGAAATAATCCAGGTGCAATAAGGGATAGACAAAATAAATTACAAGATTTTATCTCTGAATCAAATGATGTCATAGAAAAAGGTGGGGAAGTGGGATTGGATGTTGTTACTGACGGCATTCCTAAAATAACGAAGAAGAAAGATGACAAATAAAATTCTTTTTCGATTCGCTTCCGTAGCTGGTTGATCCCTTTTAGTTGTATTTAGTCCCTCTTGTAAGGACGATGCCCCTGCGCGTAATCGTAATTGAAGCAAAAAGTATTGAGTTACGAGCGCAAGCAAAATGGAGTATTGGAGTCTTTCATTGAGAGTTATCTTGTGAGCAGTTGCCCAAGTATCCAAATACATAAAAATTTCTGAAAAATGAGAGGTTATGTCTTTTGTCTAAGCAAGGATTAAGCCTAAGTAAATTGAAATTAGCCACAGTGTCATTTGCCGCAAGTGTTTTGCAATGTATTATGTTTTTATGCATTTTTATAATTCCAATTTTTTATTTTATCAAATGCCTATATAGTGTCCAAATAATAGCTTTAAACCCTCAAAAAAGATACATTTTTTTGTCCATAGGAACTGTAATATTATTTATTTGTTTGGTTTCTGGGATTTTCACACTAATAGGTCTATGCATCTCTTTATATCGAGAGCATTTCAAGAAACCTCTCATATATTTTAATATAGTGATTGCTGAATTGATTATTATAAAAATGGTAATATATCCAATACTCGGGATATAAGAGAAGGAAATTCCGGGTAGAGTAGGAAGCTGAGAATTCCGGCTGAGAATTCCGGGGAGGAATTCCGGGGAGGAATTCCGGGGACATCTATGATAAGTATTGTCAAGGGAAAAATGGAGATTTTCCCTTCCACTCAGAAACCTTCCGGTGGTTGTTTCAGTTGGAACGCCTGTATCTGCCCTTTTTAAACTTTATAAACTTGGATCGACGAGTAGCCTCTCGCGACCAGACATCTATTTGCTGTATCAGCACCCCATTTGGGGTCTTTACAGAAGATTGAGTTTGGGTTAAAC
>JAGXLR010000069.1 GCA_018334555.1 Desulfobacterales bacterium
CTGCAGTGCTTGAAGAATGCTGCCGGGTGCTGATCCCCGGAGGCGTGATGGCCATAAATATCGCCGATATTAACAGCCAGAAAAACAAGAAGGGGATCAGGGAGTGTAAACTGGTTGGCGTTGAGTATCAAAAAGCACTGCGGAAGCACGGCGTTTATCTCTCCGACATCATCATTTGGCACAAACAACAAGCCTGGTCCAAGAGGAACCTGCTTTTCAACGAAAATACAAAGCACACCTCCTACCGGATCATGGACAATTTCGAGCCGGTCTATGTTTTCCGGAAAGAGGGCGAGCGGCAGGAGCCCCAGGCTAGTATCGCGGAATGTTCCTACCTCACAAGGGAACAATGGAAAGAATACGTTGATGGTGTCTGGAATATCCAAACCGTCAAAAAGCAGGATGCCCATCCGAACCAATGGCCGGAGGAGCTGCCTGCCAGGCTCATCAGAATGTTTTCCTTTGTCGGCGAAACGGTCCTCGATCCATTTCTCGGCAGCGGAACAACGATGAAAGTGGCCAAAGAATTGAATCGGTTTGCCGTGGGTTATGAAATCCAAGAGCAGTACAAGCCGGTCATCATGGAAAAACTGGGTATTGAGGAAAAAGCAGAAACTCAAGAGCCCGGAGCGGTGGTGCCTGCCGGTAATGAGGAAGAAAAGGCAGGTCCAAAGGCTGAATTCTTTTCAAATGACCCGGACATGGTAAAGGAAGCTTTCAGGGAAAAAGCCTCTGAGAGCAAGACCAGGGAAGCCGGATCTGAAGGATAGCTTAAACAGGGACCTCTAAAGGGGATGGGGGCGTTTCTGCCCCTGTCCCCAACTTTACTGGTGCTAAATTATTTGGATGAAACTGAAATTTTCCGAGCCGGAATGCCGGGATAGCGATATGGAAGACTTAACCGGAAAAGTTTTTTTAAAGCAGGCTGAGCTGGCTGAACGGTGGGGCTGTTCCCAGGGTACGATCATCAATTACCGGAACAAGGGCCTCATTTCATTTTTTCAGTTGCCGGAGAGCACCAAGGTCTTGTATCCTGTCAGCGAAATTCTGGAGATTGAGCGTAAATACACGAAAAACGCTTCAAAAACGAAAGGTGGTGATAGCAAAAAGGCTGAAACAAAAAAGGTAAAGCCATGTGTATCAGCTCCAAAGAAGGAATGGAGGATATGACATGGCGAAAAAGAAATTAAATCATCATCTCTATCAGGACAGTGGCAGCCAGGTTTGGTATTTCCAGAAAAAGGTCAAGGGCTTTGACAAGCCCTATAAATTTTCTCTGGAAACCACTTCGGTTACCGAAGCAAGGCGTAAGCGGGATGAGTATCTCAAAGAAATTGAGTATCACGGATATCTCCCGACTGTAGAGCCGGAAAAACCGGAACCATCGAATACGACAAAGGTTTTTGGTGAAGTGGCACAGGAGTGGGCGGAAATAACAAAAACGAAAGTGGCTGAAACGACTTTTCACGCTTATAAAAAGGCCATGAACACCCACGTCCTTCCATATTTCGGCAATATGCCCATTGATGGAATTACAAGCCTGGACATTGAAAAATTTCTAAGCAACCTGAAATGTTCCCCCAAGACCAAGATAAATATCTATACGCCGTTTAAGGGTGTTATGGGGTTTGCCAAAAAACATAAAATTATCAGCTCTGACCCCACAGTTGATGTTGATCCCATACGGGAAAGAAAATCCCAGAAGATCGTGCATCCCCCGCTTAGTTTGGAGGAGATCCATAAATTTCTTGAGAATGTTGATGAATTCTGGAAGCCGTTGTTCATTTTCATGTTTTTTTCAGGCGTCAGGATAAGCGAGGCAGCCGGTTTGAAGTGGAAACGGGTGGATTTAAAAAATGGAGTGGTTCAGATCCATCGCAGTCTTGTTTTTGTTGGTGATAAACAATTTTATAAGGCCACGAAAACAGACGGATCTCATAGAGAGGTCAGAATTCCACAGCCGGTTGTTGATGCTTTGCTGGAGCAAAGGAAACGGACATATAAAGGCAATCCAGAGAATTTTGTATTCCTGAATTCAATCGGACAAAATATTCATCGGCATACCCTGAATAAAAATGTTATCAGGCCGACGTTGAAGAAAGCCGGTCTTTCTCTAAACAGAAGCATAAAGGATACACGGGCTTCATATATCACAAACTGCCTGGACAACGGCGAGCGTATGAGTTTTATCATACGGCAGGTCGGGCACACCAACACCAATATGCTGGTCAAGCATTATTACCGGTGGATGGAAGCCCCTAATGACGGGGAGAAACTGGTGGAAGCCTGGAATTCTACCAGGAAAGTACCAGAGCCAGCGAAGGCTAAAAAATAAGTTGCTCTAATTACTCAAAATAAATGGTGGAGGCGGCGGGAGTCGAACCCGCGTCCGGCAACATTCCACAATGGCGTCTACATACTTAGCCTGGATTTTGAATTTCGCCGTTCAAGTCTCCTCCAAGCTGGATACTCGAACCGCTAGCCTGTTGAATTTCACCGATCCTGAAACAGGCGTTCAGAAACGGCTATCCTGCTAATCGACGCCCGGTTCCGGGTCTGCAGGAGAAGACCCGGATGGACGCTAGCTGCCTCTATGCAGCTAGTGCGTAGTTGTAGTCGTCTGCGTTTGTGTTTAAACGCTGCCGGTTTTACGAGCCAGCAGACCTCGGTATGCAACCATTGTTTCCATGTCCCCGTCGAAGCCGTTTCGCCCCCAAACAAGACATGAAGCAATGAAAGGCGTACTTACAGTACATTTCTATATTAAGGATGAGGGGATGATTTGTCAAGATGTTCGCGTTGGCCTAATGGCGGCCCTTTTTTTCCCGGTCGAGCTCCCTTTTCAGGTCCCGTTCCTTGATGGCCTCGCGTTTATCATATTTGCGCTTGCCCCGGGCCAGGGCGATTTTGATTTTTGCCTTACCATTTTTAAAATATACCCGCATGGGGACAAGGGTAAACCCCTTTTCCTGGACCTTGCCGATCAGCCGTTTTAATTCGGATCGATGAAGCAGGAGTTTTCTCGGGCGCAGCGGCTCGTGGTTGTCGTAATAGGCAAAGGGGTAAGGGCTGATATGCATCTGGTAGACATAGAGTTCGCCCTTTTTGATTTTTCCGTAGGCGTCTTTCAGGTTGGCCCGGCCCTCGCGCAGGGACTTGACCTCCGTTCCGCGAAGTACGATGCCGGCCTCGATCTCGTCGTCGATATGGAACTCGTGACGGGCCTTTCGGTTTTCTGTAACAATTTTGATATGCTCATTATCCATAAAGGAATATCTTTAATCGGGGGTTTTGATTTTTTTATCAGGCAGTCTCGGTCAGCAGGTTGCCGTAGGTATCTTCGATGAACTGCATGGTGTCGACGGCCGATTTCTGGTTGCAGATTTTTTTGACGAAATCGCGGGCGCCGGCGGCGTCGATTTTGCGGATCATGTTCTTGATCATGGGGATGGATTGCGGCGCCATGCTTAACTCTTCAAAGCCCAGCCCCATCAGCACCGGCAGGTTGATGATTTCGGCCGCCATCTCACCGCACATGTAGACCTTGACATTTTTTCGATGCGCCGTATCTGCCACCATTTTCAATAACCTGATAACCGCCGGGTGAAGCGGGTTGTATAGATAGGCGACATGCCGGTTGACCCGGTCAATGGCTAAGGTGTACTGCACCAGGTCGTTGGTGCCGATGCTGAAGAAATCGACCAGCTCTGCCAGGGCGTCGGCAATAAGGGCGGAGGAGGGTACCTCGATCATTGCCCCGATTTCAATTTCCCGGTTATAGGCATGGTTCTCCCGTTCCAATTCTTCTGCCGCCTCGTCAAGCAACTCAATTGTTCTATGGATTTCTTCGCATCCCGAAATCATGGGCAGAAGCAGTCGGATATAGCCATGGGCCGCCGCCCGAAGGATGGCCCGAAGCTGGGTCTTGAATATGTCCGGTTTTTTTAAGCAGAACCGGATGGCGCGCAGTCCCAATGCCGGATTGGCCTCATCCGGGGTGGGGACCGCGGAAATTTCCTTGTCGCCGTTGATGTCAAGGGTCCGGATGGTGACCGGCTTGGGGGTAATCAGCTCCACGACCTCCTTGTATTGTTCGAACAGCTCCTCCTCGTCCGGATACTGGGGCCGGTTCAAATACAGGAATTCCGTGCGGAAAAGCCCGATCCCGTCGCCGCCGTGGTCTCTTACGGTAACGATCTCCTCCGGCTGTTCGATGTTGCCCATGATGCCCATGAGGAAGCCGTCGGAGCTCTCGGCGGGCTGGTCACTGGTCCGGACGGCGTCGGCCTTGTCCGCCTCATATTTTTTGCTGAGATTTTCATACCTGAACAGGGTCTCCTCGTCCGGATCCACGATCACCATGCCCCGGTTGCCGTCAACAATGATGATGTCGTCATTTTTGATGACTTCGGTGGCGTTCTCCAGCCCTAGAACGGCCGGGATTTCTAAAGTGCGGGCGATAATGCTGGTGTGCGATGCCTTGCCGCCCCGGTTCGTGATAAAGCCCTTGATGCGTTCCAGCTGGATCTGGCTGGTCTCTGCGGGGGAGAGGTTATGGGCCACAAGGATAACCCGTTTATCGATATTGGAGATATTGAAATCCTGCACGCCGACGAGGTTTCGCATGATGCAGTCGGATACGTGCTCGACGTCGGCGGAGCGGCTCCTCAAATAGGGGTCCGAGATGTTGGCGAACATGGCCTTGGCCCGGGATGTCGCCTCCTTTAGTGCCCATTCGGCGTTGACCTTTTCGGATTCGATAATCTCTATGGCCTTGCCGTAAAGCATCTTGTCTTTATGCAGGAGCATGTGGGTCTCGAGGATATAGCTGTGCTGTTTGAGGTCCTCCGGAAGCCCCTCGATGACCTGCGACAGTTCGTTTTTCGCCTTTTTGGCCGCATTCTTGAACCGTGAGATCTCGCTTTTGACCTTATCCTCACTGATGTAATACTTTTCGATCACATCAACGCCCTCACGGTCCACCAGATAGGCCTTGCCTATGCAGATGCCGGGCGATCCGCTAATGCCGTTCAATATGATTTCACGCTCTCTTGGCGTCATCTACTCTCCGAACCCCGATTCAAAAAGCTCGTGGAGCTGGTTCAGTATTTCCGCGTCCGCCGGATCCTCGATCTGAAGGGTAATATTGGAACCCTGCAGGCAGGCCAGCGACAGTATGTCAATGATGCTCGATGCATCCACGCATTGGTCGTTTTTGATCAGCCAGACGTTGGATGTGGCCCTGTTCGCTATCTCGGCGATCATCGCGGCGGGTCTTGCATGAAGGCCGAGTTCGTTGGTAATAGTCGTCTCTTTTGCAAACTGCTTTTTTAAGTCATTCATATTTTTGTTTATTTTCAATGGTATAACTTAAATTTAATAGCATACCGGTTGAATTTTTGTCAAACTAAATTATTGACAATAACCGGGCGTATTGATAACTAAAATAAATTTATGCTTCTATCAACCTATTGATTTAATAATAAAATTATATGAGTGAGGGCGTTATGGCGGGTAAAGTGATTATTTACGGTAAATCCACATGACCGTTTACCAGGGCGGCTCGTGAAGCGTATGCACAGAAAAAACGGGAAGTTGAATATATAGATGTGGTGGCGGACGCCTCCCAGATCGACGCCATGAAGGCCTATTCAGGCGGCAGCCGGAGGGTCCCCGTGATCGTCGAGGGCGATGACGTCTCAATCGGCTTCAACGGCAGGAGCTGACGCGCATAAAAGGGTCGGCAGGATGCCGACAGGGGGTTATTTATGAAAGAAATGGCGGGCAAGCATCAGTACCTGATAGACGAGTTCAAGCTCGGGGAATCCTGGCGGCTGCTCAAGATTCTCGGTGAGTTCGTCGATGGTGTGGAGGCTTTGCATGATCTGGGCCCGGCGGTCAGTATGTTCGGCTCCTCCCGGATGAGCGAGGACTGCCCCTATTATCAGGCGGCCGTCCAAACTGCGGAGAAGCTGGTGGAAAACGGCTTCGCCGTGATTACCGGCGGAGGCGGGGGCATCATGGAGGCCGGCAACCGGGGGGCGGCAAAAGAAAACGGGCGGTCCGTGGGGTTGAATATCAAGCTGCCCATGGAGCAGAAGCCCAATCCCTATGCCGATGTACAGCTTGAGTTCAAATATTTTTTTATCCGCAAGGTCATGTTTGTGAAATATGCGGCGGCCTATATTATCATGCCGGGCGGATTCGGGACGCTGGACGAACTGTTTGAATCGGTCACCCTCATTCAAACCCACCGGATCAAGCCTCTTCCGGTAATCCTCTATGATTCCGCCTATTGGGGCGGGCTGATCGACTGGATCAAGTGCCAGCCCCTGGAAAACGACATGATCTCGCCCGAAGATCTGGGTATCATGAAGGTGGCGGACACACCGCAGGAGGTCGTGGATATCGTAAAAGAGACCCATGCGGCGTCCGAGGCGTTTTAGGGATGTTTTTCCGCTAATGCAAACTACGCACCAGATCTATTTCTCCGACTCGCGCCGCATGAAAAATATCGAGGCGCAAAGCATCGATTTGGTGGTGACCTCGCCGCCGTATCCCATGATCGAGATGTGGGACGAAGCGTTTGCCCGCCAGAGCCGGGGGGCGGCGTCGGCATTGGCAGACGGCGACGGGGACCGGGCGTTTGAAGCCATGCACCGGGTGCTGGATCGCGTGTGGGACGAGGCCATCCGCGTCTTAAAACCCGGGGGATTCGCCTGTATCAATATCGGAGATGCCACCCGGAAAATGGGCGGGCATTTCATGCTGTACCCGAATCATGCCCGTATCCTGTCATATCTCTATGGAAAGGGCTTGTCCCCGATGCCGGCGATTCTGTGGCGCAAGCAGACCAATGCCCCGAATAAGTTCATGGGCTCCGGTATGCTGCCGGCAGGCGCATACGTGACCCTGGAGCATGAGTATATTCTGATATTGCGCAAAGGGGATAAACGGGAATTCGGAGTCTCCGGTGAAAAGGCGGAGCGGCGGCGGAGCGCGCTCTTCTGGGAGGAGCGGAACCAGTGGTTTTCGGATGTCTGGATGGATTTAAAAGGCGCGCGCCAGGAGATGCTGGACAAAAAGGTGCGGAACCGCAGCGGCGCCTTTCCGTTTGAGTTGCCGTACCGGCTCATCAACATGTATTCCGTGGCCGGGGACAGGGTGCTCGATCCGTTCCTCGGGGCGGGGACAACCATGATAGCGGCCATGGTGGCGGCCCGGCACTCCATCGGATTTGAACTCGAAGCCGATTTTTTACAGCAGGCCCGCCAAACCGTGGATCACCTGGTCGCCTTTGGCAATCAAGTGATTTCCGAGCGCCTGGCAAGGCATGCGGCATTTGTTGACGAACGGGCGGCCGCGGGAAAGGAAATCAAACACACTAGCCGTTTATACGGTTTTCCGGTGGTGACCGGCCAGGAAACGGATATTTGTTTTTACCGGCCATCGCTTGTCGATGCCGGGGATGAGGGCCGGTTTACGGTTTCCTACCAGACGAAGCCGACAGTTGAACCCCATCATCCCTGCTGTCCGAAACAGCAGGAGTTGTTCTGAAGCGCATATGAATATAGTTTTTTTTGCCATTGTCGCCGTCGCTTTCTTATTCGCCGCCTTTCATCAGGTATTCGGACCCGCGGGCGGCGATACCACACCCATTGAGGAGCTTTCCAGGGCCGTCGTGGAGTCAGCAGGCGGCGCTGTAGAGCTGGCCATCGGGCTGATCGGCGTGATGGCGCTTTTCCTGGGACTGATGAAGGTGGCCGAAGAGGGCGGCCTGTTAAGGATCATTTCCCGCCTGATCCGCCCCCTTATGGTCCGGCTGTTTCCGGAGGTCCCCCCGGAGCATCCGGCCATGGGCGCAATTATCCTGAATATGTCGGCAAATGCCCTGGGGCTGGGCAATGCCGCCACGCCATTCGGCATCCGGGCCATGCAGGAGCTGGACAAGTTAAATCCCGTCAAGGGGACGGCCACCAACTCCATGGCGCTTTTTCTGGCCATTAACACCTCGAGCATCACCCTGCTGCCCACCGGCGTGATCGCCCTGCGGGCTTCGGTCGGATCATCGGATCCGGCTGGCATTTTGCCCACAACCCTGTTTGCCACCATGGGCTCGACGATTATCGCGGTGATCGCCGCCAAGCTCTATGCCCGCTTCGCCTCGCCTGATCCCGGCAAGCAGCCGATGCCGGAGGCGGACACAGCCGATTCTCCGGACAGTGAAGCGGCGAAGTCGGAGCCGGACGAGGCGTGGGCCGCGGGATATGATACGGATGCCGGCTATCCCCTCTGGGTCAGCACGCTGGCGCTGGCCGTCCTGGTCTGCCTGATTCCGCTGACCATTATTTACGGTGAGGTGATCTCCCCCTGGATTATCCCGTCGCTTATCATCGGATTCCTATTATTCGGCGTGCTCCGGCGCGTCCGGATCTACGAAGTGTTTGTGGAAGGGGCAAAGGACGGTTTCCAGGTGGCGGTAAAGATTATCCCGTATCTGGTGGCCATACTGGTTGCCGTTGGGATGTTCAGGGCCAGCGGGGCCATGGAGGCCATGGTGGGATTGCTGGGCGATTTTACCGCAAAGGCGGGGCTGCCGGCAGAGGCCTTGCCCATGGCGCTTTTGCGGCCCCTGTCCGGCTCCGGCGCCTATGGCATCATGGCATCAATCATTCAGGATCCGGCTGTCGGCCCGGACAGCTATGTCGGCTACCTGGTGAGCACGCTGCAGGGATCGACCGAGACCACGTTTTACGTGCTTGCCGTTTATTTCGGGGCGATTCAGGTGCGGCGGATTCGGCATACCATGGCCGCGGCGCTTACGGCGGATCTTGCCGGTATTGTGTTCGCGGTGCTGGCGTGCACCTATATTCTTGGATGATGTAGGGTGCGATTGGGAGGGAGGCTGTTCAAAATTCGATTGTGAAACTCGGCCCTTTGGGCCAGAATGCTCTACTCCCAGCGGTCGTCGTGTTTTTTCATGTCAATGTATTCATCGCCCGGCCGACGGTGGCCGCCGCCCCTGGTGGTGGAATCCCGTATCAGGGCGTTTAAGATCCAGGTGACCGCACTGATGATGAGCGCCCCGAACACGGCCGCCCAGAAACCGACTACGGAAAATCCCGGAATCACGGAGGCGATTTTTAACATCAATGCGTTGATGACAAAGGTGAACAGCCCGAGGGTCATTACATTTATCGGAAGGGTCAGTATGAAGAGGATGGGCCGGACAATGACGTTTAACACGCCGAGCACCGCAGCGGTGCCAAGGGCATGGGCGAAGCCGGCCACTTCAATGCCCTCAACCAGGTAGGCGGTAAACATAATGGCGGCCGTTAAGCAGAGCCACTTGATCAGCAGCCAGAAGACAAGCGGGTTGCCGCCGCCATGGGGCCCCTGCTGGTGATTGCCGGTATAGCGGGTAACGTTAATATGCATCAATGGCCTTTCCGTTAATCAGGATTTGCGGTTTATCGTCTTCTGTTGCCGACAGCTCGACCTCGGCCACTTCCTCTCCCCGCAGTTCCGGATATTCTCCCCGCAGGCGATTGAAGTCAAACGTCTCCAGCCCCTGCTGCAGCAGATCGATTTGGGCCTCGAGCGCCTGTTTGTCTTCGTCCGGCTTTTTCTTGAAATACGCTGATATGGTTTTGTTGTATTGCCGCTTCATTTCGGTCTCCACACAATGGCGGCTGAGATCGAGTTTAATATTCATTTTTCAAAACCTGTTTGATATAGAAAGACTTGATAGCCTTCCGGGTTAATGATTAAAATTAAAATATATATGTTCTATACCGCGTTGACAAGTCATCGCTGGATAAAATAGGGTTTGGGCTCGGATTTTTGTTTGACAATGTGCCGGGATGCGGACTAATAAAGGCGATTTCTCATCTTCGGGCAAGGTTTCGGACAAAGGGAGCGGTTATCATGTATGTGCCAAGATATATATTTTTTACAAAAGGGGTCGGAAGGGATAAGGCCCAGCTTGCCTCTTTTGAGAACGCCCTGCGGGAGGCCAGTATTGCGCATTTAAACCTGGTCCAGGTATCCTCCATATTTCCGCCGGGCTGCCAAATACTGGACAAGGAAAAAGGCCTGGCCAAACTCGAGGCCGGGGAGATCACCCACTGCGTCATGGCCAAGGAGGAGAGCCGGGAGCCCGGACGCCGCCTGGTAGCCAGCATCGGGTTGGCCCTGCCGGAGGGAAACGAGCGCTATGGGTATCTATCCGAGCACCATGGCTACGGCCAGACGGAGGTCGAAGCCGGTGAATTCGCCGAAGATATTGCCGCCTCCATGCTGGCCACGACGCTCGGCATTGAATTTGATCCGGACAAGGACTATGATGAACGCCGGGATATCTATAAAATGTCCGGAAAAATAATTCATTCCCGGCATATCAGCCAGGCGGCCTTAGGCGCGGAAGGCAATCTCTGGACAACCGTACTGGCGGCGGCAATATTTGTAAAATAATGACTTCTAAGTAACTTAACGGTATAAGGTTTGGGGTTTAGGGTATAAGGTTAAAAAAAATCAAAAGCTTAGTGCCTCAGTAATTTTTACTTATGTCATTCCGAGGAACGATAGTGACGAGGAATCTTGTTTGTTAAAGATTTCTCGCTATCGCTCGAAATGGCAATATGTATATGTAGAAATGGCAATATGTAATTTTTTTTGAGTTACTTTCTGCAAAAATGCCTCAGTGGCATAAATCGCTTTTTACGAGACGGTCAATAATGACACAGAAAACTTTTATACCATTTGGCGGTGAGGCGATCCACACCCGGGAGATTGAAAATGCCCGGGTGATGGTTTTACCGATTTACTATGAAATGGCGCCCTCTTATGGCAGCGGCAGCGGAGAGGGACCGTACCATCTGCTGAATGCCTCCATTGAACTCGAGTGCCTGGACGAAGAAACCCTGATGGATTGGCGAAAATTTGGGATCCATACATTTCCGGGGTTATTCCCGCCGGATGACCCGGAAAAGGCCGTGGAAGAGATCGCCAGCACAGCCGGCCAGCATTTGGCGACAGGGCGGTTCCTTTTCTCCATCGGCGGGGATCATGCCATTACCATTGGACTCGCCAAGGCGGCGGCAGCCAAATATCCGGATATCGGGGTCTTGCAGGTGGATGCGCATCTGGATCTTCGCAATCAATGGAACGGCAGCCCCTATAACCATGCCTGCGTCATGCGCCGGATCGGCGATGACCTGAAGCTTCCCTTTGTGCAGGTGGGCATCCGGTCATTCTGTCCGGAAGAGTTCGAATATATCCAGACCCATCATTTATATCCCTTTTATGCGCATAACCTGACCCCGGGCGATGACTCCTGGATGGATGACGTGGTCTATGCGCTGCCGGACAATGTATATCTGAGCATCGACCTGGACGGGCTGGATCCGACGATCATTCCGGGGACCGGCACGCCGGTGCCGGGCGGTCTGACCTATCGACAGGTCGTGGAGCTGATCAAACGGGTCGGTGCGGAAAAGAACGTGGTGGCCGCGGATATCAATGAGCTTGCCAAAATAGAGGGATCCGTCGTATCCGAATTCACCGCGGCAAAGCTTGCGACCAAGCTGTTCGTCTACTGCCTGAAATAGGAGGGGTAATCCAAAACACAAAAAAAACCCCGGCGGGTCATCGATCAACCGGGGTTTTTTGTTCCTAAACTGAGCGTTTCAAATTTTTAAACTTTTTGTTTTTTTCATTCTTTAAGAATTTGAAACCCTTCGGGATTTCCAATTTTGCCGCATCTACTTTGTCAGCGGATGTCTCGCATAGCCCGCTATAGCTCAACATCCGCTTCCTTGTATCTGCAGCAAACTTGAAAATCGCTCAGTTTAGGTTGTTCTCTTTGTCGCGGCAGCCCTAGAAGAGGCCGGAGACCTTGCCGGTTTCCGTATCCACATCGACCTTGGTATAGGCCGGGCTGGAGCTGGTGCCGGGCATAAACGGAATGGCGCCGGCCACGGGTACCAGGAATTTGGCGCCGGAGTAAATGTAAATATCGCGTACGGGCAGTCTCCAGTTTTTGGGCACGCCCTTCCAGGTTGGCTCATGGGAGAGACTCAAGTGGGTCTTGGCCATCATGGTCGCGTATTCCTTGAACTGGGGATCCGCATCCACCATTTCGAGCTTCTTCTCGGCGTCCGGCAGCCAATCCACGCCGTCGGCGCCGTAGACCTCGCGGGCGATGGTGTCCACGCGTTCACGCAGGGTCTTGTCCATGGAGTACAGGAATTCAAACTTGGACTCTTCCTCGCAGGCCTCGATCACGGCATCCGCAAGCTCCAGGGCGCCGTCGCCGCCGTCCATGAAATGGGTGGAGGGGGCGCAGCGGGCGCCGGCTTCCTCGGCCCGTTTCCTGACCAGGTCGATTTCGGCCTTGGTGTCTGTGGGGAAGCAGTTGACGCAGACCACGGGGTTAATCCCGGCCTTGCGGATCACGCCGATCATGTGGACCATGTTTTCAATGCCTTTTTCCAGGAGCTCCAGGTTCTCCTTGGTGTATTCCTCGGGCAGGGGGCGTCCCGGAATGACTTTGGGGCCGCCGCCATGCATCTTCAGCGCCCGGATGGTGGAGGTAAGCACGGAAACATGGGGCTTGAGTCCACTGTTGCGGCATTTGACGTTCCAGAATTTTTCAAAACCGATATCAGCGGCAAAGCCACTCTCGGTGACATGGTAGTCGAACATCTTCAGACCGACCCGGTCGGCGATGATGGAGGACTGGCCCACCGCGATGTTGGCAAACGGACCGGCATGGACGAAGCAGGGCTGATACTCTGCGGTGCACATCAGCGTGGGGTTGATGGTGTTACGCATCCAGGCGGTCATGGCGCCGCCGACCTTCAGGTCGCCGGTGGTAACGCGGTTGCCGTTTAAGTCAAAGCCCACCGTAATGCTGCCCAATCTCTTCCTGAGGTCGGCCAGGTCCTTGGCAATGGCCAGGATGGCCATGCATTCGGAGCTGACCGCGATGTTGAAGCCGGATTCCATGGTATAGCCGTTGGCTCTGCCGCCGAGGCCGATGACCATTTTGCGCAGGGCCTGGGCGCAGTAGTCGATGATCCAGTTCATCTCTACGCGGTTGGGATCGATGTTCAATGCCGGAATGCCCGAGAGCCTTTCGATTTTTTCCGGGCCGTAGTTGCGTTCATGCTGCATTCTGGCGGTCAGTGCGACCATAGCCAGGTTGTGGGCGTTCATGATGTCGTTGATATCGCCGGTCAGGCCCAGGGAAAACTCGGTCATGGGGATCAGGATGGCATTGCCGCCACCTGCCGCGGAACCTTTGATATTCATGGTCGGTCCGCCGGAAGGCTGGCGCAGGGCGCCGCCCACGTTCTTACCGCGTTTGCCCAGTCCCTCCATGAGGCCTACTGAGGTGGTGCTTTTGCCTTCGCCAAGCGGTGTCGGGGTGATGGCGGTTACCTCGATGTATTTCCCGTCCGGTTTGTCCTTCATCCGGTTCATGATCTTGAGAAAGTCGAGCTTGGACAGCCGGCCCATGGGGATCATTTCTTCCCGGGAGAGCCCTAGCTTATCCTGCCACTCCTCGGGCATGGGCATGTTCTGCTCCGCCGCCTCGGAAACCTGCCAGTCGGCCATTTTGCTTACATCGTATGCCATTTTTCTGTTCTCCTTTTTAATTTGAGGTTAACACATGATATCCGAAACCTATAGTAAGGGTCCTGTTAAAACCCTTCGATGCCACCGTGGCGGCATTTTTACCGTAAATCGCGCCAAGAAGCGTTTTGCCCGAAAATCGGCTTTCTACAAACGTATCCGATTATTGCTATCGAGTTAAAATTTTTCTCTTAGCATTTCAATTTGGCTTTGACAACTACTTTTGGCGCCTAGCCCTGAAGCTGGTAAAGCCGGTGGTAAAAACCGTTCTGTTTAATCAATGCGGCATGGGATCCGGCCTCAATAATGCGGCCGTGGTTGACTACGATGATCCGGTCGGCGATACGGGCGGTGCTCAGCCGATGCGCGATGATGATGGCCGTGCGGCTTTTCATAAGGTTCATCAATGCGATTTGAATCTCCTGCTCGGTCTCCGAATCAATGTAGGAGGTGGCCTCGTCAAAAATGATGAGCTCCGGATCCTGGGCAAGGGCGCGTGCAATGGAGATCAGCTGCCGCTGGCCGCTGGATAAAGAGATTCCGCCTTCCGAAACCTCGGTATCCAGGCCGTGGGGCAGCCCGTGGACGAGCCGTAGGCAGTTGGCATTGGCCAGAATCGCCTCGATTCTTTCCTTTCCGACATCCGGCTGGTCCGGGAAAATATTGTTCCGAATGGTCGCGGAAAACAGAAAGGGGTCCTGCAGTACCAGCGCGATTTTGGATCGCAGCTCGGATATGCGGAAGTTTCTGATATCCGTGCCGTTGATGCGAACGGCCCCCGCGTCCGGATCATAGAAGCGGGTGAGCAGGTTGATGAGGGAGGTCTTGCCGGCGCCAGTGGGCCCGACCACGGCGATGGTCTCTCCCCCCCGGATGTTAAGGGAGATGTCCTTTAGCACCGGTTCTTCGGTGACATAGGAGAAGGTGACATGATCGAGGGTGATGTCGGTGATTTTCTCCGGCATGTAAAGCCGCTCTTCGGGCGTCGGCTCGGGCAACCGGTCGTTTTCGCCTAAGATCAGAAAGATCCGTTCGGCTGAGGAAAGGGCGTTTAAGGTAATGTTGTATTTTTCCGCGATATCGCGGATGGGCCGGAAGAACATGCGCAGATAGGAGATAAAGACGACAAGCGTTCCGAGCGTGATTCGCTCGGCCAGCAGGCTGCCGCCGCCGTAAAAGATTACCACCGCTAACACAACCGAGCTCGCCAGTTCGATAAACGGCATGAAGATCGCAAACATGGTTATCTGCTGCATGCCGGCGCTGAAATATTCATGGTTTAGCTTTTCGAATGCGTCATAGTTCGCCGATTCCCGGCGAAACAGCTGGATGACCGACATTCCGCCGATGGTTTCCGAAAAATGGGAGTTGATCTCCGCAATTTTTATACGCAGGGTTCGAAACGCCTCTCTGGCAGCGCCGGCGAATTTTGCCGCCGCATAGAAGACAAAGGGGAATATGGCATAGACGACCAGGGAGAGCTGCCAGTCGATCAGGAACAGCATGATGGTGATGCCGGCGACCAGGAAAAGATCTTTCATTACGAAGATGATCACCGAGGTCAACATTTCATGCATATTCTGAATATCATTGGTGACGCGCGTCACCAGTCGCCCCACGGGGTTGTGGGTGAAAAACCGGACGCACAGGGCCTGGATGTGGGAAAAAAGCTTCATCCGCAGA
>JAGXLR010000070.1 GCA_018334555.1 Desulfobacterales bacterium
TGCAGTGAATGTCGAGGATATGCTACGGGTTGTCTATATTGCCACGCCTGATCCCGGAATTGGCTCGGGTAAAAAAACATAACCAGGGAGAGATAATTGCTTAGTGTTCTTGCATTTGTTCGAAAAAGCTGCATTGGATGATGATCGTTGCCATTGTGCTAGGCTTGGCTAATCTCAAACTATTCGGCGGCTGGGATCTGCCGCGCCCTCTATTAGGCAGTGGTGATCATCTATACATCTGTCGCCCGTCATGTAAATATCTGCTTGGCCCTGGTACTCAGTACATTTCCCATAGAGTCGGCATCACTGATGATCCTGCTGTTGATCGTGGGTTGTATCATTCAGGTCCTGACTCTGGCGTTTTTTGCCCAACATTATGGCAAAGAACTGGCAGCTATGACGTGAAGGAGCGTTACCGCTTTAGTCCTGTATCATGATTTGTTCCCGGCGCTTTTAATCTTCAAGATGACGATAAAGGGTTCTTCGGCTAACCCCCAGTATGGCAGCGGCTCTTCTTTTATTCCCATCGACTTTTTCAAGCACGTGGTCAATATATTTCTTTTCGATTTCCTGCAGTGTCGGCAGCATCTCGTATTCCTGTATCAAATTACCTGCAATTTCTCCAGGCAAAGCGCCTGTTTGTTTAATTTCGGCATTGACGCACTGTCTTATGCGTGTGGGCAGATGCTCGACATCCAAACGGGAGCCGTGGCAGAAGGTGACCGCTCTTTCAATCACATTCTGGAGCTCTCTGACATTTCCCGGAAAAGAGTAAGCGCAGAGCTGCTCGATTGCCTCGGGAGTCAGTCCCTGGATCTCCTTTCCCATCTGGAGGCAAAATCTGTTCAAAAAATGGGCTGCTAAAAGCGGGATGTCATCCTTTCGCTCCCGCAAAGGCGGTACTGTAATGCTGAAGGTCTCCAAGCGGTAAAAGAGATCCTGACGGAAACTGCCCTCGTCAATCAAGCTGTCCAGTTTCTGATTTGTAGAACAAATGATTCTTACATCTACTTTTTGCTCCTTGTTGCCGCCTACCGGCCTGAAGGTGCCGTCTTGGAGCACACGAAGCAGTTTGGACTGAAGGTTATAGGGCATCTCACCGATTTCGTCAAGCAGCAGCGAGCCTTTGTGGGTCCGCTGAAAAAGGCCTTCCTTTTTTTTGACGGCACCGGTAAACGCCCCTTCTTCATGGCCGAAAAACTCGCTTTCCAAAAGATCCGCCGGTATGCCGGCGCAGTTGACGGCAAGAAAGGGCGCTTTAGATCGGGGACTTAAGTCGTGCAAAGCCTTGGCCACCAGTTCCTTGCCGACCCCGCTATCCCCCTGGATCAATGCAGTGCCTTGGGCAGTGGCAATTTCTCTCAGTTGATCAAACATGACCCGCATTTTCCGGCTTCTTCCGATCATGCCGTGGAAAGCGTCACAGGCCATCAGCTCCCTGAATCGCCTTACCTCCTTTTTCAGCCTGCGATGGCGAAGTGTCCGCTCAATGCTTATCCTTAAATGCTCAAGATCGAGAGGTTTCGCCAAAAAGTCATCCGCTCCGGATTTCAGGGCTTCCACGGCCTGTGGGATGCTGCCGAAGGCGGTTATAATAAGAAACCCCGGCTGAGCGTGAAGCTCCTGGGTCCATGCCAGCAGTGTCATGCCATCTGCACCGGGCAGCTTCAGATCACTGACCACAAGCTCCGGTTCCCAGGATTTCAGCTGCTCCACTGCCTCTTCCGCTGAATCGACCGTCTTTACAAGGTATCCAGCCTCGTCCAGTTCCTCGTAAAGGAGCTGCGCCAACTGCCTGTCGTCCTCGGCTACAAGGATACGTTCCATAGAATTCTCTGAAGATTGCGTTGATGTGAACTCCGCCATTTTATTCTCCCTGCTCCAGCTGCGGTTCCTTGGATTGCATGGGCAGGACGAGGCGGAAACCGGCGCCGCCCAATTCCGAGTCCATAAGTTGAATGGTGCCTTCATGTTCCTGTATGATGCCATGAACCACGGAAAGCCCCATACCGGTATTCTTCCCATTCTTTCTCGTGCTGAAAAAGGGCTCGAATATTTTCGGCTTGACTTCTTCGGCGATTCCGGGACCGTCGTCCTCTACCAGAAATACGACTTCATGGAATTGGTTTAATTCCCATGTGATGCGCACCCGGGTCGTCTCCTCTGCCTGGGCGGCATTGCGCAGAAGATTGATAAGGGCCTGCTCAAAGCGCAAGGGATCGACGTAAAGCCAGGGATCGGATGAGGGGCCTTCAATATGGAAATCAGTCCGTTCGCCGATTTCCTTTTTAACAGTTGCAACTGCGGAGCCAACCAGCTGAGCCGTTCGGGCCCAGCGTCTTTCCTGCATGGCGCCTTTTCCAAAGTCCAGAAGCTGCCGGACAATTTCGCTCATTCGCTGGACCTGCTGACGGATATCCTGGAGACTTTGCCCGTGAGCCGCCTTCATATCTTTATCCCTCAGGCAGCGCTGGGCCTTGCCGTCTATCAGAGACAGAGGCGCCCCCAATTCGTGGGCTACGCCTGCCGCAAGCTGTCCGATAGCAGCCATTTTCTCGCTCTCCCGCAATTTATTCTCCAGGGTTTCCTGCTCTTTTCGTCTTTTATCAATTTCTTCTTCCGAGCGGTCCACGCTATCAAGCATGCCATTTAAAGATCTTGCAAGCGTAACGATTTCCTTTGGGCCTTTTAATTCAGCCCGATGGGAGCGTTCGCCTTCCTGGACCCGGGCCATGCTCCGGGTTAGTTCTGTGAAATAGCGTCCTGCGGCCCGGTGAAATCCAAGCAGGACAAAGCCGGATACAAAAAGGCCTGTCCCTGCAAATATGGCGGCAACCAGGATTCGGAGCCTCTGGATATAGTCTTCAAAATCGCTTTTTTTCCGGGTTATCTGAAGCAAGCCGTTGCTATTTCCCGTGGTATCAAAGAGCGGTACGAAGTACGAATAGACCCGCCGGCCCTGAATTTTTTCATACTTTCCCTTGCGTTCCCCGCCTTCAACCACTTCCTTGAGATCTTTTTGTCGTTTTTCAGGCTCGACGGCACCAACCGCTGCTATCTGTTCTCCTTGGGCGTCATAGATGTAGGCGCCATATACCCTTCCAATGTGAAAAACGGATTGCAGGGCCTGGCTTACGCTGCCAAATCGTTCTTTTTCCAGGCTGTAGCTGACCGGCAGGCGAATGGCCCGTGCCACGAGCTGAACATCCTCTTGAAGCCGCTGCTCTATCGTGTGTTCCATTGCCCGCAAGCCAAGATAGGCGGCGGCAGCTATGGCAAAAATCAAGGGAATGATGACATTGATAATCAGAACCGACCGCAGGCTGAATCGGCTCAATATTTTGCTAAACACAGCGAAACCTCCATTGTCAAAAAGTTACATGTAACTTTTTGACACGTTTAATCAAGTATTTCAAGCCGCATTAAGAATTCATTTAAGTTCAATAAAATCAAGATATTGAGATTTTAAAAGGGTTCGGTCACCTCTGGCACAAAGCATGCAATTTTATATACAACGCTCAAAAAATAAAATTTTACCATTAAAGGCCAATACTCAAAAGGAGGACAGCAAGAATGAATGCAAGAAACATACTCATAAATACGATGAAATGGATGTCTATTTCATTAATTTTTGCAGTTTGTTTGCTGTTCTGCGGCCCTTCCCTGCATGCCCAGGATGTTTATCAGCACCCGGAGACGGCTCAGCAGCAGAATGCGGATTGTGGCGATAAAGAGCTTAAAAAATTCTCCCTTATTAAAAATGAAGTCGACGAGATCAGGAAAAAATATTCCCAATCCTTGGGTATGGTGGACGATCCGGACAAGGCCCGAAGCCTTCAGGATAAATACATTAAGAAGGTGCTTGAAACCATAAGAGAAAAAGGAATGAGTGTCGAGAGATACACTGAGATCAGCAGAGCTTTGCAGAGAGATCCCGAGCTTCGGGAAAAAATTGAGAAAATGACTGAACAACAATTTAAATAAAAAGTTTTTAAGGAGAGTCGAAAATGGCAGATAATTTCAGGATTACCAGCCGCAAGAAAGGGAATAGCCTATATATCAAGCTATGGGGGGATTTTGATGAAATTTCGGCAACGGAGCTTATTTACACATTAAGGGACAAAGTCAACACTGCAGAGAAAATTTATGTTGAGACCGATTATATGAATAATCTTTATTCTCTTGGGCGAAAAGCCTTTAAGGGCAACTTTGACCTTTCCCCCGAGTTATATGACAAAATAATTTTTGTCGGAAATAATGCCCGACAGATAAGTCCTCGTTAGCGGCGGGGTTCAAATATTTTGTCAAGAAGACACATGTGACATTTTGATACACAGGCTCGCTTGTTTGTATACGCCCCGTTTAAATAGTTAAATTATATAAATACAGTAAGTTATATTCAATCATGCTTTTTCAGTCTTATCTGGCATATCGCATGCAATATATAGCCGTAAAGTCGATGACGGCTTTTTTCATTCAAATTAAACATTCAAAAGGAGGACATTAAAAATGAAGGCAAAAACTTTACAGCGAAAAACGGTAGGCAGAAAAGGATGTTTTCTGGCATTAATTATTGCAGCCTGCTTTCTAATCGCAGCTCCGCCATTGGCTGCGCAGCAGGGTTATGGCGGCCAGCAGGGCCAGCAGGGCCAGCAGGGCCAGCAGGGGCAGCAGCAACAGCAATATCAGCAGCGGGAGTATCAGGACCCGGCGCAACAGCAGCAACCTGCCGATTTCAGAGAGAAAAACCTTCAGAAGTTTGCTGAGGCAAAGACGGCCGTTGATGAAGTCAGGAAGGAGTACTCCAATGCTCTAAGCGATATCGATGATACCGAAAAAGCCCGGGAGCTTCAGGACAGGTACACTCAGAAAATGATTGACGCCATAGAAGATGAGGGCTTGAGCGTGCAGAAATATAATGAAATCAACCGAGCCATGCAGAACAACCCCGAGCTCCAGAGGAAGATGGAAAACTTGAACAACTGATGTATGGAGGGCGTTTTTAAATAAGAATTCGCTAATCAGGCTGATTTTAACGAAAAATATTTAAACTAAATATCATGTAAAATGAGAGCGGGCCTGCAAAAATCCAGCAGGTCCGCTCTATTTTTAGCCTGCTCCCTTCGGGTGGACAATGTGATGGCGGCGACAAGCATTTAATCCGCTCAACAAACTCAAACAGAAAAAACAGTAATCCGGGCCTCCGGGCTGCTTGAAAGCCACCACCAGATGTTGTGCTTTCCCCTTTAACCGGATAGCTGCAAGGACCTTTTTATTATCCTGACCTCCCGATCTGAAATTATATGAAAACCCAGGAATATTGTTGATCTCTTAACATAAATATCCGGAACTTCCACTTCTCTATATTCATGGTTCCCGAAAAGCAATTTATTCCGTTTTTAGTCTAAACACTCGATAAACATCTGAAAGATTACTTAGCGCCTTTTCAAATCTTGAAATATCCGAGGGTTCGTTGCGCAACTTTCCAAATTGAGTGTTGATGGCAAAATTGTTTATTTTTATCATCATGTGGGGAGAATTCTCCGGATGAAATACCTCAATAAATTGATTGACGATTTGTGAACATATGTCTGATTTAGCATCTAAGAGCGCCCTTTGAAAGTCAGGCGTCACCTGACGACAAATCAATGCCTCATTTTTGGTCACATTGGCCGACGTTGATATTGTAAAACAATCGTCAAATTCCTTGTTACCAGTGTGGACAACGCCGCGTAGAACTTTACCCTCGGAAATCCAAAGACCTACATGATCCTTAAGTTGCTCGGAAGTAACCAGAAGCCAGAGTATGCGCTTGCCGGGCACGAGAAAAAATTCGGCCTTATCTTTATCCAAGGTAAACGTCAACGCTGGTATAAAAGCCCATTTTTTTATGACATGCCCAGTCTTTGCCTGGGAAAGGCTTTGAAGAATGTAAGTCATGGATCTTTTAAAATTGAAAAAATTATATGCCCCAGCACCGAATGCTCCGCATACTGATAGTCCCACTACTCCTTCAAAAATCATCTCAAATCCCCGCTGGTGAAATCAGGTTATTCGAAAATCGATTATTATCTAATAATTACCTGCCGCTATCATCACTATTTAACCTGAATTTTCTGGTTTTTCACTCCAGTAAAAACCTTAAAGGTCGTCATGGAAAAGCCCAGAAACTTGGTTTCTGGGCCGAATGTAAGTTAACCGCAACATTTTGTGTATCCCCTTTTGAATGCATAGCTGATAGGTCTTTTTTACACTGCTTACTCTGGCTGGGAAAGCTTTGGAATCACTCAGTCTATAATTTTTCTGCAACGTCTCGGCTCACCGGCGCGCGATAGCGCGTCCGTTGTGCAGCCTCTTGATGGCCCGATCTTCTGGCTTCTCGTAATCGCTATTGCCCTCGGGATCAAAAGCGGTGCCCGTCACAGCAAGATGCGTCTGCTTCTTTTATCGGAAAGGCAGGAGCGATTCAAACGCTCTAATTATAAGCGATTCCCTCGCGACCTAAACCAAATATACAATTTTTTACTAAAGAGCACGGGGATGAGAGCAGCTGGCACTCCAAAACGCCAGTCCCAAGCATCTGTGGTGTAGGTAGCGCCAGCTAAATAATTTGTATGAAGTCCGAAAAAATAGCCGAGTATGGCTCCGCAAATGATGACGATAACGATTGTCTTGACAATATCTCCTATCATGGTTTGCTCCCTTAAGCACGATGACAACTTTGCAAATCACCAGCGGCAAAAAGCAGTGCGAGAAATGAGCGGTGTTTTTGGCGTCCGAGTGATAGAAGCTTTATTCATATTCGTTTATCTCGCCTGCGGGGTATTTTGACCATTTAACAAAATCATCTTGCGAGCATGCTGCAATCCTCTCGCCGTCGACATTGCGGATATTCCATGCATAGTTCAAATGATGATAGGCGTGCTCAATCGCAATTCGGAATTTTTCTTCCGAGTATTCCGTGGCAGAGGCCAAAGCAGAAAGGATGCTCTCCTACTCTTCCTTGGCTTCTTTAACATTTGAGGCGATCAGATCCCTGTTTTTCATCTTGTGCTTCTAACATTTATCATTCAACAGATCGGCTTCTTTTGTTACAGAAACCAATAATTTAGAGAATAATAACAAAAAGTCTCAAATTATGCAAAAATACTATCAATCATTTAATATCAAGTGTTTATAAGTTTCAGTATGCTTGAATTTGCCCCACTCGTTAATGTCTAACAGTAAAGACAGTAATGCTGGCCCTTGGTCCGCCGCGGATCACTACCACATATTGTATGCCCATTTTTATAGGATAGCTGCTATGTCCTTTTTACAATACTCAGTCCTCACTTGAAATTGTCGGTCCAGAATATGGCATGCTATGTACTCAAGCTTTTTTAAACTCAGCAATCTAACGAGTATTGTTCATTTTCCGGTAAGCGCAATTGCTATCCCCTTGAAATCATTTATTTCAGTCAACCAACCACAGATCCCTCGCATTTTCCTCGGCCACTTCCCCCCACTGCGTGCCCTTACCCAAGACAGCAGCTTGCTTAAAGCTTTTGTAAGCCTTGTCGTATTCATGAATGCTTCGATAGGCATTTCCCATGTCCAGATGGAGCCGGGTTTCCTTTGGCCTTTTCTTTACAGCTTTTTCCAGAGCTTTCACCGCCTCATCGTATCTTTCCGCTTTCATATACGACAACCCCAAACCATGTAGGGCCTTTGGGAATTCGGGCATAAGCTCCAAGGCTTCCTTGTAGCATTTGATGGACTTATTATAATCGCCACTTTGATAATAGATGAACCCCAGATTGGTCAGGGGAAAATGCGGCGTTTCATAAAGCAGGTCGTTTTTTACCGCTACAAAGCATTCAATGGCGTCATTCCAGTTTTCATTTTCCATATATGCAGCGCCCAGATTGTTCCTGGCAGGCGAAAAATCGGGTTTTAATTTAAGGGTATACTGAAAATGAGAAATGGCTTTTTCATATTCTTTCTTTGCCATGAAGGCCAGGCCCAGGTTGATCTGAAGGTAGGGGTCCTGCTCATAGATAAGCTCTGCCCTCAGAAATTCACGAAGCGCCCTTGTATAGGATTTCTGCCTCATGTATGCCTCTCCCATTTCCCGATATGCTTGGGCTCGCTCCTTTTTTACGGCAAGTCCCCGGCCGGCGCATGCAATCAGCGAAAATGTTATTATAAGACAAGTCATAATCTGCCATTTTCTTACTGCCATGATCTCATTCCTCTTTCTAAAATTAAGACAGAGCTGGTAAAAAACCTGCATCAAACAAGAGCTAAGTTTAAATATGGTATAATTGCACCCAGCTTTCAAGATTTTCCGGTCCAAGGCATTCGAAAAACGATCTAAAGGCATTTTGATTTCTTCGATTTCAATGAGAGGTTCTGCTGAAAGGTTTTGAGATCGAAAAGGTGGGCCTTTTAAAGCGGGGACTCCCAAAATCATTTGACATGCGATGCAGATCGTTGTTACTTTTACACCGTTTAAAGTCATAGACTTCAGATGGCTGCTGCATAACAGCGGACGATGAAGTGTTTACAAAAACCTTAAATTTAGGAGCGCCAAATGGATGAGGAAGGCAGTAGACCTCATTTATTGAAGCCTACAATTATTATTGAAAAATCCGATTACTATCCGTCTTTGATGACAAGCGGAATCTCGCCCGCCAAGCATTTTCGAACGCTCTGATTGCCTAAATGGCCGAGGCCTCGGGTCCGCCTGTCATAAGGACGGACCAATTACAGGGAGGTAGGGCCATGAACCAACCCTTAAAGTTTCCAAGAGACCAATTTGCGCCCGAGCAGGGCGATGCCCTCGAATATTTTGACAGCCGTGTGCTCCGGCATTTGTGTGAAACAGAACATCCGGCCGATCTTGCCGCACAGTTTTTCGAATTCGATCCGGCACAGGCAGCTGAAATTTATTCCCGCCTGTCGCCTGAGTGCTGCGCTGATGTCCTTAGATATCTGGATTACGAGAACAGGCGGGAAATTACCGGAAAACTCGACAATGAAATGCTCAGCCGGGTAATTTCCGAAATGACATCGGATGACCGTGTGGATCTGCTTCATTCGATTCCGGATGAACGTAGCGAAACGCTTCTGCATCTTCTGGCAACCTAAATTGAGCGTTTCAATTTTTTGAAGATTTAATTTTTATTTTATTTTTAGGATATTGGATTATTTTTTAAATCAAAAAATTTGAAACCCTCCGGGATTTCCAATTTCACCGCATCTACTGCGTCAAATGATGTCTCGCATAGGCGCCTATAGCTCGACATCATTTTCCTTGTATCTGCGGCAAACTTGAAAATCGCTCAATTTAGGGGCAAAGAAGGAGCGGGAAGATATCCGAAGGTTAAGCTCCTATCAGGAAGGCACTGCCGGCGCTATTATGACCAGCGAATACGCCATGTTATCCCCTGATTTGACGACCCGCCAGGCCATTGACCGGCTCAGACTGGAAGCGCCGGACAAGGAAACCATCTACTACGCCTATGTCATTGACGGAAAGCGCAGGCTTCTCGGCTTGGTTTCTCTGCGAGAGTTGATATTGGCTCGCCCTGCCGCCCGGATTAAAGATATTATGAGAAAAGACCTGGTCTGCGTCCATGCCAATGACGATCAGGAGGCGGTTGCCCGTCAGATGACCAAGTACGATCTTCTGGCAATTCCGGTGATCAACGGCGGAGACGCACTGGTGGGAATTGTGACTTTTGACGACGTGCAGGATGTCATCGAGCAGGAAGTTACAGAGGACTTTCACCGGATGGGCTCCATCAGCCAGGGAAGCGGCAATGACGCCTTGGTTGACATCGGGCTTCGGGATGCGGGCCCCTGGCTGTTGATACGGAAACGGCTGCCGTGGCTGCTCGCTTTAGTGTTCATGAACATTTTCTCCGGAGCCGGGATTGCTTATTATGAAGACACCATACAGGCAACAGTGGCGCTGGTATTCTTTCTGCCTTTGCTGATCGGCAGCAGCGGAAACGCCGGCGCCCAATCCGCCACCCTGATGGTGCGTGCCCTGGCACTTGGCGAGGTGATCGGAAAGGACTGGCTCAGGATGATGGGCAAGGAAATCGGAATTGCCCTTTGCATCGGCGCATGCATGGCAATTGCCGTCTCTTTTATCGGCATATTCCGGGGCGGGCCGGATGTAGCAGTGATCGTATCTGTTGCCATGGTCGCTGTGGTACTCTTTGGCAGCCTGCTTGGCCTGTCTCTGCCATTCCTGCTGATAAGGCTTAGAATGGACCCGGCAACAGCAAGTGCTCCTCTGGTGACCTCCATGGCGGATATCGGCGGGGTTGTCATTTATTTCGGCATTGCCACATGGTATCTGGGGATGCAGACAGCTATTTGAGATTTGATGCCTGGAATTTGTGATTTGAGCCACAAAATGTGCCAGGGCAGCGCCATCATGCTCTGACTTGGCCATGGGCGCCAAGTTTTTCAAGGCTAAACAGAAGTCCAAGGCACTTATGTTTGAGACTTTGGGCCAATATTAATTGACCCGGTTGACTCCGTTTTGATATTACGGCCAACATGAAAAACAGTTATGGGTTTATATTCAGATTTTTGCTCTATACTCTACTGGTGGTTTGCTTCGGCGCTATCTTAAATTATATCGCGGGGTTTGAAAATACACGGGTGTTTAAGGAGGGTGTTGTCGAGTGGCTTCAGCTTTTCCTGCTCGGGGTGTCCGCTGTAATATGCCTCTGGATTGCCAGGCAGCGACCACTGGCCGCATATATCTCTCCCATTATTGCCGCCGTCATCATCATTATCGCAATGTTGCGGGAATGTGATCGCCTGTTGAATTATTATATGCCTGTGACGAACTGGAAATTACCGGTCGTTTGCCTGTCTGCGCTTGTATTTTTTTTAGCCTTTTATAAGAGAAGAGAGTTGTTTTCCGAACTCCGCATACTAATTTTCACACCGTTTTTCTCGCTCATGTGGGCTGGCCTTGTGGTCGTGGTGTATGGCCAGTTAATTGGGCATGGCGAATTTCTTGAACCGCTTTTACAGGCAGATTATGTAAGGGACCATAAGCGTATCATGGAGGAGTGTTTCGAGATGCTGGGCTATGTATTTATTTTTTTTGGCGCCATTGAGTTCTGGTGGGAAGCTAAAACGATGAAACCGTTTGAGAATGAACGGATTGAATAAGGCAACTCGGAGCAGAAAGCGGCCCCGCATTAAGGAATGGCTTAAAAAAATCTGATTAAACCGGATCACCTAAGAGGGGAGCGCATCCACCAGCTCATAGGGGACCGCCTTTTTGAAAGGGATATCTGGCGCATCAGCCGACGCTCCATTTTCGGCGGGCTGGCTTTGGGGTTGTTCATTGCCTTTATCCCGACGATTCCGGCGCAGATGCTGCTCAGCGCCGTCTGCGCCATTTGGCTGAGGGTGAATCTGCCGATTGCCATTGCCGCCTGGTGGATGACCAATCCGTTTACCGCTGTCTGGATTTATTTCATGGAGTACCGACTGGGGCGGGCATTACTGGGGAATCTGCCAAGTGTTTTTGCCATAAACGATCTTGAAAACATCGGTGCCATCCGAAGGCTTTTCTCACACGCCAATTATGTTTGGACCGGCGGTTTAATCGTTGGGGCAGTGGCCGCGTTGATCGGTTATATCGTCATGCAATTAGCATGGCAGCTTTTGTCCCGGTCATAGTTTTGTGCATTTGCGTATGCATGATTCTGCTCCATCCGGAATCGGCTTTCAGCACCAGCAGCAATACCGTCGCTGTTATTTTTTTCAAACTGTACACTACGGCTATATAGAGATCGCGGAAGGCGCCATATTTTCTTTCAACCATTTCTCTCCCCGTGGGGCTTGACGGATGGTGGTAACGAAGGTTTTCAGGGTCCGCCATCCCGAAATTCAGAAAAGCGCTTACCTTGTGGGAGCATCTGCAGGGATTTCTTGAATCCATTCAAACCGTTTCTTTTTCATAAAAAAATGAAACGCTGACAATCTCGTAAAAAATCAATTTTAGGATGGCAAAGTAAAAAGTTCAAGCCCCGTTTAAGATTAGGGGGCGCGCAAAATCCCGAGGAATGCAGCGTACTTAGCTGTACGTGAAATTCCGAGGGACGGAAGCGCAACACAGATATTGGACTTCCAAGGAACTCGACAATATTTAATATTATCTTAGAAGCTTCCGCTGCTGTCATTCCGAGAAACGAAAGTGACGAGGAATCTTGATTGTTAAAGATTTCTCGCTACCGCTCGAAATGACAATGCGGAGGCTTTTCAGAGTTATTTTCTGCAAAAATGGTGCGCCAGCGCAATAAATCGCTTTTTACGAAGCCATCAAACGCTCAATTTAGATCAAAGATAGATGGCACTGCCCTGGTGTTTTCCATAACCTGTCCTGTTATTGATACGCTTAAATACATTTTTTGTGACAAAAAAAGAGAAAAAAGAGGAATTTTTTTTTCAGCCGCCCAGCATTTTGATAATGAGCCGGTTGAGTCGGCCGGGGTAGTCAATCATGACAAAATGTTTGCTGCCTTCGAATTCCCTGAGGGTAATCAGGGGGGACGCCGCAAGCTGTTGCCGATGCTTTGGCAGGAGCTTGACGTTGTCGTCGACGCCCCGGACATACATGACCGGCCGATTCGTTTGTGTCAAGCGTTCTGCCAGATCGCCATGTTTGTCAATATGGTCAAAAAAGGCATGGATGAGCCGCCGCGATATGTATCTCGGGGTCTTTTGCGCTTCTATAACCAATTCGTCAATTTTATGCTTTTTTTCATCGATGAAATAGGGCTCGAAGATGGAATACATCATTTGATAGGAGATCAGCGTGCAGGCCCGGCCAACCAGCGGAACCCTGGTGATTCTGTCATAAAATCGGGTATCCGCATCTTCCGAATCCCGGCTAAGAGACGGGGATAAAAGCATCAATCGGCCCTGGTACCGGTCATTGACAGCCACCTCGATCAATACGTTGGCAAAAAAGCTGTGGCCGACGATCAGGTCGTATGACTCCAGGTCATTTAAATCACAGACTTTCTTTGCATAGCTCGCGATGCTGAAATCAAAATCTTTTTCAACCGGCAGGCCCTTGAATCCGGGCGGGTTGCCGGCGACAAGCTGAACGGCCGCTGCCCGGCGGGCCATATCCGTCAGCATATCCCGGTAAATTCCATCCGTGCACAAAAAGCCGGGCAAAAGCAGGACCCGGTATCGGGTTCCGACGGGTTGGTTTGCAACCAGAAACCAGCCGTCCTGGAATCGGGTTTGGATGTGGGGCCGCTTAATGTATTCGTCTGATATGCGGCGGATATCCTTGTGAGCGCAGCCGTAGAGCAGTGCCAGCCAGGAGATAAACAGGATTAGAATCGTATGTCTGAGCAATCGGGCCTGAATCATAGTTTTTTCTTTTCAGATGCTATTGGGATATGGGGGATCATCGCAAAAAAGCCGGGTCGATACCTAGTAACGGTTTCCGGCCGGGCGGCTTGCCCTTCGTTTATAGGCGATTCCCAATTTGTCCATGCGCTGCCGCAGCGTGTTGGGATGCATGCCCAATAGTTCGGCCGCGCCGCCCGGGCCGCTGATTTTTCCCCCGGCCCGACCAAGGGCTTTTCGTATATGGCTGGCGCATACGCAGTCCAGGGTTGGAAAGGGCCGAGTCTGCCCCGACGGTTCGTTCGGCCAGGCGGGTTCGGACCCGCCGATACCCACCAGCAGGGCGTCAATATCCAGCTCTTCGCCGGAGGACTGAATCAGGGCCCGCTCCAGAAAATTTTCCAGTTCGCGCACATTCCCGGGCCAGTCATGCGCCATGAGCCTGTCCAGGGCCCCTGCCGGTAGGCGGGGATGGTATGGGAGCTTTAGCTCGGCGGCCTTGCGCTTCAGGAAGTGGTGGACCAGGGCGGGAATATCCTCTTTTCTCTGGCGCAGGGGCGGGACCATGACTGGAAAGACATTTAGCCGGTACCATAGATCCTCCCGAAAGTCCCCCGTGCGGACCATGCCTGCCAGGTCGCGGTTGGTGGCAGCGATAATGCGGATATCGAGCGGAATGGTTTGACTGCCGCCGACCCGCTCTATCTCCTTGTGTTGCAAAACGTGCAGCAGTTTGACCTGGGAGGACAGGGGCAGTTCGCCGATTTCGTCCAAAAAGAGCGTCCCCTTCTGGGCGCGTTCCAAGCGCCCCCTTTTTTGCCGTTCGGCGCCGGTAAACGCCCCCTTTTCGTGTCCGAACAGCTCGTTCTCCAGCAACGATCCGGGAATGGCGCCGCAGTTTACAGTAATCATAGGCCCCTGGCAACGATGGGAGAGTTTATGGATGGTATCGGCAATAACGCCTTTGCCGCATCCGGTTTCACCGAGGAGCAAAACCGGATTCTCCAGCTGGGCTACCTGTTGGACTTGACGCATAACGCCGCTCAGGCCGAAATCCGCTCCAATCACTTCTCCGCCCTGTTTGGCCCTGAGCTCCTGCTGGAAATACCGGCTGTCGTCGGCCAGCAATTCATTGAGCCGGATGACCTCCATGTGTTTAAGGGCATTGGCCAGAGCAATGGCGATCGGCTCCCGAAGCAAGACGAAAAGCCGACCATGGTCCTCGGTATAGCGGTTTGTCCCCGGGCTTTTAACCGCCACTTCGCCGATATAACGCTCATCCAGGGACAGGCGCATGACCATGGCGGAAAAATCGGGATCTACATTCAAGTTTTTCAGGGTGGATTCAATTTTCGGGTCCTTCCGAGGATTATTGACTATGTGCACATCCGGCATGCCGGGGCGCTGATTTTCCGGGTTCTCCCAGTCAATGGCGGGAACCGAGATGGCCTCTTTACCGGATCCTTCTTCTGCCTCCCCGGCCACCGCTACGAACTGCAGCATCTGCACATCCGGCAGATAGACCGAAAGCCGCATG
This sequence comes from Desulfobacterales bacterium, assembly GCA_018334555.1. Classification (GTDB taxonomy): domain Bacteria; phylum Desulfobacterota; class Desulfobacteria; order Desulfobacterales; family Desulfosalsimonadaceae; genus M55B175. The sequence goes on from JAGXLR010000070.1 coordinate 14,921, forward strand.
GAGTTTGCGGGAATGTGCTCTTTTAAGTAATCCAGGCAGCTATCCAGGGCCTTGTCAATGTCCAGGCTGCTGCAGATACGCAGGACCGCTTCCCGAAAAAAGGGTTCTGTTAGATGCTCCATGTTGTCCTTTTACATTATTTCGTAAATTTCAACATTGATGGCTTCGTAAAAAGCGATTTATTGCGCTGGCGCCCCATTTTTGCAGAAAGTAACTCTAAAAAGCGTCCGCATTGTCATTTCGAGCGGTAGCGAGAAATCTTTAACAATCAAGATTCCTCGTCACTTTCGTTTCTCGGAATGACAGCAGCGGAAGCTTCTAAGATAATATTAAATATTGTCGAGTTCCTT
>JAGXLR010000071.1 GCA_018334555.1 Desulfobacterales bacterium
ATTTTTTGATTTTTACGAAACCATCAAGCTATTCATTGCAGAAAAAAGGTCAGTTGTTATGAATCCGATCGCCGAACAATTAAATGCCGTCATCCAGCAAGCCAACCCGCATTTATTTGAAATGTTGTCAAGTATAGGCAGGCATCTGTTCTTCCCAAAGGGGATTCTAACCCAAAGCGCCGAGGCCAAGGAAAAGGCAGACAGGCTAAACGCCACCATCGGCATCGCAAAGGAGGCCGGCCGTCCCATGGCCCTGCCTTCGGTTATGGCGATGACCGAAGGGCTTGAACCGGAAGATGCCCTGACATACGCGCCCTCATTCGGACATCCCGAATTAAGGAGGGTCTGGCAGGCGGCGCTGTTTGAAAAGAACCCGTCGCTTGCGGGAAAATCCATCAGCCTGCCGGTAGCGGCCAACGGAATTACCAATGCCATCAGCGTATGCGCCGATGTCTGGCTGGACCCGGAGGATCGGGTGATCCTGCCGGATATGATGTGGGGCAACTATAACATGATTCTAAATGTCCGGAAAAAAGCAAGGCTTGTCCACTACCCGATTTTTACGGAATCCGGCGGGTACAATACGGGGGCGTTTGAAGAAACGCTAAGGCACGAGGCCAAGCAGCGGGATAAGATATGCGTGCTGTTCAATTTCCCCCATAACCCCACCGGCTATACCCTGAGCGAGCAAGAAGCCGAGCAGATGGGGGCGGTGATAAGGGATGTGGCTGAATCCGGCACCAACGTCATCGTAATTTGCGATGACGCCTATTTCGGACTTTTCTACGAGGAAGAGGCGTTGAAGGAATCGATATTTTCCCGTTTGTGCGGCATACATCCCCGGATACTGCCGATAAAGCTGGATGGGGCAACCAAGGAGAACTATGTGTGGGGACTCCGGGTTGGCTTTATCACCTATGGGGCAAGTTTTAACGGGGAGCCGGGCCCGCTCTATGATGCGCTGGAACGAAAGACCGCGGGCTGCGTACGGGGCGATATTTCAAACGCGTCGCATTTAAGCCAGTCGATCATACTGAATTCCATGAAAAGCAAGGCCTATCCGGAGGAAAAAGCCCATAAATTCGAAATCCTGAAATCCCGGGCGGACAGGGTCAGGCAAGTCTTAAGCGATCCCAAATACGACGCTGCCTGGGAAGTCTACCCATTTAATTCAGGCTACTTCATGTGTATCCGGTTGAAAACGGTCGACGCCGAGAAGCTGCGAAAACATTTACTGGATAAGTATGGGATCGGGGTCATCGCCCTGGGCGAAAGAGATATTCGGGTAGCGTTCTCCTGTCTGGAGGCCTCGGATATCCCGACGCTTTTTGATGATATGCTGCAGGCGGTTAATGAGCTGAGCGGCTGAGAACTGTACGGCAGGGGACCGTCATCGGCGACAGTTATGAATCCATTTTTGCCTGTCCAAAGACTCATCGAATTTTTCAAACGCCGATTCAATCCGTTCAATGTCGCCCGGGCCGGCAAATGGATGTTTTTTTTTGTTTTAATCGGTATCATTGCGGGCCTGGGCTCGGTCGTATTCCATTACCTCTGCCAGATCGGCAGCCATATTTTCATGGACATGATTGCCGGGTATCGCCCGCCGCCGCCGGCAGGTGAGCAACATCTGCTTCTTCCAAGCCAGACGCCGTTCCATCGATGGGTACTGTTATTTTTGCCGGCCTTTGGCGGCATTTTAAGCGGATGGCTGGTATACAGGTTCGCCCCGGAAGCCGAAGGCCATGGCACTGATGCCGCTATTGAGGCCTACCATAACAAGGGCGGCTACATGCGGGGCCGGATACCGATTATCAAAACCATCGCTTCGGCCATTACATTGACAACCGGCGGCTCCGGCGGCCGGGAAGGGCCGATCGCCCAGATCGGCGCCGGTTTCGGATCTTTTCTGGCCACCCGTTTGAACCTCTCGGAACGGGATCGGCGGATTATGCTGGCAGCGGGGATCGGCGCCGGTGTCGGCAGTATTTTTCGGGCCCCCCTCGCCGGCGCCCTTTTTGCCTCTGAAGTGCTGTACCGGGATCCCGAGTTCGAGTCCGAAGTCATTATCCCGGCGGGGATTTCATCAGTGGTGGCCTATTGCCTGTTTTGTCTGGTTTTTGGATGGGGCGCCCTTTTCGAATCACCGGATGTGATGTTTAAAAATCCCCTGGAATTGGGTCCCTATGCGGTGCTCTCCATGGCGCTCGTCGCGTTAAGCTTCGTCTATGTCAAAACCTTTTACGCAACGGTGCGGATATTCAATGGCATTCAAATCCCCAATCATATCAAGCCGGCCATCGGCGGACTGCTGACCGGCATTATCGGCTTTTTCCTGCCCCAGACGCTGGCCTTTGGGTATGGATTCGCCCAGCAGGCCTTAAGCAACCAACTGCCGGTCTTAATTCTTCTCTCTATCGCCATTGGAAAGATTTTTACCACCTCATTTTCCATCGGCTCCGGCGGCAGCGGCGGGGTGTTTGGTCCATCCGTGGTTATCGGCGGGGCCATGGGCGGCGTGGTCGGCAAACTTTTTAACCAGCTTATGCCGACGGTGGTCATGCATCCGAGCACGTTTGTGGTGGTGGGGATGGCCGGTTTTTTTACTGCGGTTTCGAATGCCCCCATCTCGACCATTATTTTTGTCAGTGAAATGACCAACTCCTATCAGCTGCTCCTGCCAAGCCTTTTTGTCTGCTCCATCACGTATTTGGGGGCGAGGCAGTGGGGCATTTATGCCAAGCAGGTGCAGAACCGTGTGGCCTCCCCGGCCCATGCCGGCGAATTTATGGTGGATATCCTGCAAATGATGAAGGTTCGGGATCTTACGCATTTGATCCGCAAAGTCGAAAGTATCCGCCAGGATATGCCGTTTTCGGAATTCAAAAAATTCTTTTCCGGCACCAAACAGCATTATTTTCCGGTCATGGATGAGAACAACCGGATGGTGGGAATATTTTCGAGTACGGATGTGAGAGGCGTTTTGTTTTCTCCGGAAATTGAGCATCTGGTGGTGATGAAAGACATCGCCACATCCGAGGTCGTCTCTACCAATGCAGCCGAGGACTTGAATACGGTCCTCCAGAAGTTTACGACAAAGAATATTGACAGCCTGCCGGTGGTTGCCGAGGATGATCTTGGCGTGCTCCTGGGTATGCTGCACCGGCGGGACGTGATTGCCTTTTATAACCGGCAGATTCAGCGGCTTAAGGGCCCTACGACGGCTTCATCATAGATTACCTGAACCAGAAACAGCCCCCGGGCGGGGGCTGTTTTTCCGGCAAAATCCCGGTTTCTGGATAAGCGGATTTGTCTGAACCCCTCTGGACTGATTTTGCCGATGCCTACATCGACAAGGGTCCCGATGATATTTCGGACCATGAACCGTAAAAATCCGTTGGCAGTGATTTCAAAGCAGATGATGGCCTCTGGTTGGGTAAAAATCCGGGCGTCATGGACCGTTCGGGTTGAATGGGACCTGGGGCTGCCGGAGGCTTCAAACGACGTAAAATCATGGGTGCCGATGAGATGCTTTGCCGCCTCCTGCATGGCGCTGATGTCCAGCGTAGCCGGGATAAACCATACATACTGGCGGCAGATGGCCGGAGGGAGGGGGGCGTTCAAAATTCGGTATCGGTAGGTCTTCAGTTTGGCGTTATACTGGGAATGGAACCGCTCATCCACCGCTTCGCAGGAGCGGATGACGATATCGTCGGGCAGCAGGCTGTTTAGTCCGGCGACAAAGGCTTTTGGCGGGATTTCGGCCTCACAGTGAAAATTGGCCACCTGAGCCAGCGCATGGACGCCGGCATCGGTCCTGCCGGAGCCGATCAGCCGGACGGGCGCTTTAACCATGATCGAAACCGCGGATTCAATGGTTTCCTGTACGGTCCGGGCGTTTTTCTGTTTCTGCCAGCCGTGATAGGCCGTGCCGTCATATTCGATGGTGAGTTTGAGGTTCATGGTAAAAGGTTTAGGGTTTAGGGTTTAAGGTATTAAGTATTGGACTTTAGGTTAAGTTGTCAGAGCCAGTCAATAAATTCAACAAGGAAGTGGGGCGGACAATGGTAAGCGGATTCCAGGCCGGCGCCGCGGCGTCGGGATTGAAAAAAAACGGGGATCTGGATCTCGGACTGATCTATTCCCAGAGCCCTGCAGCGGTTGCCGGGGTGTTTACGACCAATCAGGTCCAGGCGGCCCCGGTTAAGATTACCCGGGAGCGGATTAAATCCGGTATCTGCCACGCCATTGTGGCAAACAGCGGATGCGCCAACTGCTGTACCGGCGAACAGGGAATGACGGATGCCGCGGACATGGCGAAAACCGCGGCGGCGGCACTGAATATTTCCGAGGATTCCGTGTTGGTGGCATCAACCGGCGTGATCGGCCGGCCCTTGGATGTCGCCAAAATTGAAGCCGCCATGCCCGCCCTGATCTCATCGCTATCCCCGGACGGCTGGCCGGATTGTGCCCGCGCGATAATGACCACGGATACGGTCCCCAAACGCGTCACCCGCCATATCTCTTTGGGCGGGGCTTCCTGCTCGATAACCGGCATTGCCAAGGGGGCCGGCATGATACGGCCGGACATGGCCACCATGCTCTGCTTTGTCTGCACGGATGCCGGCGCAGCGCCTGAAACGCTTCAACAGCTATTGGAAACCGCCAACAATCAATCTTTCAACCGGATTACGATTGACGGGGATACGAGCACCAATGACACGGTGCTGCTGATGGCCAACGGCAGCTCCGGCGTCGTTATAGAGGATCAGGCGGCGGTTGACCGGTTTCAGGAGGTTCTAAACGGGCTGCTCCTGAGCCTGGCCAAAATGATCGTCAAGGACGGCGAGGGGGCCACAAAATTTATTGAAATCGCGGTTACCGGTGCGGATTCGCCTGAAGCCGGCAAAACAGTCGCGGATACGGTGGCCAATTCCAGCCTGGTAAAGACCGCCCTTTTCGGCGAGGATGCCAACTGGGGCAGAATCATGGCCGCGATCGGGCGTTCAGGCGTCACTGTCAGGCCGGCGGCGATCGATATTTATTTTGACCGCGTAAAAATTGTGGAGAACGGCCGGGGCGCGGGAGCCGAGGCAGAAGCCGCGGCGGCAGGGGTAATCAGGGAACCTGAATTCAGGATTACCATCGGGCTAAACCTCGGCAGCTACTCGGCACGCGCCTGGACCTGCGATTTCTCCATCGATTATGTTAAAATCAACGCGGATTACCGGACATGAGTTTCGTCTAGAATTTATACTTTAAATCGATCTGGTAGCGATCCACATTCTGGTCCCGGTCCCGTTCTATGGGCTCATAGAAAAAGCCGGTAGTTTTGAATTGACAGTGCTTCGTGACTTTATAGCCGAGACCGATTTTGAATCCTTTGACATCCGTTGATTTCAGGCCTGACCCGAAATCACTATCTTTGATATCCTGGATGCAGGCATCGGCCTCGATTTCAGTATATTCAACCCCGAGGCTGAAGCGGTCCATTTTGGCCTTAACCCCCACAAGCCATCCGAGATTTTCATCCTCCGGGTCAAGATCTTCGCCCAGCGCGCCTTCGCCGGGCTCCCCCTCGGCGCCGAAGTTATAGAAAAGCTGGGCATGGGGGGAAATCTCAATGGCGTCCAGCTTGAAGTGGCAGCCTGTATAAAAATCAGCTATCCGGTAATCATATCCCGAATCCAGCCCTTCCACTTCAAAGAGCACTTCCCCGGCGTCATGAACGTCATATATGGCGATCGCCCCGAGGACATTGTCAAAATTTATCCCCACCTGTAATGCGTTCATCTCAGCGATGTCTTCATCCGCATAGCGAACCTGAAAATATCCGGCGTTGACGAAAACGGGCGTTAAATCGAACCTTGCGGCAAGGCCTGCGGGACGGACGTCGGGGTCCCAGAGCGCCATGGATGAGTAGAAGATGTTTTTATGCTGGCCGGCAATAAATGTAAGATGTTCGTGTGTATGCTGGGCGTAGGCATAATCTAAGCGGACATCCCCGGATTCAAATATCTCATCCTCGGAATAGGTGGCATTGGTCGTATTGCCGGCTTCGTCGCCGCTGGCCAGCCCGGCGGCGATTTTCCAGTTTTCATCCGGGTTGTGCCACGCAAAACCCAGGCGGAACCGGACGCGCATGCGGTCCTTGGGATCATTATCCCGGTCCTTGTCCAGATCAAGATAGTCATATCGGACTCGTAGGTCGCCTTTAATATCCATGCTTTCAATAAACTCGTTTATATTGATTTGGCTCGCGGCCGCGATCGGGGTTATTAAAAACCCCAGGCTGAAAAAGATAAAAAATAATTGACGGATTAGTTTTAGCACCATTTTGTTGTTGCTCCTTTTTTGTTAATTGGGTCGGTTAAATGATTCGTCACATGCCTCAAAAAGCCGAAAAGACTTTAGTTTGGTTATTTAACCGCCGATTGTTAAGAACACGTGACCGTTTGGTTACGTCATGATGAATTTTTGTTATAATTTCGTAATGAACTATAACTTTTTGTTATAATTATTTTTTTTATTTAGATGGGCTTGTCATATAATCGTCATAGACGGAAACGTTTTGAGAATTGGAATATTAAGGGGAAATGACAAAAACGGTGATGTATGCTATGAGACTGTTGAAGGAGAACAGAAAGCGAAATGATTCGATTACAGAAGTTTCTCTCTGAAGCCGGGGTGTGTTCGAGAAGAAAGGGGGAGGCCTATATCCGGGAGGGCAGGGTGACGGTCAACGGCCGGATCGTCAGGCAGATGGGCGTAAAAATTGATCCGGCCCATGATATTGTTGAGGTCTCTGGCCGGGCAATTACATCGGCGGCGCCTGAAATATCCATCATGCTTAACAAGCCTGCCGGCTACATCAGCAGCTGCCGGCATTCCGGCCGCAAAATCGTGCTTGATCTGATTGATATCGGCCATCGCCTATATCCGGTGGGGCGTCTGGACAAAGATTCCACCGGGCTTTTGCTTTTGACCAATAACGGAAGGCTCCATTACCATCTGACGCATCCTTCTTTTGACCATGAAAAAGAATATACGGTGAGGACGAAGGATTCGATTGCCGACGCTGATTTAACGAAACTGGCTCAAGGGGTGATGCTTGACGGCAGGGCTACCCGACCGGCAGCGGTTTATAGACAGGGTGCGCGTGAATTCCGGATTGTACTCAAGGAGGGCCGGAACCGGCAGATTCGGCGGATGCTGGCAACGCTCGGCCATGAGGTGAGCGGGTTGCACCGGATCCGCATGGGGCCGTTGTATCTCGGCGGCCTGTCCGCCGGCGAATGGCGATACCTGTCGGATACGGAAACCGCGGAGTTAAAAAACTTTTGTAACATCTAATCCGTATCGCCCCGCAACACCCAATACCTTGATCCCTAAACCCTAAACCTTTTACCTTAAACCCGATACCCAATACCATCTTAAATCACGGTTCAGCGTCTATCCCCTGGTGCTTGATGTTAACCCCTTCAGTGATAAAGGCCACATGTTCTCCGATATTGGTGGACAGATCGCAGGTCCGTTCCAGGCACCGGGATATAATAATGGTCTGAACGGATCGCCGGGTGTTCAATCGTCTGCGTTCGGTGGCCGGCGTATTTTTAACCATGTACTCGACAAGCGTTTGCAGAACCGTCAGCGTATGTTCATCCGCCATGTCATCCATTTTTCGGATTTCATAGGCGGTTTTGACATCCTCATTGACAAAACATGAGACCGCCTTTTTGACCATGGAGAGGCTGACGTCGATGAGCTGATCCATTGCCGGGATGTTTTCAAGCGGCGGATATTTGCAGAGGAACTGGGTTCGTTCACTGATATTGACCGCCTGGTCGGCGATGCGTTCAAGCTCGTTGCTGATCTTGGCCGTTCCGAGAATCATCCGAAGGTCCTTGGCCATGGGCTGTTCCAGGGCAAGGAGCTTTAGCGTATATTGATCCACGGCGATTTCAAGCGCATTGATTTTTTTGTCCCCGTCAATGACGGTCTGGCCCAGCTGTTCATCCCTTTCAAGATAGGCTCTTGTCGCGTTTTCAAGGGCGCGTTGGGTGAGTGCGGCCATGTTGAGGATAGTCATTTTTAGATTTTCGAGCTCTTTGAAAAAATGGCGTTCCATAGCATGTCCCCTATTTTAGCCGAAACGGCCGGTAATATAGTCTTCCGTCTGCTTGAGCTGTGGCCGCGTAAACATGGTTTCCGTGTCGCCGGTTTCAATCAACCGGCCCATATAAAAAAACGCCGTGATGTCTGAAACCCGGGCCGCCTGCTGCATGTTATGGGTGACAATGATAATTGTAAACTCCCTTTTTAATTCATGAATCAATTCTTCAATTTTTTGGGTCGCAATCGGATCAAGCGCGGATGCCGGCTCATCCATCAATATGACCTCCGGTTCCACCGAGAGCGCCCGTGCAATGCAAAGGCGCTGCTGCTGGCCCCCGGAGAGGCCCAGGGCCGATGAATGCAGCCGGTCCTTCACCTCATCCCACAGGACGGCCTGTTTGAGGCTTTTTTCCACGCATTCGGCGACGATCTTTCTCTCCTTGATGCCGTTGACCCGAAGCCCGTAGGCGACGTTGTCAAATATGGTCTTGGGAAACGGGTTCGGTTTTTGGAAGACCATGCCGACCCGCCGGCGCAGATGGACCACGTCGATATTCTGTCCGTAAATGTCTTTGCCGTCAATGTAGATCTCGCCTTTTACTGAACTGCCCGGGATTAGATCGTTCATCCGGTTCAGGCACCTTAAAAACGTGCTCTTGCCACACCCGGAAGGGCCGATTAACGCGGATATCTGGTTCTTTTTGAATGCTACGGAGATATCCTCGAGCGCTTTGAAATCGCCATAAAAAAAGTCAAGATCTTTAGTGACGATTTTATTCGGTTTTTCCATACAGGGGGTCCTTTATCGTTGCTGAAGGATCAGGGGTTTTCCCGCTCGGCTTTGTTCAGGGTAAAATAAAATACCGAGCCTTTTGTTCGGCCATCCGGCGGGCTCTGCACCCAGATCTCGCCGCCCATGCTTCTTACCGCATGTCGGCATATGGCCAGGCCCAGCCCCGTGCCGCCGGATGCCCGGCTGCGCTCCTTGTCCACGCGATAAAATCTTTCAAATACGCGCTTTTGATGGCGTTGGGCGATGCCCGGTCCTTCATCCCGGAGAGCGAACAAAAAATGATCGGAGTTGTCAAGACCCGAAACCGTCACTTGGGTATGATCCGGGCTGTGGCGGATGGCATTGTCCAGCAGGTTCCTGAAGACCTGCGTCAGGGCGTCTGCTTCGGCGGATACCACCAGGGGAGACGCAAGCTGGTTGTCCACGTGAATATTTTTCTCTTCAGCCATCGGCAGGCAAATCTCCCAGGCGTTTGAAAAGCATTCGGCCGCATCGGTCGGGACGGTTTCAAAAGATTCCTGCTGTTTTTGCTGCTGTCTGGTCAATTCCAGCAGGTCATTGACGATATTGGCCATCTGGTTGGCATTTTTCACTATGGTTTTAATAAATGTCTCCGCATCCGTTGATGCCCGTAAGTTTTTATCCATCAGCGTTTCCGCGTATCCTTTTATAGAGGTGAGCGGCGTGCGCAGTTCATGGGAGACATTGGCCACAAAATCCTGCCGGACTTTTTCCAGTCGAACCAGCTCACTGATATCGTGAAATACAACGACCGCCCCGCCGTCGGGTATCTTGACCAGGTTGACCTCATAGATGGTCTCCTCGTCTATGGGGATTCTGAGGCTCTTCGGCTGTTTGCCGGCGATTACGTCGTCGCAGGCGGTCTGAATTTCGGGGTTTAAAAATACCTCCATGGGCCGGTAGCCGATGCAGGACGGTACGCATTGGGCGATTGTTGTCAGCGCCCGGTTGGTGGATTTGATGCGGCCGTTTTTATCGAGTAGCATAACGCCTTCCTGCATACCCTCGAATACGGCTTCGAGTTCCTGCTTCTGCTCTGTTATCTTCTCGATATTGTGCTGTATCTTATCCGCCATCTGATTGATGCAGGTTGAAAGCTGCAGAAACTCCGGCCCTCGATCGATTTCAAGGCGCTTATCCAGGTTGCCTTCGCCGATTTCTTTGGTCGCCTGGATGACTTGGTCGATGGGATTTTCGAGGCGTCTGGCCAGAATGACGCTGGCGACTAAAGTCAGAATAAAAATGGCCCCCAGGCAAGCCCAGAATCGGTTGGCATAAAAGGTGAGCTGGGATTCGATGTGAGACATGGGAATGGCCACGCGAATAATGGATTCCGGGTGCTCGGGCAGCATGATAGGCTTGGCCGCATAGATCAGCTTGCGTTTGAGGGTGGTGCTGTAGCGGATGCTCTGAGCGATGCCCTCTTTCCGGGCGCGCATGATCTCTTCCCGGTAGATATGGTTGTCCATATCCGGGAGCTGCTCAAAGGCGACCGCGGAATCGGCTATTACCCGTCCGGTGGATTTGACAAGGGTGATCCGGTAGTTGAGTTTTTCCCCCAGCCGGGTGATCCATTGATCCATGGGTTGGGGGCCGTGAAAGGGGGCTTTTTGTTTGACCATCCAATGCGTCAGCGCCAGCTGATTAAATGCATTGGTTTTTGTTTCCCTGACGATTTCGGCCTCCAGGGTCTTGAAGATGTAGAATGCCGGGATGCAGACCGCCGGTATCAAGATGAGCCAGAATGCGATCAGAAGACGGGTTCGGAAGTGAATCGATTTCATCTAGGCTTCCTTGAAGCGGTAGCCGATGCCGCGAACGGTTTCTATCGACTCGGCATAGGGGCCGATCTTTTGCCTCAGACGACGGATATGCGTATCCACCGTACGGGCATACCCGTCAAACTGGTAGCCCCATACCCTGTCCAGCAGTTGGTCCCTTGTCCGGACTTTTCCTTTGTTCTGGATCAGTTCGAGCAGCAGATTAAACTCGGTTACCGTAAGGCCGATTTCGTCATCTTTTAGCCAGACCCGGTAGCTTTCCAGGTCGATATGAAGGTCGTGATATCTTAACAGGGTTTCTTCCGCCGGTTCCGTTTCATTACGTCTCAAAATAGCCCGAATCCGCAGAATCAGCTCGCGTGGGCTGAAGGGTTTGACGATATAGTCGTCTGCGCCCAGTTCAAACCCGACGATGCGATCGACCTCTTCCCCCTTGGCCGTTAGCATAACGACTGGGATATGCTGGGTTTTTGAATTCCGTTTAAGCGATTTGCATACTTCGAGGCCGTCCATGCCGGGCAGTATCAGATCGAGGACGATGAGGTCCGGGTTTTTTTTCTCCGCAATATCCAAACCTTTAGCGCCCTCCGGAGCGTTGAAGGTTAAATAGCCCTCAGACTGCAAATGCCAGTCGATCAGTTTCATAATGTCGGTTTCATCCTCGACGATAAGTATGGATTTTGTCATCGCCCCCCCTGTCGAAAAAATTTAAAACCCTCCGGGATTTTCAATCTCACCGCATCTACTGCGGTAAACTTGAAAATTGCTCGATTTAGGTTTAAAAAACGCGTCGCTTTTAGCGGGTTGTTAAGTGTATAAAGCTAATCAGGGATTATTGCAGAATTATGAAGCCCTTGTGACATTTATGTGACAACTCGCGAAACTTATTGTCATTATTATTTCGTCATTTTGTCACATAAATGTCAAATTTAAAAACTATCCTTCAGGCAAGCTTTTGGTTGGTTTTCTCCTGGCTGTTAGTCAACATCTTAAATTTATTGGGTATTAGGTATTAGGTAATGGGTAATGGATATTGCGGCCAACCAAATGAGATTATTTTTTGACTCACCAAAGATTGACAATCTCGTAAAAAGTCGGTTTTGGGATGGCAAAGAAAAAAGTTCAAGATCAAGGCGCGCAAAATCCCGAGGAATGCAGCGCCACACAGATATTGGACTTCCAAGGAACTCGACAATATTTAATATTATCTTAGAAGCTTCCGCTGCTGTCATTCCGAGAAACGAAAGTGACGAGGAATCTTGACAATCTCGTAAAAAGTCGATTTTAGGATGGCAAAGTAAAAAGTTCAAGATCAAGGCGCGCAAAATCCCGAGGAATGCAGCGTACTTAGCTGTACGTGAAATTCCGAGGGATGCAGCGCAACACAGATATTGGACTTTTTACGAAGCCATCAATCTTGATTGTTAAAGATTTCTCGCTACCGCTCGAAATGACAATGCGGACGCTTCTCAGAGTTGCTTTCTGCAAAAATGGGGCGCCAGCGCAATAAATCGCTTTTTACGAAGCCATCAATAGATTAAATTAAAAAGGAGGCATGAAAATGAAAAAGAAAACTATAGGGGCAATTTTGAAAACAGGGGTTATACTGGCTTTGGTCGTATGCTTTGCCACTGTGGCATGGGCGGAAAAACTTTCGATTAAAGGCTCAACCACGGTGCTGCCCATTGCGCAGAAGGCGGCCGAGGAGTTCATGAAGATTTATCCGGATATCAACGTATCCGTCTCCGGCGGGGGTTCGGGCAACGGTATCAAGGCGATCATTGACGGGACCACCGATATTGCGGACAGCTCAAGGTTTATTAAGCAGAAGGAGGTGGCCATGTCTGTTGAAAACGGCGTCTATCCGGTGCCTTTTGCCGTTGCCAGGGACTGTATCGTGCCGGTTGTCCATCCTTCCAATCATATAGATGATTTGAGCCTGAAACAGCTCAGGAAAATTTATCAGGGAAAGATCAGAAACTGGGAGGCAGTCGGTGGGCCGGACCTTGAAATCGTCGTGATCTCCCGGGACACCTCATCCGGTACCTATGAGGTCTGGGAGGACATCGTCATGGAAGGCGCAAGGGTTTATCCCGGCGCCCTGCTGCAGGCGTCAAACGGCGCCGTGGCCCAGGCGGTGGCGAAAAACAAATACGCCATCGGCTATATCGGACTGAGCTATCTGAACAAGGAGTTGAAGGCCTTGACGGTTGATGGTGAAGCCGCGAGTATCGAAAATGCCATTGCCTATCCGGTCAGCCGTGAGTTGTTCATGTTCACCAAGGGATGGCCGACCGGCAAGACCATGAAGTTCATCAACTATGTGCTGCATCCGAACAAGGGGCAGAAAATCGTTTCAGAAGTCGGATATGTGCCGCTTTATTAGGGGAAAGGTGAGAGGTATAAGGGGAAAGGTATAAGGTATAGGGTATAGGGTATAAGGTGTTGGAAAAATTATTGGGAAAAAACCAAATGGTTTGGCGTTATGATGAGATCCCGACAAATTAAGGAAATTTTGATCCGGTACGTTTTTTTTCTGCTGGCCTTCATATCCATCGCCATTCTGGCCATGATCCTGTTTTTTCTGGTAAGAGAGGGCGTGCCGGTATTTGACGAGGTGAGCGTTAAGAATTTCTTTTTGGGAAAATACTGGTATCCCACGGCCGATCCCCCGGATTTCGGGATTTTGCCGTTGATCCTGGCCTCTTTGATGGTGACGGGGATATCCGCCGCTATTTCTATCCCCCTGGGCGTGATGACCGCGATTTATCTGGCTGAAATCGCCACGCCCCGTGTCAAAGAGGTCGCCAAGCCGATGGTGGAGATGCTGGCCTCACTTCCCTCGGTGGTTATCGGGTTTTTCGGCATGGTCGTTGTTGCCCCCTTTCTTCAGGATGTATTTGAAATCCCAACGGGTCTGAACCTTCTCAACGCATCGTTAATGCTGGCTTTCATGTCGGTTCCGACCATCACCACGATTTCCGAGGACGCCATTGCCAGCGTAGCGCCGGAGCTCAAGGAGGCCTCACTGGCATTGGGCGCCACCCACTGGGAGAGCATTATCCGGGTGATCATGCCGGCTTCTCTGTCCGGGGTAAGCACCGGTATTATTCTCGGCATGTCGCGGGCCATCGGGGAAACCATGGTCGTATTGATGGTGGCCGGCGGGGCGGCAATGATTCCGGGCTCCGTGTTTGATCCATGCCGTCCGATGCCGGCCAGCATTGCAGCGGAAATGGCCGAGGCCCCGTTCCGAAGCGAGCATTACTATGCCCTGTTCGCCATTGGTCTCGTGTTATTTATTTTTACCCTGATGTTTAACTTTATCGCCGACTATATTTCTCATAAACACCGGCAGGTGGGGGCGGCGACCCTGTAAACGGGAGGGATATGATCGATAGGAATCGCCATATCGATATGGCCGGGAAAACAGCGGCCGGGCGAAAAATCCGCCAGTCCGGATTTTTCCTCATGTTCCGCGGGGCGGCGCTGATCAATGCGCTGGCCCTGTTTACTGTCATATTCTTTTTGGTCAAAAACGGATGGCAAGCCATCGACTGGACATTTTTGACCCAGGCCCCGACGGATTCAATGACCCAGGGAGGGATTTTTCCCTGCATTATTGGCACCATTTATCTGAGCATCGGCGCTATGGTGGTCGCATTCCCGCTTGGCATTGCCTCGGCGATCTATTTGAATGAGTATGCCCGGCAGGGGGCATGGCTGCGTGCGATCCGGTTCGGCATCAACAATTTGGCCGGGGTGCCCTCAATTGTATTCGGGCTTTTCGGGCTCGCCTTTTTTGTAACCTGGATGAAGCTTGAAGTCAGCATTCTATCCGGCGCCCTGACGCTGGGGATCCTCTCATTGCCGGTCATCATCGGCACCTCGGAAGAGGCGTTGCGCTCGGTGCCGGATACCTATCGGGAGGCGTCCCTGGGGCTCGGGGCGACAAAATGGCAGACTATTTCCCGGGTTGTGCTGCCTGCGGCGCTGCCCTCAATGATTACCGGCGGTATCCTGGCGTTGAGCCGCGCGGCGGGGGAAACCGCGGCCATCATGTTTACGGCGGCAGTCTATTATACGACGCAGACGCCTTCCTCCCTATTCGATCCGGTTATGGCGCTGCCTTATCATATTTACGTGCTGGCCACGGCCGGCACCAACATTGAACAGACCCGGGGGCTTCAATATGGGACCGCCCTGGTGCTAATTGCCCTGGTGCTTGGCATGAACCTTCTGGCTATCCTGTACCGGGCCCGCCTTCGCAGAAAGCGATGACCCCCTAAACGTTTCCCGATCCGCCTGCAAAAATGCCGCCCCAGCGGAATCAACCGCTTTTTACGAAGCCATCAATCTTGATGGCTTCGTAAAAAGTCCAATATCTGTGTTGCGCTGCATCCCTCGGAATTTCACGTACAGCTAAGTACGCTGCATTCCTCGGGATTTTGCGCGCCTTGATCTTGAACTTTTTACTTTGCCATCC
>JAGXLR010000223.1 GCA_018334555.1 Desulfobacterales bacterium
CGGCGAAAACGTCCATGACCAAATCCCCCGGGTTGGATGAGGCGCTTATGAAGCGTTCAAGAAGGGCTTCTGGTTTTTGGGTGGGGTAATTAACTCTTTCTGCTGCTTGAGAATTTACAGGAAAAATATTTACCCATGTATCTGCCACAGGATTTCCTTTAACTTCATCTAGATATCTTTTTATTCTCGGCAATCCTGCTTTCGTGTAATATAATCTATTTTCTTTTTCATAGCGTTCCATCGTTTCTAAAGGACAGCGCCACTCTTTGGTCATCCCCTTCCAATTATATTTATAACCACCACCTTTTAAACCAGTAGCGACAAGGTCACCATCCGTGAAAAGCCTACCGTCGCTATCTTTATGTCTGTATCTTTTCATTTTATGGTCAATTGAATAATCAGTATATTGAGCGTTAAAAATGTAACTTTGAGATTTTGTATAAAACAAAATAATATCATGAACATTACCATAGTTTTTCGCATCACTATGGGCAGAGGTTCGTTTCCATATAATTTCGCTCATAAAATTTGCTCTACCCAAAATTTCATCCAAAAGGACTCTTACATAATGGTTCATTCTATAATCCAAATGAAGATAAAGACTAGCTTCTGGGTGCAAAAGTTCACGTATGTAAACAAAGCGTTCTCTTAAGCCCTCAATAAATTCTGCCCGATCGATTTTGTCCGAATAGCTATCTTCCCCCTCTTTTGCGACAAAATCACTCTTGGTCGCAAACGGCGGGTCTATATAGACCAGCTTGACCTTGCCCTTGACCTTGTCCTTAATCAACGGGTCTTCATTTTGGTAGCAGGTTTTTAAAAACTGTAAGTTGTCGCCCTGCACAATCAGGTTCATCCAGTCGGTCTTTTCTTTCTGCATGTACGCCACGAGATCCAGCTGGGTCTGTCCGCTCGGGCTGCCCTTTTCAAAACAGCGCTCCACCTGCAACGGCGAACCGTTTTCCACAGAGGAGGTCTGGTTTAAAATGGCGGCTTCGCTGCGCTTGCCCGCATATTCAAGGGTGGCGATTTTGGCCCGGTCCAGGGCGGCCACATCATATTTTTCAGCCACATGGGGAAAAAGTTTGGACATCAGCTCCGGCGGGGGTTCAGTGTCCTGATTCAAGGCGTCTATAATCTGTGTTTTTTCTTCATCCGTCAGATGGGTTTTGGCCATTGATTTTTCTCCGGCGCTTCTATCAACAGGTGAAAATCAATTCTTTCATTTTATATTTTGAGCCATTTTTTTTGATGTTTTTAGAGCGCAATTTATTTTTATAAAAATCAGTATATTAATTTTATTGCATTGTGCCGTAATTGTGCTATTAATTTTTTTCCGGCACAATCGCATCCGCGCCAGCCGGGTACCATAAGGCGGCCCGGGTGGTACCCGTATGATAGATTTTTTTTTCTTTTTTAAGTTCAGCGATGAGTTTTTTGACCTGATCATTGGATAAAAACGGCAAAACCTGTCTCAGTTCCTTCAGGCCGCTGCCGCTTTCTTTATTTTCTTCTATGTGTTTCAAAAGCAAAGTCTTGTTGGTTTCCCGGTCCAGTCCTTTTTTGCGGGTGTAGGTACCTTTTTCCCCAGCTATCTTATAATAACGGCGAGCCAGAACATACCGCACGCCGCGGCCCCGGCCATATCTTTCTATAATTCCCATCGAAATCAGCCGCTGCAGGCACGGTTTCAGATGCTCCGGAATGGATTGATTTCTTTTAATAAAATCCAGCAAAAGGAAATCCTCGGTGCCGAAAAGTTCCAGTTTTTCCCGGCCCACTTTTTCCAGAAACTGGAGGAAACGGACATCCTGAACCTCGCCGTTTAAGGTCAGCATTACTTGGTAGGCATCTGTTCCGCTGAAATTCGGAATGGGTTTGCCTTCCTGAATGCTTCGTTCAAACATCAGGTTCATGCCTTGGCCGGAGCGCTCCACCAGCCCGCATTTGGCAAAAATATCGGCAATGCGGCGGTTACGGGGGGCTTGCCGGTCCAGAATGTTTTGTTCGGTGATGCCCAGCGGGAAACCGCCCGGACTTTCTACCCGCATCCGCCGGGGATACTGGCGGATAAAAATATTGCCGGCCAACTGGTAGTCCCGGTGGCTGACGGCGTTGAGGATGGCTTCGCGTATCGGGCGCTCGGAAAAGGTGGGGATATCTTCGACGAACAGGCCCGTCTGGAAATGCTGGATGTCGTTTCTCAGGTTGATGATTTCCCAGAGTTTGTCATAAAAGCCGAAAAATCCCTGTCGGAATTCCACACGCTGCTGGGCCGGACCGGAGGCATCGGAGGAGCGGTACTCAAAAACCACTTCGGCTTGGGCCAGATGCCGGCCCAGGGCCTGGCGGGTGCCGAACAGAATCAGGGCGGCATAGGTCAGCTTGCCATTCGCCAGGGCCTCAATGTCAATCAGCAGTTGCTCCCGGGAAAGCGCAGCGAGACTCTGGTTGCCAGTTTTTTTAATCCAGCGCTGTCGGAAATCTTCGACGGCTTCGGGGTCCAGATCGGCCATGGTGGCATTGGGACTAATATCGGCGGAAAAATCGTGTCCGGCTTCCGCCAGAATGGTGCGTAGCCGGGCTTCGGACATGGGCACCAGACTGTCGCCCTGGCGCTCCCAATAGATTCCATCTGCTTTGATAGGGTTGCCCACAGGATGCGCAGGTACATGAAATATCAACACCCGTCCGTTGGGATGATCCACCAGGGAAAAATCAATATTCAGATGCAATTTTTCGATCAGGCCGGCCCGGGTCCGCTCCGGCTGGGAAAAAGCCTTGGTGCCCACGACCTGCCGGGGTCGTTTGTCAGTTACGCCCAATATTATGTTACCGCCCGCTTCATTGGCCAGGGCGGCGCAATACTGGACGAGCTTATCAAATTGAAAACTGGTTCTGGCCTCCTTGAACTCTAAATGTTCATCTTCGTTGGAAACCAGTAAGCCTTCAAGTTGTTCGACTGTTATCATGGGTTAATCCGTTTTATTGGTTGGCCAAATTCTGAATCAAAAGCCGGTTCAGCACATCAGCGCGGGTTTCCCCGGGCTGTTCCGGCCTCAGGTTAAACTTATTCAGCCGTAAAAAGCGGTATCCGTAACTTTCCAGCTCAATCTGCCGGCTGATGTCATAATCCAGATATTCCTGGGAAAAATTGTGCCGGGTGACCGTATCCGGATTTTTCGTGTGATACTCAACGCCGTCATATTCTAAAATCAGGGCCTGTTCTTTGCCGTCTTTTGCGTAGGACAGCAGAAAATCAACGCGGTATTTGGGAATTTGCGCGGAAAATTCGGCCCTGATGTATTCGCCGATCTGAAACTGGGGGATGATTTTGATGTCAGCCCGGTTTGTTTTAACAAAATCCGTATTTAACAGTTGGTTGTACAGTTCTTTTTCGGCTGGGGAGTCGAAAAGCGAGGGATCCTCTATGAAAAAATCATTTTTATTATTTTGGGCCAACACTTGGGCATAATGTTTGAGGGCGTCACCCAGCCGGGAATGGCTGTAATCATTGATTGGCATACTGTGGACAAACACCATGGCGTCTTTGGCCCGGCTGAAGCCCACATTCAAACGCTGCATTTTCAGACTGCGAATGTTGTCCGCCGTACCGCCAATAACCGGGTAGATGCTTCGCAGGTCTGCGTTGCCGTATTTTTTGTCTTCCACAAAGGTGTAATAAACAAGGTCCCTTTCCTCGCCCTGCACATTGCCCACAAACCAGACGGTAAGATTATGGTTGCGTTTAAGTTTCGGCAGGTTCATTTTTTCACCCAGGGCCTGCTCCATTCTGGCCTGTTGTTCTTTAAAGGAGGTAATGATGCCGATGCTGCCTTTAAAACCGTTTCCCGGGATACGTCATCTATCAAAGAAGCGGTTTCCTGTTCTGAGGCGGAGATATTATAATCATGGCTGTAGGCGTGAATAATTTCCCGGAAATAACTGGCGGAATATTTTGAACTGACATTGACGGCGCTTACCGCTTCCGGAGGGACTTTCTTTAAGAGTTTTTTAACCAAACCACTGGAAAGATCCCGCGGCGTTAGTGTGTGAAGGGGGATTGACGGTTTGAAATAGGATAATCCGGTTTTAACTAGGTCCTCAAAGGT
>JAGXLR010000072.1 GCA_018334555.1 Desulfobacterales bacterium
AGAGGAGAGGTTATTATTACTTCTCAGGTTTTTTTCCGGACGAGCGCTTGCAAAACTTTTCTCGCATCCCGATTATTAGACCATGGACCCATTAGAGACAACACTAAAATATCTCGCTGAAGACGTTGAGCAGATCAAATGGCTGATAATGGCCATGCTGGCCGTCTTCCTGGTGAGCACGGGGTATCTGATCTATCTCCTCGCCAATCTTAAAAAATTGATCAAGGCTGAACAGGGGGGCAATGATTTCCGCAACAGGGCCAAAACGATGCTGAACATGAATGATCTGGACGGGGTGATCAAAATCGCCTCTGAACGGATCAGGCGGTTTCCGGGGGAGCTTTTTGCGCACTGGTACCTGGGACAGGCCTATTACCGAAAAAAACAATGGCATAAGGCGCTCGCGGAATTTAATTATATTTACGATATCGCCCCCTCATGGCGGCACAGATTTGTCAATCCGTTCATATCTGACATCAAAGGCCAGCTCCAGAATACCAAGCCTGAGATCATCAAGGGCTAGCGGCAGACAAAAAGCCCTTCTCCGGTTCCAGACATATCCCCCTTAGTTTTTATTGACATCATCAGGAAGGGTTGGTATTTAAAGATTTCGGGATAAGTTGGAATTTGTGATCACTTGGTTTTTTATATGACAGGCTGAAATGACAAGGAGGATGGAATGAGTAAGCGGATTAAACAAATTTTAACCATTTTGACCATCAGCTGCATCGGCATGCTTTTTCTCGTTGCCGGCATCAACGCTGAAGAAGCCCAAAAAACGGAAAAAGCGTCCTGCCCGGATGTAATGGAAATGAAAAATGAGCAGGCATTCCCTCAGCATCGGATGGGTATCGTCGAGTTTGATCACAAAAAACACGTGGCCGACAAACCGGATGGCTACGGCCTCGGATGCGGCGAGTGCCATCATGATGAAAATGGGGAACCCTTGTCTGATTTAAAAGCCGGCGATGAGGTTCAGGGGTGCTTTGAGTGCCACGACAAAAAAAGCAGGCCCCGCCGGGATCCCTCAATGTCGCCTGAAGAGTGGGAAAAAGAGCAGCTCAAATACTATTATGGAGCGATTCATGAGAACTGCATGGGTTGCCACAAGAAAATGGGGGGGGCCGTAAGATGTACGGAATGCCATCCCCGTCCCCAACAATAGCCATATAAAACGCGTTTGACGCCTAATAGGACTGAAAAGCCGGGCAAAATGGCCCGGCTTTTTTTACCTATACAGTCTGGGCCTACCCGCCAGGCTAGGATAGCCAGGTAGCAGATATCACCCCGTTTTCTGCGCCATACTTACCAATGACTCCGCCCATTGCGGCGTTCCCAGAGCATGAACATGGGTGTATGTGGCCAACACGTTCTTATAGCAGATACCATCCCTTTTATTAACCACCCCTCGCCCTTTCTGAACGGAAAAGACCATATCCCGTTCCGCCCCTTTCCACTCCAGGACCTGTGAGTAATGGAACTCATGGCCACGAAGATGGGTCCCCACCGGATAATAGGGGTTCTCGCGATCAACCGTAATCATGGTATACCCATGTCCCTGCGGTTTCTTGGAAAACCCGAAGACTATCGGCAACACGCCGGTCATCGGGTACTGGGTATCCAGCACCAGCGTCTCCCCCAGATACATAAGCCCCCCGCATTCCGCATATATGGGAAGCCCATTGTCCGCTGCGGATTTAAGCGCTTTTCTGAATGCCAGGTTCTCCGAAAGATGAGGGGCATGGGTTTCCGGGAACCCCCCACCGATATAAAGGGCATCAATAGCGGGCAGCTGGGTATCTGAAAGCGGACTCACATAAACTAAATCTGCCCCGGCAGCTTTCAGGGCCTCGAAATTATCCGGATAATAAAATTGAAAGGCGGAATCTTGAATAACCCCGATTCTCGTCCCCTTCGAACCAACAGGAACAATTCGTGGCCCATCTCCTTCATCCGAACAGCCCACCGGCACGGAGGCAGCCCCCTCGGCAATCTTTAGAACAGCGTCCAGATCCACATGCCGCTTGACGGTTTCCGCCGCCGTCTTAATGGAATGAGCGACCAGCGGATGCTCCGGGGTCGGGATCAAACCCATGTGCCGTTCCGGGAAATCCTCGTGATCAAGCTTGGGAATCGCCCCAAGCACTTTGACCCCGCAATGTTTTTCAATACTCGTACGCAAAATCATTTCGTGGCGGCTGCCGGCCACCCGATTTAATATAACGCCCTGGATATCCACGCACGGATCAAAGTTCAGGCATCCAAGTACGACAGCGGCCATGGTGCGGGTGGATTTGGTGCAATCCAGGCAGAGGATGACAGGGGTTTGGAGCAGTTTGGCAAGCGATGCGGTACTCGTGGTTCCCGACACGTCAAGGCCGTCGAAAAGTCCCCGATTGCCCTCAATGACGGCCAAATTAACTTCAGGAAGAGCCGTATGGCCGAGAAAAGACCGGCACACATCAATAGGGGCGGCGAGAAAATGATCCAGATTATAGCAAGGCCGGCCGGCCGCCGTTGCCAGCCAGCCGGCATCAATATAATCAGGACCTTTTTTGAAGGGCGCAACCGTTTTGTGTTGGTGGGACAGCGCAGCGATGATCCCTATTGATATTATCGTCTTTCCTGATCCCCCCCGAAGGGCTGCGATCATTACACGGGGGTTATCAATAGGGCTTTCGTTCATGAAAACTAATTGTTGCGGACCGCTGAATCCGCATCTCAACGAAATCGTAGGAAGAAATCACTATTCGCCTTCGTGCTCGGCCCCGGCCTGTTTGCCCATGCCTTTCAAGCCGTACATGGTCGTGCTGCCGCTTGACCAGTATTCCAGAACACCTTCCTCGACCAGCTTGTTAATGACCTTTTTGGCTTCCCTGGGCTTGGCTTCCAAGATCTTGCTCAAGTCGTTGAAATAAAACTTCGACTTGGTTTTTGCTTTTTTCTGCAGCGCCTCAACAATTTTTTCTTTTGACTCTTCGTAATCGAGTGCCATGGATAATATTCCTTTTTTTATTTGAGCGGCGGGGCGGATTTTAAACCGCCCCCGGCCGCTTAATTAGAATATATATTAGAACTTGAAGTTCGTCGTCTGGCGCCATGTATAATAGGCCGGATCACGGAAATCGTCAATCAGATGATGGGTAAACTCGAGATCGCACTTCTCGAAGAACCGCTCCCATCCGATGCGTTCGGCCCACTCACCGAGCCGTTCATATTTGCGCGCATCATTGGCGTAGGCTTCGACGATTTTCTTGATCGTTTGGGTCAGGGTCGGCCAGCGCGGCGTCTCATTCGGAATAAAGGCCACAACGACCTTGGAGAACTTGGGGGCGCTGATCCGGTTGGACACCTTACCGCCGACCATCAGTACCAGTCCGTCGCCCTCCTTGTCCGCCAGCGGAAGTGCCGGGCACATGGTGTAGCAGTTACCGCAAAACATGCACCGGCTCTGGTTGACCTCAACACTATTGACGGTCGTGCCATCTTCGAGTTCGACCTTTTTCGGCTTGATGGCCGCAGTCGGACAGGCGGCAATGGCCAAGGGAATCTCACACATTTTATCAATGTAGGCATGGTCGACCATCGGAGGCTTCCGATGATAGCCCAAAATGGCGATATCCGAACAATGAACGGCACCGCACATGTTCAGGCAGCATGCCATGGAAATCCGCAGATGCGCCGGAAGACGCATATTCTGGAAGTCCTCAAATACCTCATCCAACGTCGCCTTGACGGTTCCGGATGCATCGGTCGCCGGCGTATGGCAGTGAATCCAGCCCTGAGTATGGATGATATTGGTGATCCCCGCGCCGGTTCCGCCGATAGGGAATTTAAGGCTGCCCCCGTCAAATTTCCGGCCCTTCAAATCATCGAGCAGCGGCTGGAGCTTGTCCTTGCTGTCCGTCATGAATTCGACATTGTTCCGGGTGGTCCACCGAACATAGCCGTCACAGTACTTATCTGCGATTTCGCAGATTTCCCGAATATGCGTGACGCTCATGATCCGGCCCGTACCGACCCTTACCGTATAGACCTCATCGCCTGATTCCGATACGTGGACCAGAACGCCCGGCTCGAGGATTTCATGATAGAGCCACTTCCCCTTATTCTTTTTGATGACCGGCGGATAGAACTCCTCATAATTCCGCGGTCCGATATCCGTAATCCGATCTTCCATCGGTTTATCGGGATTATATCCTGACGATACAAAAGCCATGCGTGCACCCCCTCTTATCGTTGATGATGTTTTCTGAATTCATTGATGTCTCGATCCCAGCCGCCGGGCACCTCTTCTTCCTTCCAGAAGATATACGGATTATGACGCGGCTCCTGAACCATCCGCGGATCCGGATCGAGCCCTGTAACCTCGAGCAGCTTCTGAAAGCCCTGGCGTTTCATCAACTCGCCAAGCCGCTCGCGGTTCTTGCCTTCTTCCATCCACCAATCCCAGATATTCTCGATAAGCTCTTTAATCTCCGCGTATTCATTCTCTTTGTTGACCTTGATAAATGGGACCAGCATGGAGCTCATCTGGGCACCATCAAGGATCGGCGCCTTGGCGCCGGCCAGAATCGAGCAGCCCTTATCTTTCCCCGGCCGCAAGGCTCTGGGCATGACATTGATGCAGTGCATGCAGCGGGTGCATTCCTTATTGTTGATCTCCAGCTTGCCGTTTTCATATTTCATGCAGCCGGTGGGGCAAAGGTCGATCACCTCTTTCTGGATATCGAACGGTCCCCAGTCGCGGCCGGCATGGGCGCCGCCGTTCGGTTTTATCTCCCCGTTGACGTAGGCCTGCACTGCCTCCTGATCGATCTGGATCTCGTCTCTCCAGGTTCCGATAAAGGACAGATCCGCCCGTGCGATGGAAGCCACACAACAGTTCGGGCAGCCGTCGAATTTGAATTTAAACTTATACGGGAAGGCCGGCCGATGGAGCTCATCCTGATACTCCATGGTCAGATGGGTACACAGATCCTGGGTATCGTAGCAGGCGAATTCGCATCGGGCCTCACCAATACAGTCCGAAGGGGTCCGCAGGTTTGACCCTGAGCCGCCCAGGTCCTGGTCCAGTTTATGGGTCATTTCATAGAAGACCTCTTCCAGCTGCGGGGTGGTCGTGCCAAGGAAAATAATATCCCCTGTAGAGCCATGCATATTGGTCATCCCGCTGCCGCGGAACTCCCAGAGATCGCAGAGTTTTTTGAGATAGTCAGTCGTATAAAAATGTCCGGAAGGCTGGTTGACCCGGAGCGTATGGAAATGGGCCACACCCGGAAACTTTTCCGGCTGGTCACAGTACCGGCCGATAACCCCACCGCCATAGCCAAAAACACCAACGATCCCGCCGTGTTTCCAATGCGTCGTGCAGTCATTGTATGACAGTTCCAGCACGCCCAGCAAATCCTCGATGTTATCCTGCGCCACCTGATACTCAATGTTTTTCTCATTCTTTGCCCTTGCGTCGGCTTCCTGCTTCATGTCCGATACAAAACTCGGCCACGGTCCGCTCTCAAGCTGATCCAGCAAGGGGGTTTCATGCTTTGCCATTGCTTACCTCCCTTTTTTAAAAATTACATCACCCTATTGGTCCTGTTTCAATGGTCGATTAACCAACCCACCTTTGTCTACAATTTATATCTGGAACCTATACGCAATAGGTATAATAATGTAGCAAAAGAGTGTTTTTATAAAATTTCATAAAAGTCTTGTCAATAAAAAAGGGATCAAAACAGGTTGAAAGTTGCGCCCTGTAATTAATCCGTCGCCCCTGTCGGCACCCGGTTTTTTTAACCGCTCATTTATCGCCCCGATGCGCATCGACCTCTTTTAATACCTCCGGCGCCACCTCATACCCCAACTCCCGAGCCCTATCACAGTGTTCAACGGCCTTTACGGGATTGCCTTTTTCCAAGTATGCAATCGCCAGATTATTGTGGGCGAGGGCAAAGTTGGGATCGATTTCAAGCGCCTTGAAATTGGTCTCGATACTCTCATCAATCCTTCCCTTGAACAGATAGGCGTTGGCCAGTGTGGCAAACCCCTGGATAAAATAAGGGTTGAATCTGACCGCCTTTGTTAATAGCTCGATCGCCTTGTCGTAATCCCCTTTTTGCATATGGATAAACGCGATGTTTCCATAGCCTTCGGCAAACCGGGGCCTTGCATCCACCGCCCGCTGGTTGTATGCCAGGCAGCCGTCGATATCGCCCCGCTGAAGACAGATCCCGCCCAGCTGCACAAAGGCTTCAGCCAGATGGGGGGAGCATTCAACGGCCTTTTTGAATTCTTCCTCCGCCTCTTCGGTATTCCGGACGCTGAGGAGTGCGGTCCCCAGATTGTAATGGGAGTTCCCACACTCCGGGTTTGATTTGACAGCAAGGCGCTGCTCCTGAATATATTCCTCGATTGTTTTTTCTTCCGACATGGTCCCTTCCTAAAAATTCTTTAAATCTAATAAGTTATCATAAAGCTATCAGGCACATAAATCTGCAGAATAAAAAGAGGCTGAGTTATTGTCAAGCAAAATCATCCTGCCCCCGGCTTTTTTTGACGCAGTAGATGCAGTGAAATTGGAAACCCCGGAGGGTTTCAAATTTTTTGATTTAAAAAATGATCCAATATCCTAAAAATAAAATAAAAATTAAATCTTCAAAAAATTGAAACGCTTAATTTAGGTTTAACCAGGATATGGGATGTGTTTTTACGCGGCCATCATTTTTGATTGACATGGTTTTCATAAATTTTTAAAAAATCATAAAATAACAATCTCGTAAAAAGTCGATTTTAGGATGGCAAAGTAAAAAGTTCAAGATCAAGGCGCGCAAAATCCCGAGGAATGCAGCGTAGTTAGCTGTACGTGAAATTCCGAGGGATACAGCGCAACACAGATATTGGACTTTTTACGAAACCATCATAAAATAACAATTTCGTAGGCGGAATAAACCGCTTTTTACGAAACCATCATAAAATTATATGAATCGGATTGAGCGCTAGCATATTTTCCATTTTCAGGAGGCATTATGAAAGCAGGATGCTTTACTGCACTAATCACCCCTTTCTCAGGGGACACCGTCGATTATAACGGACTTGACAGAATCGTCCGTTTTCAAATCGAAAACGGCATCACCGGTATTCTGGCGGTGGGCACAACCGGTGAGAGTCCGACCCTGTCTTGGGATGAGCATATCACTGTTATTGACGCCATTGCAGAAAAAACAAAAAACAAATGCGCTTGCATTGCCGGCACCGGCAGCAATAATACGGCGGAAACGTTATCCGCAACGGAACATGCCGTTAAGACGGGCGCTGATGCCGTGCTGCTTGTGGATCCTTATTACAACGGCCCCAGTTCGCTTGAAATCCGAAGAGAGTATGTTGAGCCTGTGGCCGCCGCGTTTCCGGACACACAAATTATCCCCTACGTCATACCCGGACGAACCGGTGCCCAGTTGATGCCCCAGGACCTGGCTATCCTTGCCGAAAAATACCCGAATATGAAATCCGTCAAAGAGGCGACCGCAAATCTCGACAATATGCGGCTTACGCGTAAATGCTGCGGCCCGGAGTTTATTATTCTCTCGGGCGATGACGGGATTACATATGATATGATGACAGATCCCCAAATCAAGGGGGCCGGGGTGATTTCCGTCATGTCAAACATTGCGCCAAAGGCCGTCACGGATATGGTAGCGCTCTTAAACCAGGGCAATACTGCGGATGCTGAAAAGTTAATGAAAGCCATGGAACCGCTTTTTAACCTGGTATCGGTAAAAACAACCGAACAGACCGCTTACGGCGAAGTCGTCTGCAAAGCCCGAAATCCGCTCCCGGCAAAAACCCTGATGCAGATTCTGGGCATGCCCGCCGGCCCCTGCCGAAGACCCCTGGGCAAACTCACAAAAACCGGCCTCGACAAGGTATTAGCAGCCGCGCGCAAAGTGCAATCCGAATCACCCGACATACTGAAACCCGCCGCCGATTTTTTCAACATCGACATTGATGAGCGGTTAAACAATGAGAAATACTGGGAGGAACTGTACTACAGGGCGTATTAGGATAAAACAATCGGCCGACCGGCACTCCGGTAAAACCGGACGCGCCGGAGGCAAGCCCCCCGGCCCGAACGCCCGGGGGAGATACTTCTTCTAAGTAACTTGAAAATATATATTAATATTCCAGAAGCTTAGTTCTCTGTCATTCCGAGGAGCGAAAGTAACGAGGAATCTTGTTTGTTAAAGATTTCTCGCTGCCGCTCGAAATGACAAAATTGAGCGAAATAAATCGCTTTTTACGAAGCCATCAATATTATAATTTGAAATTTAACCATGAACCTTCAAGCCTGGGACTGTGAATTCATCTTCTGACGCCGCGCTTCTACGGCGGCCTCATTCATCTGGAAATCCCCTTCCTTGAACAAAAGCCACTTCAGCCAACGGAACCCGAATTTCAACAACTCGATCTCATCCTCCCGGATTTTTTCCACCATCTGTTTATCAATGCTGTACAGATCCAAAAAAGAGCTTTCAAAAACAAACCGGCGGAATCTGTCGATATCGTAGCTGGCGGTAAAAAACATATTCTTGGTCTTTTCCGTCAACCGGATATTTGAAGGTATCGATCGCTTACGAACGATCAAATCCGTCCACTCGGCATTCATCTCGTCATAGACATCCACGCCCTGGTCTTTGCGCCATTCATCCACCGTCCATTCCCTGTCTTCTTCAAACCCCAGGCAATGGGGCTCGTTTACAAAAAAATAAAACCCTTGGCTCTGCTGCTCTTTGTTGCTCAAGGATCCGACGCCCAACGGATAATAGCGGCACGTGGTGGGTCGATCCGAATAAATGATGCATCCATCTTCGCGGACAAAGGGGCAGGATTCTCTTTCATCATCCAGCAGTTTTAACGTCACCACCGGCAAATCGGTCTTCTGGAGCATTTGGGGAACCGTGTAAACGGCTAAGAATTCATCGGACGTGATCTGCATCCGGTTTTTCAACCGGATGATATCATAGGGGGTCAAAGTAATATTAATCCCCCGACAGCAAGTGGTAAAACATGACAACCCCTCGTGACAGTCAAATTTGAATTTGCTGTCGTGCGTCAGCTGTACAGGGGGAATGTTCGCCTCATTCATTGGTCTTCTCCTTATTATAATTATAAATATTTTTTTGAAGATTCCTCGTCGTTTTCATTCCTCGATTTCAGAACGGCCTACTCAACCCCGTCGGGCATGGGGCCGACCGGCTCGCCGCCCAGAACATAGCCCCCGTCGAGCCGAAGCACACTGCCGGTCATATACGGGGCATCGACCAATATAAAGCGCATCGCCTTTATCACATCATCAATTTTTCCGGTGCGCCCGAGCAGCGTATGGTCTATAAGGGCCTTTTTCTGATCATCCGTTAAAAGCCCCCAACCCCGTGTTTTTTCGGCATGCCGGGTCTCAAACAGGCCGAGCATAATTTCGTTGACCCGCACATTGGGGGCCCCCATACGCGCCCATGTTTCCGTCAAAAGCGAAATCCCGCGGTTTGCCGCTGAATAGCCCTCATTGAATACGTAACCCGCCGGTCCGCTTCTGCCCACAATGCCGGCGATCGATGAAAAATTGATCACGCAGGCGTCGTCTGCCGCTTTCAGATAGGGCAATGCCGACTCAAACACCCATTGCTTGGCCCGCAGCGTGGTCTCGAGTTCGAGGTCCCACTGCGCCTCCCTATAAGGCCCATGCACGAGCGGCCATCCGCCCCGTTCGATATTATTGACAAGGATATCCAACCGCCCGAAGTGATCCGCTACCTGACGGACCGCCGGGCCGATCTTTTCCGTATCCCGGAGATTGACTGCCAACAGCAGATACGCCTGTCCGGTTTGGGCAAGCTCGGATTGCATCCGGGGCAACGCTTCCTGCCAATCATAATAGGTTGCAGCCACCCTCACCCCCTCCCGGGCCAGCGCAAGGGCCAACCCCTTGCCGATCCCCTTGATACTGCCAAGAACCAGCGCCACCTTGCCGTTGAGAATCATAGAAACCGCCCCCGATAGATTAGGGCCTTAATGGGCCCCGGAACCCCTCTCAGGCCTCCACCCTAGCATATACCCCAGCTTGCGGGCCATCTTGGGCATCCCGGATGCTTTCAGCCATCAACTTCATGGCAAACCGCAACAATTCCACATCGGATGCCTGCTTCAAGTCCGGAATTTCCAATGATGTCCCGGAAATATCTATCTGCCCGGCAACAAGAAGCTGCCGAAACCGGTCCACATCATAAAGGGCCACCTCGAAGAGTTCAGCCAGGCCCCGGGGCAATGGCCCCGGAATCAACTGATTCTTTAACGCGATAACCTCCATCATGGCATCATTCATTTCATTATACGGTGCAAGGCCCTGGTGTTCGATCCATTCCCGAACCGTTTGGCGCCTGCCGTTTTCAAAGCCGTTACAGTGCGGCTCATTGAGCAGCATGTACCGAACGGACAGCCCGCCTGTTTGTCTGGATCTGGACAACAGCCGCATCAGCGGATACATACGGCAGGATGAGGGACGATTATCATAAACACTGCATCCCTCTGGGGTAACAAAGGGGCATGACAGGGTAATTCTATCCGCCGGATGCAGGGTCACCACCGGCAGGCCGGTCTGCGGCCCGAAATGCCTGCTGGTATAGCGCGCCAAAAAACGCGTTGAAGTGATACCAACGTCCTGTTTGAGCCGTATGATGTCATAGGGCATTAAAAATTGATTCAAATCCCGGCAACAGGCGTTAAAACAAGAAATTCCCGGGTAACAGGAAAACGCGAAAAAATCATCGAGTCCCAGTTCGGTCAATTCTTCAGAAGCCATAATAGGGTCCCCACAGTTTAGCCCCCCCTTTCGGGGCGCCAAAATCATATTGCCTTTCAATTCTCCGCATGATACATCGGCGAATATTGCTGCAGCATACAGAAAAATGTCTCGGTGCCATTGTTTTTCGTCGTATTTTTGCTTGCATAATATATTGGATATGTTAAAGTAATCATTTATTATAATAACTATGAGCGTAATTGTAAACGTTAAAAAAAACGGATCAATCCAAAAATAGGAGGTGCGGGCATAGCTAGGAAAAAACAGGGCGGCGATACGGTCAGAACAAATAGGGAAATCAAGGAAAAGGAAGTGCGTGTCATTGATCCGGACGGCAATCAGTTGGGAATTATCCCGATACACACCGCGCTTTCATCCGCTGAAGAATTCGGGCTCGATCTTGTCGAAGTCTCGCCCAATGCGACGCCACCAGTCTGCAAAATTATGGACTATGGCCGCTTTAGGTACCAGCAGACCAAGAAACAGCAAGAGGCCAAAAAGAAACAGGCCCGGATTCAAGTCAAGGAAATCAAGGTCCGCCCCAAAACCGATTCACACGACCTGGAAGTCAAGCTGGGGCACATCCAGAAGTTTATTGAAAAGAAAAACAAAGTCAAGGTTACAGTCGTCTTTCGGGGACGCGAGATCACCTTGACAGACCGGGGAAAAGCGTTGCTCGAGCATATTGCCGAAGGAGCCAGTGAGTTTGCGGCGATAGAGCAGCCACCCAAGCTCGAGGGGCGAACCATGAATATGGTCTTGGGCCCGAAACAGTGATTTAACCCTTCCCCTGCCGGCTATTTATTTTATCAGATAGCGTCCCAACAAAAAATTGCCTGAAGGCTTGACTTTCAGAGAATGTCGCAGTATGCAGTTAAATTTGCCGTATCTGCATTTACGGACTGAAGACTTGGTAATGCCTTTCAGCCCTACTTTGGTGGCGGGGAAGGCATTTTTGTTTGACCCCGATGATGCGGGTTAAATGATAGATTTGAATAAGGAGGGGCGAAATGCCAAAAATAAAAACCAATCGGGCGGCGGCCAAGCGCTTTAAACGCACTGCTACCGGCAAATACCGGTTTAATAAATCCCATGCGAGTCATATTTTAACCAAAAAGAGCCGCAAAAGAAAACGGGAACTCCGGAAAGCCCAAATCATTGACAGGGCCGACATGAAAGAAGTCAGACGGCTACTGCCTCAGGGCTGAAATTTTTTTAAAGGAGAACGACAATGCGAGTAAAGAGAGGATTCAAAGCCAGGCAACGCAGAAAGCGGCTGCTGAAACTGGCGAAAGGATATCGGGGCGGCCGGAGCAAACTGTACCGAACAGCCGCCGATGCGGTGGATAAGGCCCTGATGTATGCCTATCGGGACCGTAAGGTCCGCAAACGCGAATTCAGACGGCTCTGGATCGCAAGGATAAACGCTGCCGCGAGGATGAATAATCTTTCTTACAGCAAACTGATGAATGGGCTGAAAAAAGCCAATATTGAACTTGACCGGAAAGTTCTGGCTGAATTGGCGGTAGCCGATCCGGAGGGTTTTTCCCAGATAGCGGCCAGGGCGGCAGGAAAATAGCCCCAAAACGGCAGCGCTGCGGTTGAGAAGAATTGCCGTGGGATGAAATTGGATAAAGATCTCGAAAAAATTAAAAATAAAGCCTTATCCGAGCTGGAAAAGGCTTCGACGGCTGAAGCGATAGACGCCATATCCATCCGTTATCTGGGCAGAAAAGGGGCTGTCACCCAATATTTACGCAATATTTCCTCACTTCCCGAACAAGAACGGCCGGCAGCCGGCAAAAGCGCCAATCAGGTCAAAAAAATACTGGAATCGGCGCTAAAAACTGCCAAGGAACGACTGGAAAACGGCCGGGGGGAATCGGAGTCAGCCGGCATTGATGTCACTCTGCCTGGAAGGCCGGCGCCGCGAGGCGCGCTTCATCCGATAACCCAGATAAACCGGCGGATATGTGATATATTCGTTCGGATGGGGTTTGATATCGCCGAAGGCCCGGAAGTCGAAAGCGATTACTACAATTTTGAGGCCTTGAACATCCCCCCGTACCACCCGGCACGGGACATGCAGGACACTTTCTACATTTCCGACAATATTGTCCTGCGAACCCATACGTCGCCGATTCAGGTCCGGATGATGGAGCAGTATGCCCCGCCGATCCGGGTTGTAGCGCCCGGCAAGGTATACCGATGCGATTCGGATCTTACCCATACGCCCATGTTCCACCAGATCGAAGGCCTCTTGGTTGACGAAAAAGTCTCTTTCGGCGACCTCAAGGGGGTTTTAACCGAATTCGTCCACCAGGTTTTTGACGCTGAAACCAGCCTCCGCTTCCGTCCCAGTTTTTTTCCGTTTACCGAGCCGAGCGCGGAAGTCGACATCCTCTGCGTCATGTGCCGGGGGAAAGGGTGCAAGGTTTGTTCCCATACGGGCTGGCTCGAAGTTCTTGGATGCGGCATGGTCCATCCGAGCGTTTTTGAAAACGTCGGCTATGATACCCGCCGCTACACGGGATTCGCTTTCGGAATGGGAGTCGAACGCATTGCCATGCTCAAATACGGAATTAACGACCTCCGTTTATTCTTTGAAAGCGACGACCGTTTTTTAAGGCAGTTCTGACATGAAAATAAGTCTTAACTGGTTGAAAACATACATCCCATTCGATATCGATCCCGCCGATCTGGCGGAGCACCTGACGATGACCGGTCTTGAAGTAGAGGCGCTTTATGACCGCTTCCAATATCTTGATGATATCGTAATAGGCCGGGTGGCGGATATCCAGTCGCATCCTAAGGCCGACCAATTGAAAATATGCCGGGTTGATGTCGGTGAGGCGACTATTTCGGTTGTCTGCGGCGCTCCCAATGTCAAGGTAGACGAGAAATATCCCTGCGCTCTGCCCGGTGCCCGCCTACCCGAGGGCTTAACCGTCGAAAAGACAAAAATCCGGGGTGCGGATTCGGAGGGCATGCTCTGCAGCGAAGGGGAGCTGGATCTGGGCAGGGATCGCTCGGGTTTGATGAAACTTGATGGCGGGATCGTCGAAGGAACCCCGAT
This sequence comes from Desulfobacterales bacterium, assembly GCA_018334555.1. GTDB lineage: Bacteria > Desulfobacterota > Desulfobacteria > Desulfobacterales > Desulfosalsimonadaceae > M55B175. The sequence continues at coordinate 13,929 of JAGXLR010000072.1, forward strand.
TGCCCGGGCCCTTGGCCTCTCGGATATCGTATTTGAAATCGGGCTGACCCCCAATCGACCGGATTGCCTAAGCTTTATCGGTGTCGCCCGCGAGGTCGCCGCAATTACCGAAAAACCGCTCATCCTTCCGGAAGTGCCGCAACTGGAAAACTCCGGACAAATTGATAAATTCACGTCCGTAACGATAAAGGATCCACAGCTTTGTCCCCGCTATACGGCCGGACTGCTGAGAGAAATCAAGGTTGCTCCCTCCCCCTTCTGGCTTCAGGATCGTCTGCGGTCAATCGGGCTCAAACCGATCAACAATATTGTCGATATCACCAATTTTGTCATGATGGAGACGGGACAGCCCCTTCACGCATTTGATTTTGACCGTCTGGCCGACCACCGGATTGTGGTTCAAACCGCCACCCCCGGCGATTTATTCACTACCCTGGACGGCAAAGAGCACAAGCTCACCGCGGATACGCTGATGATCTGTGATGCGGAAAAACCGGTCGCCGTTGCCGGTGTTATGGGCGGTGAAAACTCCGAAATATCCGATTCGACCTCCCGCGTATTGATTGAAAGCGCCTGTTTCAACCCGGTGTCCATCCGGAAAACCGCCAAGCGCTTGGGCGCGAATTCGGATGCGTCCCACCGGTTTGAGCGCGGCGTCGACCCGGAGGGAACCGTTTATGCGCTGAAGCGGGCCGCCGGCTTGATGGCGGAGGTAAGCGGCGCCACGCTGATCAACGGACTCATCGACGAGCACCCGATACCTTCCGAACCGCAAGCCATCGAACTGAATGCGACAAAGGCCAACCACCATCTGGGCACAAACCTGAGCCCGGCCGAGATGCAGGGATTTCTCGAGTCGGTCGGATTTGCGGTAAGCCGCCTGGATGCGCAAGACCTGTCCGTCGTAGCCCCCACCTTCCGAGTGGATGTCAGCCGGCCCGAAGACCTGATGGAAGAAGTCGCCAGACTCTGGGGGTACAACAACATCCTCACCACTTTCCCGAAGACCTCGACCCAGAGCCGACTGCCCGAGAGGGCCCTATCGCTGAAAGAAACCATAAAGAATCAAATGGCCGGCTTCGGTTTTTCCGAGTGCATCAATTACAGCTTTACGGCAAAAGACGCATGCGATCGGCTCCGGTTGACGG
>JAGXLR010000224.1 GCA_018334555.1 Desulfobacterales bacterium
TGGGCTTTGCGCTAAAGGGGCTGTTTGAGTTTCGGTTTCTGCATGCCGATCCCAATATGGCCAATTTTTCGTTTCTGGAAAACGGCGGGATCGTTGTCTATGATTTTGGATGTATGAAAGAGGTCCCGGCGTCGCTTTGCAGCGGTTATGTCGAGCTGATTACGGCGGTCTTGAATCATGAATACCCGCGTATTCCGGAAATCCTTAAATCCATGGGGGTCTACAAGGCTTCCGGAGAACCCATCCCCTGGGAGATGGGCAAGGATTTCGCGGATATGTTTCAGGATATCTTTGGCCCCGGGGACTATTTTACCTTTGGCGAGGACGAGGACATTTATAGCCGGATCATTGCGCTGGGTCAGAAATATATCAATGAATCCATGTCTTTTATTTTCCCAAAGGATGTGATCTTTATTGACCGGACGTTTTCCGGGCATTTCGGGAACCTCTGCCATTTAAAGGCGAGGGCGGACTGGCGGGCTCTTCTTATCCAGCGTTTGGAAGCCGCCGGCTATGAGATCAAAATTGAGCGGCACCAATAAACGGATATGTTTACGGTTGCCGAAAGCCCATGGAGAAAAGGCGTCTACCCGGCATCGCGCCCCATTTTATAAAGAAACCGGATTAATATGCGATCTATACGGCGATGAGCCAAAAAAGGGCCCGCATCCCCTTGAACCATGGTTAATCATAACTTTTTATTTTTTTTAGTTTATTATCACTTCAAAATTTTGTATAAAAAGAAATATAAGTTAAAAAAGTAGCTTTAGCGCAAAACAGGTAGTAATTTTCTCATAAATTAGGGGTTTGATTTTTACCGGCGCGTGGCGTCAAAATTTAAAACTATATATGGATACCGTACATAGAAAAATAACACCGGACGAGCGCATTTTTTTAAATTCGAATCCGTGTCGATATAGGGGTATCTAATATGCGGACGGAGGCCTCCTATCCGTATATATTGAAGGATCTATTAAAAGAGAACCGATATGAGAATATCGTCGATTCCAATATGCTGACCCCCTATATTCCGGAAAACACATCTATCCCGGCGATCAAGGACCCCCGCAGAACCCAGAATCTTGAGAGCAACGGGGGGCTTCGCTATCCGGGATATGTCAAATCCTCCCAGATCAATCAAATATTTAACTATATCGGCTTTATCAAGCGGATGAATAAACGGGAATACGCCGTTTATCTGCCGATGCTGTTCAAGGAGTTAAACCGGTTCATCCGGGTGGTCGAGGAAATCGTTTACGCCCCCTGCATATCCATATCCAGTGAGATCTACACAGAGTTAAATGAAGGCCTTCAGAATTTTTTCGACGCCTATTACAGCCGCAAACGGAACCATGAAGACTGGATTGAGGAGATATGGAAGTATCAGAAAATTTATCTGGATAATATCGATGCGTTTTTAAAGTCACTTGAATTTACCGGCCGCGTATTTGATCTGAGGTCAAGCCCCCTGCACGGCGAGATCGTTGGGTTTTGTCAAACGCACTTCCACGATGAAAGCAGGGATCCGCCGAATACGACGGATATTCATTTCGTGGCCAATTGTTGCACCAAGGCGGCCATGGATAATGAGCCCAAAACCATCTGGTCGGGCGACCGACACATTACGCGGTTGTTAAAAGCGATATACCAACGCTCCAGTTTATATCGCCAATTTCCACAGATTTATCTCCGGGCGAGCTATATGCCCCTGCACTTCAACCAGTTGTTCCCGGAACCGAAGCCAGGCGACGACCCTCATCGGAGGGCTCCTTCATCCTGAGAACCCGATTGCCGTGATGTCGTCTTGTCATCGAGCAGGGTCCGGATTTTTTCGGCGAGCTCGGTGGTTTGGTAGGGTTTGCCGATAAAACCGCAGGCCCCTGATGCCAATGCTTGTTTGGCCAGGCCGTCGGCGGCATAGCCGCTGGAAATAAGAATTTTGGCCGAGGGGTCGAGTTTTAAAATTTCTTGCAGGCATTGATTGCCGCCTATGCCCGGCATGCTCAGGTCAAGAATGACCATATCAATACTGTCCCCATGCGCCTTGTAGAGGTCGATGGCCCTTTCGGCATCTTCGGCGCACCATACCTGATAACCGAAATGCTCGAGGATCTCAGAGGCCGCCTCCCGTATGGGCAACTCATCATCTACCAACAGAAGGGTCTCGGTGCCGCCTTTGGGTTTGGCCGCTTTCAGGCTGGCCTTGGTTTCCGACTTTGTCTGTGAGACGGCCGGCAGGTAAATTTTGAAGCTGGTCCCTTGGTTTTTCCGGCTGCTGCATTGGATATAGCCGCCATGGCTTTTAACGATGCCGTAAACCGATGCAAGCCCCAGTCCCGTACCCTTGCCGATCTCTTTGGTCGTAAAGAAGGGATCAAAAATCTGCTTAACGGTCTCCTCATCCATGCCGCAGCCGGTATCTGAAACCTTTAAACGGACATAGGGGCCTGGCTCCGCGCCCGGCAGCTCATCGGATGCTTGTTTGAGGATGATATTGCGGGTTTCAATGGTGAGCGTGCCGCCCTCGGTCATGGCATCTGCGGCATTGCTCCCCAAATTCAGAAGAATCTGCTCGATGTGTACCGGATCGGCATAAACCGGCCATAGCGAGTCATCGAAATCCATTCGTCTTTCAATCATTTTGGGTATGGTCTGTTTCAACAGTTTTTCCACCAGCTGAATCTCATAGTTTAGCGATACGTGTCGTCGCTCACCCTCCATTTTACGGCTGAAGGTCAGAAGCTGGTTAACCAGATTGGCCGCTCGCTCACAGGCGTTTCGAAGCTGCGTTAATTTTTTATGATCCGGATGATCCGGCGTCTTTCGCATTAACAGAAGCTGGGTGTAGCCATTGATGGCCTGAAGAATATTGTTGAAATCATGGGCCACGCCGCCGGCCAGGGTGCCAATGGCCTCCATTTTTTGCGCCTGCTGAAGCTGGGCCTCGAGTTTCGCCTTATGGTTTTCCGCCTGTTTGCGCTCCGTAATGTCCCGGATAATCCCCCGAAACCCCTCGGGCTCGTTGGCCGCGTTCTTTATCAGGGAGGCAGATATTTCGACATTGCGGATGTCGTCTGCTCTCGGCTGAATCTCGAGGTCGAAGGCCTTGGCCGGGACGCCGGTTTCATAAACCGTATGGAACGTGTCGAACAACTTTTTTGCATTCTCTTCATCCGTATATTCCCGATAGTTTATGCCCAATATTTCATCCCGGCTCTGCCCGGAGATGCGGCAGAGAAAATCATTGAAGAATGTAAAATTTCCGGCCAAATCCACCTCGTAGTAGCCGTCCTCGATGTTTTCAAGAATGGCCCGGTATTTCTCCTCGCTTTCACGGACGGCGGTTTCCGCCAGCTTGCGCTCGGTAATATCTATAACGGTTATCAGTCCGGCGGTTTTGCCTTCATACGTTAAATTCCCGCCGGAAAGGGATACCCAGCGTTCCTCGCCTGCCTTATCGATAATTTTAAAATCATACACAGGCGTCGCCTTCTGACCCGCCTGTCGTCGGCTGCCCCGCCCCCTGACCAGATCCCGGTAATCCGGGTGCACAATCTCCCAGAAACGCATGCGGTAAAGCTCCTCTTTTGAAAAGCCCGAGATCGTTTCCGCTGCTGAATTGGCGTACACCCAGTAGTCATTCTGGTAGATCATAATGGCAAACGGGCAGGCTTCGGCCAGGGTTCTGAATTTTTCCTCACTTTCTTTCAGCCTTGAAACGGCCCGTTTTCGTTCGGTAATATTCCGGTTAATACCGATAAATCCCAAGGCTCGGTTGTCCTCATCCCGGATGAAGGAAAACCTGACCTCTGTCCAAATCGTTGATCCGTTCTTGCAATAGAGTTCGATTTCGATCGTTCGGAATCGGTTTAAATCTGCCTGTCCCGATTCTTCAAGCTTTAGCTCCTCGGCCACCACTTCAAGGGCTTTTTTTACAGAAGCCGGGGGGGCCACATCATGCAAGGATTTCCCGATCAGCTCGCTTGGATTATAGCCGCGCATGGATCTAACCGAAGGACTGACGTAAGTATAATGAAGATCCAGGTCCATTGTGAAAATGACGTCCTGGAGGTTG
>JAGXLR010000073.1 GCA_018334555.1 Desulfobacterales bacterium
GGGACAGAAGGAGATATTTGAGCCGATGCAACCCGGCCGCGTTCGTATGTACGTCTGTGGCCCGACGGTCTATGATTCCTGTCATATCGGCCATGCCCGGTCCATCGTGGTTTTTGATGTGATCTATCGCTATCTGATGCTACAGGGCTATGAGGTCACCTATGTCCGGAATTTTACGGACGTGGACGACAAAATAATCAATCGGGCCAATGAACTCGGGATTTCGACCACCGAGCTGGCGGAGACATATATCGATGAATTCCACACGGACACGGATGCATTAAACGTCAAGAGGCCGGACCATGAGCCCAGGGCGACAGAGCACATAAACCAGATCATCGCGGTGGTCAAGCGATTGATAGAAAAGGGCTACGCCTATGAAGCCGGCGGGGACGTGTTTTTCGCGGTTGAGAAGTTTGATTCATACGGCAAGCTCTCCGGCCGCAAGCTCTCAGAGATGGAAGCCGGCGCGCGGGTGGAGATCGACCGGCAGAAGCGAAATCCAATGGATTTCGTGCTCTGGAAGGCCTCCAAGCCGGATGAGCCCGCCTGGGAGAGCCCCTGGGGAAAAGGTCGGCCGGGTTGGCACATCGAGTGTTCTGCCATGAGTGCGAGTTTTCTGGGCGAGAGCTTTGACATCCACGGCGGCGGTAAGGACTTGATTTTTCCCCATCATGAAAATGAAATCGCCCAATCAGAGGCCGCTTTCGGCCAGATATTTGTCAAATACTGGATCCACAACGGATTTGTAAACATCAACCATGAGAAAATGTCCAAATCGCTGGGCAACTTTCTTATGATCAAGGATATTTTAAAGTCCTGTCACCCCGAGGCGATACGGTTTTTCCTGCTTTCCAACCATTATCGCTCACCGGTGGATTTCACCGATCAGGCCGTCAGGGAAGCCTCCAGCGCCCTGGATAAAATCTATACCCTGCTCGATCGGATCGGGCGGGAGTTAAACGGCCTGCCGGCGGCAGCCGAAGCGCCTACGAGGGCGGACGCAACCGGAATGCAATACTGGCGGCGATTCTGTGAAGCCATGGACGATGATTTCAATACCGCCCAGGGCATCGGGGTTTTGTTTGACGCGGTAAGGCATTTAAACCGCCTATTGGATGAAACCGGCCCGGAGGGCCCTTGCCGGGAGGAGGTTTACGCCATATACCGGGATATTTTAAACATCGGCCGCGTCCTGGGCCTGTTGGCGGAAAACCCGGCGCAGTATTTTGAAAAGCAGCGGACAGCGGTACTTGAACAGGAGGCCCTGGATAGTGAAGCCGTCGAAAAACTGGTCAAGGAGCGGGAGGCCGCCCGCAGGGCCAAGGATTTTCAAACTGCCGACCGGATCCGTGACCAGCTAAAGGAGATGAACATCCAGTTGGAAGACCGTTCGGACGGCACCGTCTGGCGGTACGCCAAGTAAAGCCCGTTTCCCGGCTATATTTTTCACCCGCACGAACCCGACACAGATACTGGATGCTTTAATTCGCCGTCCGACTTTTCATTTTCGATTCCTGATTTATATTGGGTATGTATGACAGATTTCAAGCTACAAACAGAAATGACCCCGAAAGGTGATCAGCCCAGGGCGATCGATGCCCTCGCTGACGGGGTGAAGGCCGGGAAACGGAGCCAAGTGATGCTTGGCGTGACCGGTTCGGGAAAAACCTTTACCATGGCCAATGTCATCGAGCGCGTAAAGAAACCGACGCTCGTCATTGCGCCCAACAAAACCCTGGCCGCCCAGCTCTACAATGAATTCCGGGAGCTCTTTCCGGAGAATGCGGTCGAATACTTTGTCAGCTATTATGACTATTATCAGCCCGAAGCCTATATCCCCGTGAGCGACACCTATATCCAAAAGGACTCCTCGATCAATGAAATGATCGATAAAATGCGCCATTCCGCTACACGTTCCGTGCTGTCAAGAAAAGACGTGATTGTGGTTGCCAGCGTTTCCTGCATTTACGGCCTGGGTGCGCCTGAAGACTACCTGGCCATGCGGTTGGACCTTGAGGTCGGTAATGAAATATCAAGGGATCAGCTTCTTGCCGATTTCGTATCCATTCAGTACGAGCGAAACGATACGGACTTCTATCGCGGGATATTCCGTGTCCGCGGGGATCGGGTGGAAATTTTTCCGGCCCATGAAGATGAGGTCGCCATCCGGATCGAATTCTTCGGCGATGAGATAGACGGGATTTCGGAAATCGACCCCTTGACCGGAAACATTCTTTTGACGCTGGACCGGGTGACCATTTTCCCGGCCAGCCACTATGTTACCCGGCAGCGGACCCGCAAGCGGGTTATCGAGGCGATCAAGGCGGAACTGAAGGACCGGATAAACGAATTTTCAAACAACGCCAAATATATAGAGGCCCAACGCATCGAAGAACGGACCCAGTTTGATATCGAGATGATCCATGAACTCGGCTACTGCAACGGAATTGAAAATTACTCCCGCCATCTTACCGCCCGGTCCCCAGGCGAGCCGCCGCCGACGCTGCTGGATTATTTCCCGAAGGACTTCCTGGTTTTTATTGATGAGAGCCATATAACGATCCCCCAGATCGGCGGTATGTATCACGGGGACCGTTCGCGAAAGCAGACGCTGGTCGAATACGGCTTCCGCCTCCCCTCGGCGCTGGATAACCGGCCGCTTTGTTTTGACGAATTCGAGGCCCGTGTCCCACAGACAATATATGTATCGGCCACACCGGCCCATTATGAGATGATGAACGGCAAAGGCGCAGTGGTCGAACAGATCGTACGCCCCACCGGCCTGGTGGATCCGGCCATTGAATTCAAACCCGCGGCCAATCAGGTCGATGACCTCCTGGATGAAATCCGAAGACGAATCGAGCGTAACGAGCGGGTGCTTGTGACCACCCTTACCAAGCGAATGGCAGAGGATTTGACCGAGTACTATGCGGACCTGGGGATTCGGGTCAAGTACCTGCATTCCGATATCAAGACCCTTGAACGCATCGATATCATACAAGACCTGAGGATGGGGGAATTTGATGTGCTGGTGGGGATCAATCTGCTTCGCGAAGGCCTTGATATCCCGGAGGTGTCACTGGTAGCCATACTGGACGCAGACAAAGAGGGCTTTTTGAGATCGACCCGATCCCTTATACAGACGTGCGGCCGGGCGGCCCGCAATGTAAACGGGACGGTATTGATGTACGGGGATGTGGTTACCGAATCCATGCAAAAGGCGGCAGATGAGACGAATCGTCGCCGGGATATACAGACGGCCTACAACGAAGCGCATACCATCACGCCGATGACCGTTGACAAAAAGATTTCCTCGGGATTCGAACATCTTTATTCCCAGCCGGCCGATCAGGGCAGGGATCGGGTGCAGGAGCCCCTCTCCGAGTATGGCTCGCTTGATAACCTGGAAGGCAAAATCAAAGCGCTGGAAGAAGAAATGCATCGAGCCGCCAAAGACCTGGAGTTTGAAAAAGCCGCCGGATTACGGGATCGGATCAATGAGCTCAAAAAAATGATGGTTTTTGATTTTGAAGCGAGTTCCTGAGGTTTAGGTTCAATATCGACCTATGACGCCGTCTCTTAGAGAAAAAGCCGCCGCTGCCCCTTCCACCCCGGGCGTCTATATTATGAAAAATGCCCGGCAGCGGATTATCTATGTGGGTAAGGCCGCCAATCTGAAAAACCGTTTGACCTCGTATTTCAGCGGCCGCAACCCCACGGATATCAAAACCGGCGTCCTTGTAGGCCGGATCGCCTCTTTTGAAACCATTCAGACCCCCTCGGAAAAAGAGGCATTGATCCTTGAATCCAATCTGATCAAAAAGCACCGGCCCCGCTATAATGTAATTTTAAAGGATGACAAGCGTTACCCGTCGCTGAGGCTGGATATGAAAAGCGACTATCCCTGCCTCCAGGTCGTGCGGAGGATTCGCAATGACGGGGCTTTGTATTTCGGCCCGTTTGCTTCGGCCGGTGCGGTACGCCAGACCCTGAAGCTCATTCACAAGACCTTCAAGCTGCGAAAATGTACTTCGACCAGCGTTAAGCCCCGATCCCGCCCCTGCCTTTACCATCAGATGGGATTGTGTCTGGCGCCTTGCTGCAAATCCGTCAGCCCCGAGGCATATAACGATATTGTTAATGAAGTGCGTTTGTTTCTAAACGGTCGCACCGCTGAATTGACCACGAAAATCAAGACCGAGATGGAGGCGGCGGCCGGGCGCCAGGAGTTTGAAAAGGCCGCCCAGCTGAGGGACAAACTGTTTGCCGTAGAAAAGACGATGGAAAAGCAGGTGGCGGTAACCACCGATTTCGTCAATCGTGATGTTATCGGTTTGGCCAGCGATTCGCCTTATGCCCTGCTCTGGGTCATGTTTGTCAGAAACGGATTCATGCAGGGGGCAAAAGACTTCTACGTTCATGATGATACGGCAACCGGCGCCGAAATTATCGAGGCATTTCTTAAGCAGCATTATGAATCTACTTCCGATATTCCCGAGGAAATTCTAATCCCCTGCGCCCACGAAGACGTGGCGCTTTACACGCAATGGCTATCCCAAAAAAAGGGGAAAAAAGTGCGGATTCATTATCCGAAGCGCGGGGACAAGGTTCGGCTGATCCGTATGGCTGAAGAAAACGCCCAAACAAGGCTTGCCAGCCATGTAGAGGCGGAGATGGCGAATCAATCCTTACTTGAAGGGGTGAGGCAGAGGCTTCATCTCGAGCGGCTTCCAAGACGGATTGAATGTATCGACAACTCCGGGATTTCAGGTCGTGAACTGGTATCCGGTATGGTAGTCTACGAAGACGGGGCGCCGAACAAGTCCGAATACCGACGCTATATTATTCGTAATGTCGATCAAGCCGATGACTATGCCTGCATGGCCGAGGTGCTGGAACGGCGATTCCATCCAACGCATACGGCAACTGACTCGCTGCCTGATCTGTTGATCATTGACGGGGGCAAGGGCCAGCTGAATATCGCCGTATCCGTACTTAAACAAATGGGGCTGCAACAGGCATTCGGCGTTATCGGCATCGCCAAGAAAGACCCTGAAAGGTCGGAAACAGCGGATAAAGTCTACATACCCGGACGCCGGAATCCGTTAAACCTGAACGCCCATACAGAGGTATTGTATTTTATCCAGCGGATACGGGACGAAGCGCATCGCTATGCCGTTACCTACCATCGTCAGCGACGGACAAAGACGGCTTTGCGTTCGCGTCTGGACGGCATCCAGTATATCGGTGAGAAGCGAAAAGCGGTTTTGCTCAGGCATTTTAAAAGTATACGAAGACTCAAGGCCGCTTCTGTCGAGGAGCTCGCCGGGCTGCCCGGCATGAGCCGCCGGGCAGCCGAGAATATTCAGAAAACGCTGAATGCCGAAGAATGACGGATTATACCAGTTGCCGGATTTCTTTCATGAGGCTTCGGACCGCATCGGCTGAACCATTAAGATCGCTTCTTTCGGATTCGCTCAGTTCAATCTCAATGATGTCTTCAATCCCCTTTGTGCCGAGCTTGACCGGCACGCCCATAAAAATATCCGAAATCCCGTATTCGCCTTCTAGGTAGGCGGCACAGGGCAGAATTTTCTTTTTGTCTTTCAAAATCGCCTCAGCCATTTCTGCGGCTGCTGATGCCGGGGCATAAAAGGCGCTGCCGGATTTTAAAAGCCCCACGATTTCCCCGCCGCCTTTACGCGTTCGATCCACAAGGGCGTCGATTCGTTCTTTGGCCATCAATTCCGTAATGGGAATGCCGGCAACCGTAGAAAATCTTGGTAGGGGGACCATGGTGTCGCCGTGACCGCCCAGAACGAATGCATGCGTATTTTCAACAGAGACGTTTAGCTCCATGGCAATAAATGTCCTGAACCGGGCAGAATCAAGGACGCCTGCCATCCCCATGACGCGGTGTTTGGGGAAACCGCTGGTTTCCATGGCCACATGGCACATGGCATCCAGGGGGTTGCTGACGATGATCAGTATACTCCCCGGGGAGTGCTTGGCCGCTTCAGCTGAAACCGATGTCATGATATCGGTATTGGTTTTTAACAGATCATCCCGGCTCATTCCGGGTTTACGGGGAATACCGGCGGTGATGATGACTATATCCGAACCTGCGGACGCCTCGTAACCGTTGCTGCCTGTAACGGCCGCATCATGTTTTTCAATCGGCGCCGCTTCTTGGAGATCCAGCGCCTTTCCCTGGGGAAGGCCTTCGGCGATATCGACTAGGACCACATCACAGAGCTCTTTTTCGGCAAGCCGCTGGGCTGTTGTTGCCCCTACATTTCCGGCTCCGATAACCGTCACTTTTTTATTCATTGCAATCTCCTCTTTATAAATGATGAATCAATAACGATGACGGTCTCGTAAAAAGTCAATTTTAGGATGGTTTTTTACAAGACTGCCAGTAATAGCGAACTCACCTCTTGTATTCAATATTTTAACAGGCTATGGCGTATACCGATTCGTGTCAATACAAAAGTCAGCGGGGGGGACCTATATCCTTCCTGATTTATTCCGTTTTTGTTTTAAAGGCTTGACAATAGGTGACGTAAAGGGTAAAGAATTGACGTACCTGTTCGGCGAATGCGTGATTTACTGAATAGCTTGTAAAACTTAAACCTGACAATCTCGTAAAAAGCGATTTTAGGATGGCAAAGAAAAAAGTTCAAGCCCCAGTTAAGATCGGGGGGCGCGCAAATTGCGAGGAATGCAGCGCCACACAGATATTGGACTTTTTACGAAGCCATCAATTTTAGGATGGCAAAGAAAAAAGTTCAAGCCCCAGTTAAGATCGGGGGGCGCGCAAATTGCGAGGAATGCAGCGCCACACAGATATTGGACTTTTTCTAAGTAACTTGAAAATATATATTAATATTCCAGAAGCTTAGCTCTCTGTCATTCCGAGGAGCGAAAGTGACGAGGAATCTTGATTGCTAAAGATTTCTCGCTGCCGCTCGAAATGACAAAATTGGATGAATCGTCTCAGTGCCTTTAAGCATAGAGCAAAAGTTACTTTTAGGTTCGGTCCCGGCCCGCGGCCCGGGGGAGTTACTTTTAAGGAACTTGTGCCCATTTTTTGGAGCAAGAGTAAGCGTAAGAGTAAGACGGTCGCAAGTTACTTTTCTGCAAAAATACCGCACCAGCGGAATAAATCGCTTTTTACGAAGCCATCAAACCTAAATTGTTATAAACGGGTTGGAGATACACCGAACGCGTGGTTTGTTTTTATCTGGCCGCTCATTTGTTTCAGGATGCCCTTGATACCCAGGAATACTGCCCGTCACGATCATTTGTCCCCCCGATTTTTTCGTGGGGGCGGCCACAAAATTATCCGGAATTTGACTTTAAGACGTGTTATGATGACAAGGGGGTTACGACTATAGGTATGTGAGGGCTGTTTTTATCGCTCATCTCAGGAGGAAACAGGATCGCGTGCGGCATATCAGCAAAATGACTTGATGGAATACCTATGAAATAAAGGTTTTTTAAAACATCGTTTTTATAAAAGCTTTAAAAATAAGCCTTATTTTGTCCGTCTTGAATTTAAATGTCGATAGATAAAGAATTTTCTTGAGAAACAGTTCAATTACGGCTAACATAAACGAACAATATTTAGCATTTAAACAGTAGCCGATATTTCTATAGAAGCTGGCGTTTAATCCGTTAATCTCCGGAGAAAGAAGCCTGTCTTTCTTGGAGACGGATTTTTTTGCGGAATAGACTTGCAGCCCGAGGCGAAGATGAAGTTTAATGAAAAAGTCAAGTCTTTGATTAAAGAAGCCGAGCTATACAAATCCCAAGGACTGCTAAACGAGGCTTTGGACACATATAAACGCGTTAAGGAGTTGATTGAATCCACCCAAAACGTTAAAAACAAAGACAGCTTCTTAAACAAAATCACCAATAAAATCGATAAACTCTATACTCAGATGGAAACTGAGCTCTCTGTGCCGAAGCCGCCGACAGTCTCTGAAGAGGCGCAATCCGTCATAAAGGAAATGGTTACCGAAGATGACCCCGAGTCCAAAGGGTCCTCTTCAATGGCCAGTGCCCTGGCCTTGGCCCGATTCGGTCAGTATGAGCAGGCTATAGAGGAATTTACCCGGCTGCTTCCCCAAGCGCCCCTCAGAGCCGAAGCGGCCAAGAATATTGTTTGGTGCTGGATTCAGCAGGGCGAAGTCGACAAGGCCTTGGGCCGGGTAAAGCAATGGATGGTGGGCAGTGTTTTGTCGCTTGATGAGGTCAACGGGGTTCGGTCCTACTTTGAGGATCTGGTAAAAAAATCGGGGCTGGATACCAAGATTTCATCCGATAAGATCCAGAAAAACCTTGAACCGGAATCCGAGGTCGAGGATCAGGACATCCTAGATATCAATTCCACTCGGTTTACGCTGCCGCGGGGATCGAGAAAAGGGGAGACGGTTGAGCTGGAGATCAGCTTTCAGGCGGGGAAATACTTAAAAATGCTTGTCTCCAAAAAGGACAAGCAGTTCATTGAAAGCCTAAGCGTTGGTGATCAGCTTACGGGCATGATATTTTATTCGCCAATGGCCATATTTTCCGGAACCGGCTATGTATCATCCAATGTGACGATAAATGCGGGCCCGAAAAAAGGGGATTACAGTCTGGAGATAAAAATTTTAAATATTCAAACGTGACGATCTCGTAAAAAGTCTATTTTAGATGGCAAAGAAAAAAGTTCAAGATCAAGGCGACGCAAATTTCGAGGAATGCAGCGTACATAGGAGTACGTGAAATTCCGAGAAATGCAGCGCAACGCAGATATTGGACTTTTTACGAAGCCATCAAACGTAATAGCCTCGCAACGCATCTATGCGGGGATGATTCGATGGGGCTTCTTCTAAGGAGCTTCAAGGTACAAGGGGAAAGGTGCAGGGTACTGGGATGGCAAAGAAAAAAGTTCAAGCCCCAGTTAAGATCCGGGGGCGCGCAAAATCCCGAGGAATGCAGCGTACTTAGCTGTACGTGAAATTCCGAGGGACGGAAGCGCAACACAGATATTGGACTTTTTACGAAGCCATCAAATTTGAGATTTTATCTTTCACCTAAATTGAGCGATTTTCAATCAGTGCCTTTACCTCGTAACAAAAGTTACTTTTAAACTCGGTGCCGGGCCTCGGCCCCGGCGGGGTTACTTCTAAGGAACTCGACAATATCTAATATTATTTTAGATGCTTTTGCTGTTGTCATTCCGAGGAGCGAAAGTGACGAGGAATCTTGATTGCTAAAGATTTCTCGCTGCCGCTCGAAATGACAATGCGGATGTTTTTTAGAGTTACTTTCTACAAAGATGCCGCGGCTGCGGAATAAACAGCTTTTTACGAAGCCATCAATTTTGCTTTCAAACGGTTAGGCGGGGATCTGGTTATGGCGGTTCTTAATCTAAAAAATCGTGAGATTCAGTGTAAAATAGTCTATTATGGACCCGGTAGGAGCGGAAAAACAACGAATCTGGAATTCATCCACAAAAACTATACCAAGCAGGTCGCCGGCAAGATGATTTCCATAGATACGCATGGGGATCGGACCCTGTTTTTTGATTTCTTGCCGCTCGGCCTTGGAAAAATAAAGGGTTGTGAGATAAAAGCGCAGCTATATACGGTGCCCGGACAGGTTCAATACCGCTCTACGAGAGAGCTCGTTCTAAAAGGCGTAGACGGCATTGTATTCGTTGCGGATTCCCTCAAGGTACGAAGAGAAAAAAACATGTTGTCTCTTAAGGATATGCATGAGAATTTAAAAAGGTTAGGCATTGATATAAGAAAAATACCACTGGTCCTCCAATACAATAAGCGCGATTTGGAAAAGCAGGGGTTCCCATTGATGCCTTTAGAAAAAATGGATCATGAGTTGAACCGGCAGCTGAGGGTTGCCCACTTTGGAGCGAGCGCATTGACCGGGGAGGGCGTCGGTAAGACATTGTCAAGTATCATGAAGTTAACGCTGCAAAGCCTTCAAAAAGAATTTCAAAGGGCGCAAGAAAATAAATGATGGAATCCAATATTGTCTTAAAAGGAAGTCTGAAGTTTATCGGTCTGGGCGAGCTGCTTCAATTGCTGGGCGGCAACGTAAGCACCGGCAGGCTGACCCTGACGAGCCCTAATACGGACCATCCGGGGCATATCTATCTTGTCGATGGCAATCCGGTGAATGCGGAGGCCGGAAACATAAAAGGGCTCGAGGCCCTGAACCGCCTTTTTGGATGGCTGGACGCGGATTATGAATTCATCAATGAGCCGGTGAGCTGTGAGCGGGTGATAAAGAAAAGCCGCATGGAAATAATCCTGGATGCCTTACGAATGGTTGATGACGGCGAAATCGAAAAGGTGGGTGCACCCGCAAACCCTCAAGAAGGCGCCGTCGAATCGGATACGGCATCCAATATGCCGATTATAAAGGGACCGCTGGTTGATTATGTATATGTTGTCGACGAAGAAGAGTTTACCGCCGGAAAGGAAATCGTTTATCAGGAAAAATTCGGCAACTGGTTCTGGGTGATCCTGGAAGGCAAGGCCGATGTCATCCGTCTGATGCCTGACGGAAGGGTTCCGATCAGTCGCCTGTCTGACGGCGCATTCATTGGCAGTATCGGCTCCTTTATGCGTAAAGGCAGTGTCCAGCGAAGCGCAACGGTCGTTGCCGTCACCGATGTGCAGCTCGGCGTTATGGACTATGATCTTTTATTCAAGGAGTATTCGGAGTTAACATTAACATTCCAGCGCATATTGGCGTCTTTGGATAACCGGTTGCGGCAGATAACCACGAATTGTGCCAAAATCCTGCTGCATGGACTTCCGGCTAACTACGACCTCAAGGATTTAAAGCCCTTCGAACAACAGAATGAGGAGGATGCGGCCTATCAGATACAAAACGGCCGGGCTGTCGTAGTCCGCCGGGTGAACAACGGATTCCTCGAAGTATGTCAACTTGAGCCCAATGACGTTATCGGCCATATTCCCTTTTTGAACACCTGCCACGAGCCGCACTCAGCGACGGTATATGTGTCATCCGATTTCGAATACGGCCCTATCGACCTGAGATCCATACGCAAGGAATTTGATCTGATGACTCAGACATTTAAAAATCTTATTCAGCATACCACCACTTCGCTATCCGTGACGACGGGGCGAGTATTCGATATCGTCAAGGGGGGACAGAACCAGTCATAAAATGCGGGAATTGGAAAACTGGTTTCTTTGATGTTATTGTAAAGTTGAAACGCTTAATTTAGGACAGAGTAATTATCCACTACAACAAGGCGAGAGGTTTTCACATGACAGAGAATAAAAGAAGACATGAACGCTATGATTCCCTCAATCTGTTGTCCTATGTGTGCTTTGATTCCGATGGTAAAGAATGGATGCAGGGAATTGGCCGGACATTAAATATCAGTGAGACCGGTCTGCAGCTGGAAACCCATGAACCGATTGAGACCAAGTACGTGGTCCTGCTCTCGGTGGGGATTGAAGACGATCTCGTCGATATCCGGGGCAAAGTGGTTTACTGCAATCGCGGCGAGGACAACAAGTTCGAATGCGGCATCGAGTTTCGCGAGGTTTCTCAGGAAGCATACACGGTATTGAAGCGATATATCAGTGAGTTCCACAAGCAGTACGGAAAATAGCTGATAATCCGTCTTAAGCAGACAAAACAGACGAGCGGGTGGATGACGAATATATGGGACAGGCCTTATTTCAAACGGATATTCCCGTTTTAAAACCGCTGAAACAGGGAAAAGTGAGGGATATTTATGATTTGGGCGATCAGCTGTTGCTGGTGGCGACGGACAGGA
Organism: Desulfobacterales bacterium; assembly: GCA_018334555.1. Taxonomy (GTDB): domain Bacteria; phylum Desulfobacterota; class Desulfobacteria; order Desulfobacterales; family Desulfosalsimonadaceae; genus M55B175. Next base: position 11,831 of record JAGXLR010000073.1, read on the forward strand.
TTTCTGCCTTTGATGTGGTCATGCCCAACCCCATACCGGACAAGGGAAAAATCTTGACCCGGATTTCGCTTTTTTGGTTCGATGTTATGGCATCCATCGTCGATAACCATGTGATTACCAGCGATGTGGATAGGTATCCGGAGCCATGCGGGGCCTACAAAGATATTCTCCAGGATCGAAGTATGCTGGTTAAAAAGGCCCGTCCTTTGCCGGTTGAGTGTGTGGTAAGGGGCTATATTTCCGGCTCTGCCTGGCAGACATATCAAAAAAGCGGAGAAGTCTGTGGTATTAAGCTGCCATCCGGCTTCAGAGAATCCGATCCTTTGCCGGAGCCTATTTTTACGCCATCCACAAAAGCTGAATCCGGTGAGCATGATGTCAATATTTCATTTGAAGCGGTGGTCGATCGGGTCGGCCGGGAAACCGCCGAACGAATCAAGACGCTCAGCCTCGCCATCTATCAGAAGGGGGCCGCTCTAGCGGCTGAAAAGGGCATTATTATTGCTGACACGAAATTTGAGTTCGGCTTCGATGGGGAGCAGTTGATTTTAATCGATGAAGCGCTGACCCCGGATTCCTCCAGGTTCTGGCCAAAGGCGACGTATCGGCCGGGAGGTCCCCAATCAAGCTATGACAAGCAATATTTGAGGGACTATCTGCTCTCCCTGGACTGGGATAAAACCCCGCCCGCCCCGTCCCTTCCGGAAGAAGTCATCAATAATACGCGACAAAAATATATTGATGCCCTCAAATCCCTTGTCGGCAGCCAACATGGCCTATAGAATCGATTCGGTCCGGTTTTCTTCAATTGATTGCAATGATCTGACGTATCAGATTTCAACGCCAACACCGGTTGACCGGATAGCCCAATCCATCAGCCGAATCGGTTTGATCAATCCACCCATCCTATCACAGACAAAGCATTCAGGCTATCAAATCGTCAGCGGATTCCGTCGGATAACGGCATGTCAGGGGTTGGGCGGCTCTGGACTGACCGCCCGGATTCTTTCCCCTGATATGGCGCCATTGCATATCCTGGGCCTCGCGATTGCAGACAATGCCGAGCACCGTGATCTTAATCTGATCGAACAGGCAACGGCCATTGATAAACTGGGCCGGTACCTAAACGATGATACAGATATCCTCAACTACGGAAATAGCCTGGGCATGCAGCTGAACCGGGCGTTCATCGGCCGGCTTCGCCGGCTGAACAACCTTTCTCGTTCCATCAAAGACGCCGTTGCTTCGAATACGGTGCCCTTGACCATTGCGCTTGAGCTTGAAAAGCTGGATGCGGCCTCAGCCGAGGAGCTATCGTTTTTTTTTGAAGAGCTTCGTCCCACGCTGAATCAGCAAAAGGAGATGGTGTCATTGGTAAAAGAGATCGCCCGCCTTGAGGATCGGTTGATTCCGGAATTGATCAAGGCAGGGCCGGTAGGTGGAATTCGGGCCGATACGGACCTCGATCGAACGCAGAAAATCAAACGTATCCGCTCCTCCCTGAAGAAACGTCGATACCCCTCGATCCATCAATTTGAAGTGTTTTTTGACAGAAGCCTGAAGGCGTTGGATCTGCCTCGGGATATCGGTTTCTCCCCCCCCGCCGACTTTGAAGGCAACCGGTTTTCGGTGACGATTTCTTTTCACTCCCAAGCGGAATTCAAAACCCATATCGAAACCCTTTTCCGTTTGGCTGAAAATCCGCATTTTATCGCAATTGTAGAAAAACAAATTGACGATCAAGAAGCTCTATATTGACGAGGCAGTGGCGGATTATCCGCTCTCATTGGAAATCAAGCGTCGACTTCCCATCCCGGCGGAGACGGTGGCTTCGCCTGAAACCCTGTTTAGCTCTCTTTCAGGCTTATCCGATCCGGTAAGCGCCGGCAAGGAAATGCTTTTTGTAACCCAAAATAAAGGGGCATTCGTCCGTCCGTGCCCGGGGACCCGCTATTACACCTGCTGCGGCTACATGATTCTTCACATCGGCACTTTCTGTTTAATGGATTGCAGCTATTGTATCCTGCAATCCTATTTTCATCCGCCTTTGCTTCAGTACTATGTCAATCAGGATGAAATGATGACGGCCTTGGATGGGGTCTTCTCCCAGAGCCGGATTCGCCGCATCGGGACCGGTGAGTTTACCGACAGTCTGATATGGGAGCCCATTGATCAGATTTCGGCAAGGCTGATTAGAAAATTTGCCGCTCAATCACAAGCCCTGCTTGAATTAAAAACCAAAACGGTAAATATTGATCATTTACTATCCCTGCCGCACAACCGGAAAACGGTCATGGCATGGTCTTTAAACACAGAGGCCGTCATCCGAAGTCAGGAGTGCGGAGCGGCCAGCCTTGATGCCCGGCTTGATGCCGCCCTCCGATGTCAGGCGCATAACTATCCGCTGGCGTTTCATTTTGATCCGTTAATTATTTATCCGGGATGCGTAGAGGCTTATATCGAAGTTATCGACAGGCTTTTTGACCGGATCCATTCGGACAATATCGTCTGGATCAGCCTGGGCAGTTTTCGGTTTATGCCGGATCTGAAATCGATTATCGAACATCGGTTCCCGGACTCCAAAATCATTTACGGCGAGTTTATCCAGGGTCTGGACGGGAAAATGCGATACTTCAAGCCACTGAGGCGCGCCCTGTATAAAAAGATCGTTGATCATATAAGATATCGGGCGCCAAAGGTTTGCGTTTATTTTTGTATGGAAGACGATGAGGTATGGAAGCATGCCTTGGGATACCTCCCATCCGAGTACGGCGGCCTGCCGGATATACTGGACAGGGCTGCAATCCGGCATTGCGGCCTGAGCCACTGAAGGCAAAGAAGCAGAGGTTTAGGCTGGCGGGGGGGCTTCGGTGTTCGTTGGGCCTGGATTAGGATTTGGCAGCGCTTTAAAAAAACCGTTTGAAATTTAATTGATTTTTGATAGAGATAACTTAACGTAAACTTCCGCAATGAATATTTTTCCTAAATTGAGCGATTTTCAAGTTTGACGCAGTAGATGCGGTGAAATTGGAAATCCCGGAGGGTTTCAAATTTTTTGATTTAAAAAATGATCCAATATCCTAAAAATAAAATAAAAATTAAATCTTCAAAAAATTGAAACGCTC
>JAGXLR010000074.1 GCA_018334555.1 Desulfobacterales bacterium
GAGAGAATCGAGGCCGAAGGATGGCTGATCACTGTGGGCGGAACCCCCAAGCAGATGCTCTCCCACAATGCCGAATTTACCTATAAGCGCCTTCTTCAGGCGGCAAAGCTGGCCAAGCGCATGGGTGCCCAGATTATGGGTCTGGGGGCTTTTACCAAGGTCGTCGGCGATGCCGGCGTCACAGTGGCTAAAAAAGCCGATATTCCCATTACCACAGGAAACAGTTACAGCGCTTCGGGGGCATTATGGGCGGCGGCTGATGCCGGACGCCGCATGGGCCTGCTTGAAGTGGATCAGCGGGGCAAAAAATTAAAAGGCAAGGCCATGGTCGTAGGGGCGACGGGCTCTATCGGTTCGGTTTGCTGCCGGCTGCTGGCCATGGCGTTCGATGAGATATACATGGTTGACGTCCGCCATTCAAAGCTTTTGGCATTGAAGGAGTCAATTCTTGACGAAACGCCGGATGTCAAAGTGGAAATATCCACCCGGGCGGATAAGCACCTTGAGGATATGGATGTCATTGTCACCGCTACATCCGCGGGCGGCGGCAAGAGCGTTATCGATATCATGCGGGTGAAACCCGGCTGCATTATTACGGATGTGGCCCGTCCCCTTGATCTTTCAGCAGAGGATGTGGCCAAGCGGCCGGATGTGCTGGTGATTGAGTCCGGTGAGATCCTGCTTCCCGGGGAAAATGTGGAGATGCGCGATATCGGCCTGCCGCCGAAAGTGGCCTACGCCTGCCTTGCGGAAACCATTGTCCTGGCGCTCGAAGGCCGTTACGAGACCTATACCATCGGTCGTGACATCGAATGGCAGAAGGTCAAGGAGATCTACCAGCTGGGTTTAAAGCACGGGATGCGCCTGGCGGCCATATCCGGGGTCAACGGGGTGTTCTCGGATGCGGATATTGCGGAAGTGGCCCGCCTGGCCAAGGCCGCACGGAACGGGCACGACCCGGTCAAGCTGAAGGAATCGGCGGGGTAAAATAGGGGCATAATGGTCATCGGATTTGTTCAGACAAAGGGAGGCACCGGCAAAAGTACGCTTGCCGTAAATACGGCGTTTTCCAGGACCATGCACCGGCAGTTTGATTCTATTGCCCTGGTGGAGTTGGATTCGCAGGGAACCCTCAGGAACTGGTGGGCCGAACGGCAGGAAATGGGCTATAATTCCGGGCATGTATCGTTTCATCACATCTCGAGCAGCCAGAAAGAGGTCTTCCAGCAAGGGATTAAAGCCATATCCGCCCATAATGACCTGATGGTTATGGATATCCCCGGCGAGGGCACGGGCAAGCTTCACACGCGTTTTGCCTGCGCATTCTGCGATTTGGTAATCATCCCGCTGCGAACATCGACCAATGATGAAAACGCCTTCATGAATAACCTGTATCCGATTATAAAGCAGATTATCCGGGCGGCGCCGGAAAAACGGGCGCATTTTTTCGTGCTGCCGGTATTTGTCCATCCCCGGGTAAGCCCCCGGAAGTGCTATGAATATTTTGACGAGATCCTGCCGGTCTACGTATCGTGCCTGGAGGCGGTCTATCCCAGTCGCGCGGTTTACGAAAATTTTAACCGACAGGGGTTGAATCTTCATGAATATTCAAAACTTGTCGAAAACAATAAGAAAAACAGGCAGCAGGTCACACGCGCCATCGAGGATATTGAAAACATTTCTCAAACAATCATAACCGTGTCGGAAAAAAATCGATTTTGAGATGGGGGGGAATCATGGGTGAAGCCAAAAAGAACGAAAGCAAAGTGGATCGAGCATTTGAGGTTGTTGAAGGCCTTGAAAATAAGGGGGCTAAAGGCCAAACTCCCCAAAAACCGGAATCCGGTGAAGAAAAGAAGGCGCCGGCGGCCCGTTCCGGCCTTCGGTTTAAGTTTTCCATGGATGCCCTTGTATCCGAATCCGATAGTAAGACCAGCAAAGACAGTAAACTGCGCCCTGGCGCGGCCAAACTCTTGAACATCGATTTTACGCTTCCCTATATCTGGCGGATTCCGATTTTTGGTAAAACCGCACTGGGCATCATTCGTCGCATCCAGCGGGATGAATATCCGGAGTCGGTGAGGGATATATTGAGGTCGCTTAGAAAGTAGGGTTGAAGGGGCAGTGGATGAGGCGCGGCCCATTGCAGCAGCTAGTCGCGGGAATTGAATTTGAATACGATCTCATCCTCGCCCACCACGCACAGTTCCTGGCGGATAACGTATTCGAGGTAAAGCGGATCGTTTTTCAGGCGTGTGACCCGGCGGTAAAGGTCGACGCTCTCTTTTTCAACGGCTCTGTTTTTGGCCTGAATGGCACGCAGCCGCTCTTTTTTCCGGTTTAGATCAAGCAGCCCGTTATCGCCGAAGACAATGATCCCCAAATAGGCCACCAGGACGAAAATCCCGATGGCAAGCCCGATTTTTAGATAAAGCGGTTTGAGCCTGAGCGTCACGTCAGGGGCTCCTTTCTCACCATTCGGACGATATCTTTTAGTTCCGGGCATCGCAGGGCAAATGCGGCAAGGGCGTATACCGCCATGCCGATAATCACCCCGCCGATAACGCCTGCCAGAAGCCTGAAGAGGGGGGCGCCTGCCGGCAATGGGAAGAGGCCCGTCAGGCCTCCCAATATGATCCCCATCAATAGGGCACATACCACGGATTTACCGATAGATACAATTATCTTTTGGCCGTCCAGTTCGCCGAGCCGTGTCCGCAGGGCCCATACCAGCAGAAGAAAGTTGATCATCGAGGCCAGCGAGGTGGCCAGCGCCAGGCCCCCGTGGCTTAACGGCCCCATCAGCAGAAGGCTCAGCAGGATATTGGCGATAATCGAGATAGAGGCCATTTTAACCGGCGTGATGGTGTCCTGCATGGAATAGAATGTGGAGACCACGATCCGGACGGCGGAGAATGCCCATAGGCCCAGGCTGTAAAAGATCAATGCGTAGGCGGTAAGCCGTGTGCTCTCTGCGCCGAATTCCCCCCGCTGAAACAAAAGGGCCACGATCGGCTCCCGCAGAACGATCAGGCCGACCATGGCCGGCAGGGTGATGAAAAAAATCAGCCGGACGGCATAGCCGAAGGTGTCGGCAAGCCCCTCAAAGTTTTCGGCCGCCGCCTGCCTGGAAAGGCTCGGCAATACGGCTACCGACATGGAAATGGCGAATATCCCCAGGGGAAACTGGACCAGCCGGTCGGCATAGTAGAGGTAGGAAACGCTGCCCTCGGGCAAAAGCGAGGCAAGAAGGGTCCCGATGAGGATATTGATTTGATAGACGGCGGCCCCGAAGACGGCCGGGCCCATAAGTTTTCCGATACGCTTTAGCCCGGGGTGATAGATCGGCGCCTTTTGCCAGAATCGGAACCCCCGCCGGATTAAAAATGGTACTTGCAGCAGCAGTTGAAGCAATCCCCCGATCAATACCCCGATGGCAAGGCCGGCGACGGGCGTTTCCATGTATGGGGCGATAAACAGAACGGCGCCGATGATGGCCACATTTAAAAACACCGGGGCGAGGGCAGGGGCGGCGAAGTGGCCGAGCGTGTTTAAAATGCCCATTGAAAGGGCGACCAGGCAGATAAAAAAGATATAGGGGAACACGATCCGGGTAAGCGTGACCGTGAGGGCGAACTTTGCGCCGGAAAAGCCCGGAGCGACGACCCGGACAATCCAGGGGGCCCCCAGTATGCCCGCAAGGGTTAGAACGACCAGGAGGATGGACAGCATCCGCAGCGTGGAGCGGGCCATTTTAAAGGCCTCCGCACGGCCCGCGTGGGTCAGGTAGTCGGTAAACACCGGAACGAAGGCGATTGAAAGCGAGCCCTCGGCAAACAGGCGCCGCAGGAGATTGGGAATCCGAAAGGCCACAAAAAAAGCGTCAGACAGGAACCCGGCCCCGAAAAACCAGGCAATCACCATGTCCCGGACAAATCCCAAAATCCGGCTTGCCAGCGTGGCAATGCCGATGATCCCGGCGGCCTTGGTGAATTTTGTCTTCTCGGATGTCATGCGCTGCTTTCCCCTTTTTCCTTTCCTCCCCTGCTTATATTTTGCCTTGACATGGATGATGCGATTCGTTATTAGTATCCGTTATTAAAAATCAAAAAGGAGCGATACCATTGGCACACCATAGATCAGCGATCAAGCGGACCCGACAGAATGAAAAACGCCGGCTGAGAAACCGGGGGGTTAAGACCCGGATAAAAACGGCTTCCAGAAATCTTGCCCGGGTTGAAAAAGAAGGCAACGTCGAGGCGATGGCCGGTGAATGGAACCGGACAAAATCGGTGATTGACAAGGCCGCCCAGAAAGGGGTGGTCCATAAGAAAACCGCTTCCCGGAAGAAATCCCGTCTGGCCAGACGGCTCAATCGTTCTGCCGCCGTTTAAAATCGGTCGGTCAACCGGTAGTAAATCCGCTCCGCCACTCTTTCGGAGAGTTCGGTGATAGCGGATTTTTTGTTTCGTTCGGATCTGATCTTCTCCGCTGAAATATCATAGAAGTCGCTGGCGGTGATATCATTGGCCGACCAGAGCCGCCGACCATCGGGGGATGTCAATTCAACATCGATATAAAGGGTAATACGCCGTTCCTCCGGCTGATTCGGGCTCTCATGGGCAATGGTCCGAATTCGGGTGCCCTTGATGGTGCCGGTTAGAATCGCTTCCGCCTTGTCCTTTTCAACAATTTCAACGCTGTCAAACCGGGTGAACTGGTTGACCAGATGGTTGGTCAAAAGGGTCCCAATACCGGTCTCTCCGGTTCTGTTCTCGAATATACCGATATTCACGGTGCGGATACCGCCCGGCAGCTCGCCGCCGCCTGAGAAATGATAGCCGCAGGCGGCCAGGCCTAGTAGGTATGATAATAAAATCAACGCTACTGAGGTTGTTGATATTGATTTGTGCTGTAAGTTTATCATGGGGTGTGTTTAAATTTATTTAGCGTTTTGAAGTTGTCATTCCGAGGAGCGAAAGCCTTTAAGCTCTGCCATTCCGAGGAGCGCCTGCTTCCAACCCCTGTCATTCCGAGGAGCGCCTGCTTCCAACCCCTGTCATTCCGAGGAGCGCCTGCTTCCAACCCCTGTCATTCCGAGGAGCGTAAGCGACGAGGAATCTTTTATAACCGCCAACTCAAATCATGCCACTCAGGGTTCATTTGATCCACCAGCTGATTTTTTTTATTTCTTCGCCATCCCTTTATTTCTTTTTCCCTGGTAATTGCTGATATTACATCCTTAACCGCTTCAAAGTATACTAGTTTGAAGACATTGTATTTTTTTGTAAATCCATCGATCAATTTATTTTTGTGTTCATAGATCCTTTTTGTCAGGTCTCGGGTAAAGCCTACATACATGACTTTATTATTCCAGTTTGTGAGTATGTAAACATAATACAGTTTTTCGTTCAAAAGATTTCTCGCTGTCGCTCGAAATGACAAATTAAAGTACTCGAAATGACAAATTAAAGTACTCGAAATGACAGATTAAAATAATTTTTAATGATATCGGTTTATAGCTTGCCAAAAGCAAATTATCTCATACCACAATATTCACCAGCTTGTCCTTGACCACGATAATTTTTTTGATGTCTTTGCCCTCGGTAAATCGCCGGACGTTCTCATCTGCCATGGCTTTTTCTTTTATGGCGTCATCATCGGCGTCCGCCGAAACCTCAAATCGTCCCCTGACTTTGCCGTTTACCTGGACCACCATCAGCCGGGTTTCTGAGATTGTGGCATCCTCCCGGTAGGCGGGCCACCAAGCTGATGAGAGTTTGCCCGGTTCATTGCCCAGCGCCTCCCAGAGCTCCTCCGTGATATGGGGGACGACCGGGGCCAGCAACAGGATGACGGACTCCACCGCATGGCGCATAACACTGGCGGAATGGGCATGCGCCATGTCCAGCTCCGCCGCATACATGGCATTGACCAGCTCCATGACCGCGCTGATGGCGGTGTTGAAATGGAATCGCTCCTCGATATCGGTTGTCACCTTTTTGATGGTCTGATGGGTTTTGGAAAAAAGTTTTTTTGCCGCCCCATCCAGTTCCCCCGGATCCCCGTCAAATGGCCTGACTTTCTGGATATCCGCATGCCAGTGGTTGATCAGGCGCCAGATCCGGTTGAGAAAGCGAAAGCCGCCTTCAACCCCCTGCTCGCTCCATTCAAGGCTTCGCTCCGGCGGGGCGGCAAACAGGCAGAACAGCCGGACCGTGTCCGCCCCGTATTCGTCCAGCAGGACATTGGGGTCGATGACATTTTTTTTGGATTTGGACATTTTTTCCACCCGGCCGACGGCCGCCTTTTGATTGCAGAACCCGCAGTACGGCTGGTCCCCATCGTAGCGGGTCTCTTCTGGATAGAGGAAGCCGTGTTCCGGGCATTGCACGGTTTCCTTGCACACCATCCCCTGGGTAAGAAGCCGGGTAAACGGTTCCTTAAAGTCGACCAGGCCGATATCTTTGAGCACCCGTGTAAAATAGCGCGAATAGAGCAGGTGCATCACGGCATGCTCCACACCGCCGATGTACTGATCCACCGGCATCCAGTAGCCAACGGCACCAGTATCGAACATCCCCCGGTCAAAATGGGGGCTGCAGTAGCGCTCAAAATACCAGGAGGACTCTACAAACGTATCCATCGTATCGGTCTCGCGCCGGGCCGGCCCGCCGCATTTCGGGCAGGTCGTTTGGACAAAAGCCTCGGTGGTTTCGAGCGGCGAGCGCCCCCCTTCCAGCAGGTCCACGTCCTCGGGCAGGACCACCGGCAGGTCTTCTTCGGGCACCGGCACGGCGCCGCAGGATTCGCAATGGATCACCGGAATCGGGGCGCCCCAGTAGCGCTGCCGCGAGATGCCCCAGTCCCTCAGCCGATAACTGACCGCTTTCCTGCCCAACTCGTTTTTTTCAAAATAATCGGTGATGGCCTCCTGGGCGGCCTTGTTGTCCATGTCGGTAAATTTTCCCGAATTGACCAAAACCCCGTCTTCCACATAGGCCTCTGTCCGCGCGACTTGCTCAACCGGCGTATCATAAGGGCGGATGACCACGACGATATCCAGACCGTATTTTTTCGCGAAATCAAAATCGCGCTGGTCATGGGCGGGAACCGACATGACCGCGCCGGTACCGTATTCCATGAGGGCGAAATTGGCGATATAAATCGGCATGCGCCGGCCGGTCATGGGGTTGAGGCACCAGGCGCCGATGAACAGGCCCTCCTTTTCGTAGTTCTCGAGCATCCGGTCGGAGCGGCTTTGCAGCGCCATGCGCTCGACGAATGCGTCCACATCCGCTTCAAGCCCTGTTCCCCGCGACAAGGCGCGGACCAGGGGATGCTCCGGGGCGAGGCACATGAAGGTGGCGCCGAAAATCGTATCCGGACGCGTGGTAAAGACATCGATCGCCCGATCCGAATCTTCCACCTGGAAACGGATTTCTGCGCCCATGCTTTTGCCGATCCAGTTTTTTTGCATGGTGGTCACTTTTTCCGGCCAACCCGCCAGCCTGTCGCAGTATTCCAGGAGATCTTCGGCGTAGTCGCTGATTTTAAAAAACCATTGGGTGAGCTTCTTCTGCCGCACCGGATTGCCGCATCGCCAGCACTCGCCGGCCTCCACCTGTTCGTTGGCGAGAACGGTCTGGCAGGTATCACACCAGTTCACATACGATTCGCCCTGGTAAGCCATGCCCTTTTCGAGCATTTTCAGAAAGAGCCACTGCTCCCATTTGTAATAATCCGGCGCGCAGGTGGCAAACTCCCGGTCCCAGTCGTAGCTGTACCCCATGCGCTTTAACTGCTCGCGCATGGCGTCGATATTGGCGTATGTCCACGCCGCGGGATGCGTATTGTTGGCGATGGCCGCGTTTTCAGCGGGCATGCCAAAGGCATCCCATCCCATGGGGTGAAGCACGTTAAAGCCGCGCATCCGCTTATACCGGGCGATGACATCGCCGATGGTGTAATTTCGGACATGGCCCATGTGAATTTTGCCGGAGGGGTAGGGGAACATCTCCAGGAGGTAGTATTTTTCGCGGCTCGGGTCCTCGTCGACTTTGAACTGCTTGTTTGCATCCCAGACGGTCTGCCATTTCGGTTCGATGCGTTTCGGATCGTATCTGTTATCCATAGGGTTGACTCTTAAGTTCAAGGTTTAAGGTTCACTTTGTTTGCTTTGTCATGCCATAAAGTTTCGTAAATATCAAGATGGATGCTTGCTTGAGGCAAACAAGCCGGCAACCTGTTTAAATTGAAAATTATTTGACTTGTTTGGCCTGATTTCATATGAAAATAGGCATTCTAATTCAAGGAGGTATGTTTCTTATTTCAATTCATTCAAAAATACTGGTGAATGCCGTCGATCCTGAAGAATGCCGGATCGCCAAAGTCAAAAATAATCGGCTGGAGGAGTTTCATATTGAAACCACGGCCCGGGAGATAACGCAGGGAAATATCTATAAGGGCGTGGTGGCCCGGGTGGAGCCGAGTCTCCAGGCGGTATTTCTCGATTACGGGGCGGAGAAACACGGGTTTCTGCAAAAGCAGGAAATCCATCCGGACTACTATCTGGATGATCCCTCGGGGGATCAGTCCCTGAAAAATGTCGTCCAGAGCGGTCAGGAGATGCTGGTGCAGATCACCAACGACCCCTTCATGCACAAGGGGGCCATGCTCACCACATTCATATCCCTTGCCGGCCGGCATACGGTTCTGATGCCCGGCAGCAAAAGCCGCGGTATCTCCCGAAAAGTCAACGATGAAGCGGAGCGCAAGCGTTTAAAGGACATATTGGACAAGCTGAAAATCCCGGAGGACTTCGGCATTATTGTCCGCACCGCCGGCCAGGAGTGCACCAAAACGGCCATTGAAAAGGACTTCCGCTACCTCATGCGCCTTTGGAAAAATATCAACAAGCAGGCGGTCAAAGCGGAACCGCCGACCCTGCTATACAAGGATCGGACCCTTGTCCAGCGGGTCATCCGCGACTATTTTACCTCTGATGTCTCGGAGATACTGGTTGATGATGAAACCGTCTACAACGAAATCCGGGATTTCATCAATATGGTTTCCCCCCAGCACAAAAAAATCGTCAAACGCTATAACGCGGACAAGCCGATTTTTACCAAGCATCAGCTGGAAGACCAGATTTCCTCGATTTTTGAAAACCGGGTGCGGCTTAAATCCGGGGGCAGCGTCGTGATTGAGCAGACCGAGGCCCTGGTCTCCATTGATGTGAATTCCGGCAAGGCCACCCAGAAGCGTTCCATCGAGGAGACCGCCCTTGCCACCAACCTGGAGGCCGCCGAAGAAATCGCCCGCCAGCTGCGGCTTAGGGATTTCGGCGGGTTGGTCGTGATTGATTTTATCGATATGCGGGAGCAGAAGCACAAGCAGAAGGTCGAACAGGCCATGAAGACCCAGCTGAAGGAGGATAAGGCGCGAACCAAGGTGGGCCGGATTTCCAGGTTCGGCCTGATGGAGATGTCGCGGCAGCGGATTCGCCCATCGATTCGATACATCAATTTTGAGCGCTGCCGGCATTGCCAGGGAAAGGGCGTCATCCAATCGGTGGAGTCCCTTGGGTTGAGTTTTCTCCGGCGCCTCCGGCTGGAGACGATGAAGACGGAGATTACCAACGTTAAAGGGCTTGTGCCGCCTGAGGTCGCCGCCTATTTATTGAACCGGAAAAAGAAGGAGATCCTGGATTTGGAGGTGCGCCGGGGCATCGCCATCACCATTGAGGCCGATAGCACGATGGTCCCCGGAGACAGCCGGATTGATTGGGAGTGATTAGGTGTTAGGTGCTAGGTGTTAGGTGTCGGGTAAAAAGCAGCCGGAAGGCGACAGCTTTCCCTTAAGTTTGGATAATCCAAGGAGGAGGAATGTTTGATTTTAATTTAATTGGCCTGGCCTATGCCATGGGCCAGCAGGGCGGTGCGGGCGGTCAGGGCCAGGGCGGCGGATTTGCCGCGCTGGTGCCGATTATTCTGATGTTCGTGATTTTCTATTTTTTGTTGATCCGCCCCCAGCAGAAAAAGGCCAAAGCGCATCAGGAGATGATAAACAACCTGAAAAAGGGCGACCGGATCATAACCAGCGGCGGCATTTACGGGCGGATTACGAACCTCGATGATCAGAATGCCACCGTTGAGATCGCGGACAAGGTCCGCATCAGGATCACCCGCGGCAGTGTCGCCTCGCTGGCACAGGAGGCGCAGGCGCCGCAGCAAAAGAAAGAGGAATAGGGGTATTGATTTGTAATATTTAACCTGCTACAAGGGGTTCGCACTTATCATTAGCCTTAGACCTTGACAATCTCGTAAAAACTCAATTTTAGGATGGCAAAGTAAAAAGTTCAAGATCAAGGCGCGCAAAATCCCGAGGAATGCAGCGTACTTAGCTGTACGTGAAATTCCGAGGGACGGAAGCGCAACACAGATATTGGACTTTTTACGAAGCCATCAGCCTTAAATTTTAAACCTTAATCAAGAGGTGTCAGGCGTGAATAATGTTTCCTGGCGATTGCTGATAGTTTTTGGCGTTCTGATTATCGCCGCCATTCTGGTGGCGCCGACATTCAAGCCGAGCCTGTGGCCGCACAAGGAGATCAATCTCGGCCTTGATCTGAAGGGCGGGATGCACCTGGTGCTCGAGGTGGAAACGGAAAAGGCCATCGAGAGCACGGTGGATCGTATCCAAAGTGAAATGCGGTCCATGCTTCGCAAGGAGCGGATCCGGCATCACGGCATCGCTTCTGCGGGCGAGACCCAGATGTCGTTCACCATTTTGAACAGGGATGAGATCGACGGCGTCCGCAGGATCGTGGAGCGTGAATACGCCGATGTCGAAGTGAAATCCACTTCACCGGTTGAATCGGGGCTTAAGGTGAGCATCGGGCTGACCGACAGCTGGGTCCGTGAAATCAAGAAGCAGGCCGTCGAGCAGGCGCTCGAGACCATCCGCAACCGGATCGACCAGTTCGGGGTGAGCGAGCCTGATATCCGGATTCAGGGGGAAAAGCGGGTCCTGGTCCAGCTTCCCGGCATTAAGGACACTCAGCGGGCCAAGGAGCTGATCGGCAAGACCGCCCAGCTTGAGTTCAAACTGCTGGACGAGGAAAATGATCTCGGTGCCGCCTTAAACGGTGATGTCCCGTCGGGAAGCGAGATCCTCTACCAGGCGGCTGAAGCCAGTCAGGCAAGGGCCGGGGCCGAGTCCCAGCCGTATCTTGTCAAGAAGCGCACGCTCCTGACCGGCGCCCATTTAACCGATGCCCAGGTTCGAATCGACCAGCAGTACAATGAGCCGTTTGTCTCAATCGAATTCGACCGGAAGGGGGCCCGGACGTTTGAGCGGATCACCGGGGAAAACGTAAAAAAACGGCTGGCCATTGTACTGGACGACAAGGTATATTCCGCCCCGGTCATTCAGGAGCGGATACCGGGGGGGACCGCCCGGATAACAGGAAATTTCACCACCCAGGAGGCCCATGACCTGGCCATTATTCTGCGGGCCGGGGCGCTTCCGGCGCCCGTTCATATTATCGAGGAACGCACGGTCGGCCCCTCTTTAGGGCAGGACTCGATTCAGGCCGGCCTGCTTTCCATGATCGTCGGCGGTATCCTGGTGGTCCTTTTCATGGGTATTTATTACAAGGTTGGGGGATTGATCGCCGATTTTGCGCTGCTTTTAAATATTCTGCTCATTGCCGGCGGCCTGGCCGCCTTCGGCGCCACCCTGACGCTGCCCGGCATTGCCGGTATTATTTTGACCATCGGTATGGCCGTAGACGCCAACGTGATCATATTCGAGCGCATCCGCGAGGAAATGCGGCTGGGTAAAACCCCCGCCGCCTCTATCGCCGCCGGATTTGAACGGGCCGGGCTGACGGTGCTGGACGCCAATGTCACCACACTGATTGCCGCCCTGGTCCTTTTTCAATTCGGCACCGGCCCGGTAAAAGGCTTTGCCGTTACATTGAGCCTGGGCGTTCTGGCAAGCCTTTTCACCGCGTTGATTATCTCGCGTTTGATCTTTGACTATATCTATGTGGCCAAGCATGTGCGGACATTGAGTATATAAAAAAGGATGCATCCATGGAAATTATCAAACCCGGCACAAAAATTGACTTTCTCGGCAGACGGCGGATAGCCTATATCCTTTCGGCAATTGCGATTCTTTTGAGCCTCGCATCCTTGATCTACCATGGCGGCCCCAAATACGGGATCGATTTTGCCGGCGGCACCGTGGTTCAGATTAAATGCATGGGCAATCCCCGTATCTCCGATATACGGACCGGCCTGGAGGCCGTGGGCATGGGGGATGCCAAGGTTCAGCGCTTTGGGGCGGAAGCCAAAAACGAATACCTGATCCGAACCGATCAGACTTTGATTACGGATAAAGGGTTTTCCAAGGAAGTCCGCGCTGCCGTCACCGAAGCCGTTGGGATGGAAGTAAAGATCGAACGGGTGGAAATGGTGGGCCCCCAGGTGGGCCAGGACCTTCGGGAGAAAGCCCTGTTGGCGCTTTTTTATGCGCTTTTGTTTATCACCATCTATATCTCCGGCCGGTTTGAATTCAAATGGGTCATGAGCGGGGTGATGGCGGCGGCCCTGATCGGGGCGGTGTACCTGTTTGCCCTGTTTAATGTGAGTATTCCGCTTTTGATCCTGGTGGCCCTGGTGGTGGCCCTGATCATGTTCTGGCAGCTGCGGCTCAAGTTCGCCATGGGCGCGATTGTCGCTTTGATGCATGATGTCTTTATCACCGTAGGGATCTTCTCCGTGTTTGGCGTGGAGTTCTCGCTCCCGATTGTGGCGGCGCTGCTCACCATCATCGGGTATTCGTTGAATGATACCATTATTGTTTTTGACCGGATCCGGGAAAACATTAAAAAGCATGCCCGAAAACCACTGGATACGGTGATCAATCAGAGTGTGAATGAAACCCTGAGCCGGACCGTTATGACATCGGTCACCACGCTGATCGTGCTGCTCTGCCTGTTTATCCTTGGCGGGGCGATTATCCATGATTTTGCCTTTGCCATGATCATCGGCGTCATTGTGGGCACATACTCCTCCATCTACGTATCCAGCCCGACGCTGCTCTGGCTCCAGGAGGCGCCCGGCAAGGGGGCGGCCGAGGCCATGGGGCAGGCGTGAAAAAGGTTTATGGAGAACATCCGCCATTGGGTGGCGTTGAAATATATTCCCGGTGTCGGCGACTGTCTTTATAAGAGCCTGCTGAACCGGTTTGAGACGCCCGGGCGGGTGTTTCAGGCGTCCAAAAAGGCGTTGATGGCGGTTGAGGGCGTATTCGAGCACCTGGCCGACAATATCCTTTCGGGCCCGCCAACCGCGGCGGTCAATAAGGAGCTCGCCCTTATCCGGCAAAGCGGTTGCCGGATCATTACCTGCACGGCCGATGAATACCCCCCGCTCCTTCGTGAAATTGCCGATCCCCCGCCGTATCTTTACATGAAAGGCCAAATGGGCGACTGTAGGCAGAGCATCGCCGTGGTCGGCTCACGCAAGGCCACCCGTTACGGCATTTCAATGGCGGAAAAACTGTCCGCGGAGCTCGCCGATCTGGGATTCTCCGTTATCAGCGGCATGGCCCGCGGCATTGATACCGCCGCGCACAAGGGGACGCTTTCCGTACAGGGGGAGACGGTCGCGGTTTTGGGCAGCGGCCTTTCGATGATCTATCCGCCGGAAAACCGCTTCCTTGTTGACCGGATATGCCAATCCGGCGCCGTTATATCCGAATTTCCCCTTAATGAAGAACCGAACGCGTATAATTTTCCCAAACGAAACCGTATCATCGCCGGCATGACGCTCGGCACCGTGGTGGTAGAGGCCGCCAGCCGGAGCGGGTCGCTTATCACCGCGCGGATTGCCGGGGAGCAGGGGCGGGAAGTGTTCGCCGTACCCGGCAACGCCAATTCAACAACCAGCGCCGGCGCGCACGCCCTGTTAAAGCAGGGGGCGAAGCTCGTGGCCACGGCTTCGGATATTATTGAGGAGTTTCCCTATCTTTTCTTGAAATCTGACAAAAATCGCGGTAATGAGCACAACGTTACGCCCGACGGTAAAGAACGGGATTTGACATTGGATGAGTGCCGGGTGTATGAGCAGTTGGAGCCGTATCCCGTCCATATTGACGAATTAAGCCGGCGGCTGGATATGGAGATCGGCCGGTTATCCGGTATTTTGGTCAGCCTTGAAATAAAGGGTATAGTGAGCCAGTCGCCGGGAAAGTATTTTGCAACCATTTAAAAATAGGCAGGCTAAAATAGGTTTCAGGTGTCAGGTTTCAGGAAAAAAGCTAAGCCTATCCTGACACCTGACACCTGAACACTTAAACCCTGACAGTCTCGTAAAAAGCGATTTATTGCGCTGGCGCCCCATTTTTGCAGAAAGTAACTCTGAAAAGCGTCCGCATTGTCATTTCGAGCGGCAGCGAGAAATCTTTAACAAACAAGATTCCTCGTCGCCTTCGCTCCTCGGAATGACAGCAGCGAAAGCATCTAAAATAATATTAAATATTGTCGAGTTCCTTGGAAGTAACTCCCCCGGGCCAAGGGTCGAGGCCCGGGACCGAACCTATAAGTAACTTTTGCGACAGGGTAAAGGCACTGAGACGATTCATCCAATTTTGTCATTTCGAGCGGCAGCGAGAAATCTTTAACAAACAAGATTCCTCGTCGCCTTCGCTCCTCGGAATGACAGAGAGCTAAGCTTCTGGAATAATAATAATAATACATATTCTCAAGTTACTTAGAAGTCGATTTTGGGATGG
>JAGXLR010000075.1 GCA_018334555.1 Desulfobacterales bacterium
TTACCTCGTAACAAAAGTTACTTTTAGAGTCGGTCCCGGCCCGCGGCCCCGGGGGGGGGTTACTTCCAAGGAACTTCAAGGTACAATACAAGGGGAAAGGGGAGTTGACATCAATCAATTTTTCAACTTATATAAGAAGCTATCCGCTGATATGTTGATAACAGCCGATGCCCTGAAAATCCTTTTTTGACCTTGAGTCGTGAAGTGCCAATGAATGAACCGACATCCGTACCCACCGTATTGACCATTGCCGGCTCCGACCCGTCGGGCGGGGCGGGCATCCAGGCCGACCTGAAGGCATTTGTCACAACCGGCGCATATGGCGCCGCGGTGATCACGGCTCTGACCGCCCAGAACACGATAGAAGTGACCGGCACCATGCCTGTACCTGCGGAATTTGTCCGTCAGCAGCTCGGATCGGTTCTGTCGGACATCCGCATCGACGTCATCAAACTTGGCATGCTGACCAGCCGGAAAATCTGTGAGGCCATCGCACCGTTGATAGAGAATCATACGGTAGTCTGCGACCCGGTCATGATCTCCACCACCGGCTTCCAATTGATTGACGAGGATACGGCAGACGCCCTGATAAATGCCATACTTCCGCTGGCGGACTATATCACCCCGAATCGCTTTGAGCTGGAAAAACTCTACGGCGACCGGATTGATGACGCCAAACACGCCGGGATTGAACTGATGGAGCGCTTTCCCAATTTGACCGGGATTGTGGTAAAAGGCGGGCATGTTAATATAACCCAATCAACCGTTACCGACGTCCTGCTTTACCGGCAGAAAGGGCTAATCAAAGAGGCGATTGAAAACCGGCCGCGCTATGACTCACCCAATACACACGGCACCGGCTGCACGTTTGCCTCCGCCTTTGCCTCTTATCTTGCCCAGAAGAATTCACCGAAGGCCGCGTTTAAAAAAGCGGTTGACTATACCAACCATTTAATCAAAATATCTGCTGAAATTCGCATCGGGCAGGGCCGCGGACCATTGATACATCATAAGGGGATTTAGGCAATAGGATTCTTCTAAGTAACTTGAAAATATATATTAATATTCCAGAAGTTTAACTCTCTGTCATTCCGAGGAGCAAAAGCGACGAGGAATCTTGTTTGTTAAAGATTTCTCGCTACCGCTCGAAATGACAAAATTGGATGAATCGTCTCAGTGCCTTCAAGCATACAGCAAAAGTTACTTTTAAGCTCAGTCCCGGGCCTCGGCCCGGGGGAACACTTCGAATTAAGGGCGCTGAATAGTTGATATCCCCGGCCAGCCAGATATTGAATCGGTCGATTTCACCAAATGCATCCCGGCTTCCGCAAACCGGTTGAATATTCTATCGGATGCCTCTGTATAGTCGACCACCCCGGGAACAACCACCGGCGAGGTACAGTCCTCCAGGATATACACCTTCTCTACAAGCCGCCGGTCATAGGCCATTACATCCTCCAAGAGATCCGAGATCGTCCAGGCCACGCAATGGCTTTTCGCCTGGCCCGCTATAACAACCGCATCATTTTGGATGAGCTTGTTTAGTATTTTTTCATTCTTTTCAGCCAGCCGCTTGCCCTGCGGATCGCGGGTCACCTCCGGGCCCAGAACGGAATAATGCTCCGTAAAGGGGTTTTCCCCCTTGACATGATAATCCGGCTGGGTAGAGCGGGCGATGGCATGGAAAAAAAGCGCCTCTTCCACCGCTGAGACCAGGGCGTGTCCGATCCCCCCGAGCATGGCGTGATACGGCCATATAATATAGTCGTATTTGCCGCCTTTCTTTAGTTGCCGAACATAATAGAGAAGGTATTCCTGACCGTATTCCGGCGTAATGTTCAAGGTCTCCGCCAGTTTTTCATTAAACCGCCAGCGCCCCTGCAAAATATCGTCTTCGGTAACAATGGCCAACGGCGGCGGGTGTTCACCCCTGTCATTGACCAGAAAAATACTATGGAATACCTGAAGGGGATAATGGGTATCCATTGTCGGCACGGTTTCCGTAATCGCATGCAGATACCGGTATATAAATCGGCAAAGGCGAATATTGTCATCCACCGCCCCTGTCCCCGATCGGCCGGCCACGTAAAGCTCATGATCCGGAATGCAAAAGGTGTTCTGGACATCCACCAACAACAGGCACAGCTTAAAATGATCCCTGCCCGCCTGCTGGATATGGTGGGTCTTCGCCCATTCTTCGGCTTCAGCGGCCCGGTTCGCATAATTAACGCGCCAGACCCCCCCGACGCTTTCCGGGGCAAAATGGCCGGGCACTTCTAACTCCTTGATTTCCATTACGGGTCTCCTTATACTTTAACACCTTGATGTCCCACTGTTTTTATATCATAAGAGGCGTTTACAAACGAGTCAAAACCAAGTTGACGCGTCGGGATGTTTTTGGGATGTTTTCATACTGTCAATCCAGGACTTGACAGTCTCGTAAAAAGTTCAAGCCCCATCTAAGATCCGGGGGCGCGCAAAATCCCGAGAAATGCAGCGTACTTAGCTGTACGTGAGATTTCGAGGGACGGAAGCGCAACACAGATATTGGACTTCTAAGTAACTTGAAAATATATATTATTATTCCAGAAGCTTAACTCTCTGTCATTCCGAGGAGCAAAAGCGACGAGGAATCTTGTTTGTTCAAGATTTCTCGCTGTCGCTCGAAATGACAAAATTGGATGAATCGTCTCAGTGCCTTCAACCATACAGTAAAAGTTACTCCTAGGCTCGGTCCCGGGCAGCCGGCCCGGGGGGAACACTTCCAAGGAACTCGACAATATTTAATATTATTTTAGATGCTTCCGCTGCTGTCATTCCGAGAAACGAAAGTGACGAGGAATCTTGATTGTTAAAGATTTCTCGCTACCGCTCGAAATGACAATGCGGACGCTTTTCAGAGTTACTTTCTGCAAAAATGGGGCGCCAGCGCAATAAATCGCTTTTTACGAAGCCATCAGGACTTGCCTTTTAATGAATGCGGTGATACCCAACAACCTTTCGCCTTAACCCAATTTAGGCAGGTAAAAGATAGACAGGTATCCCATGAAAATATTTGACAGTCACTGCCACCTGAATCTCGATTCTTATAGAAAGGATCTGCCTGAGGTAATCGAACGGGCAAGTCAGGCCGGGGTGGAAAAGATGATGATTGTGGGGATTACGGTCGATGAGTCCCGGGCGGCGGTTAAAATCGCCGACCAGTTTTCGGGCTGCTACGCATCAGTGGGGATTCATCCGCATGATACCGGTTCCTGCTCCGAAGACAGCCTGACGGTCTTGAAAGAACTGGCCAAAGTCCGTGTGGTAAAGGCATGGGGGGAGATTGGTCTTGATTTCAACCGCATGTATTCTCCCCGCGACGCCCAGGAAAAATGGCTCGTCAGGCAGCTTGAAACGGCCGATGAGTTGGACTTGCCGCTTATCTTTCATGAACGCGATTCCGGCGGACGGTTTCTGGAGCTATTGACCGCCCACTATGGCGAGGGCCAGCGGCATGGGGTGGTGCATTGCTTCAGCGGATCGATTGATGAAATGGAAGCCTATCTGAATATGGGGCTCTACATCGGCATTACCGGTATTTTAACCATCCAAACGCGCGGCCGCCAGCTGCGTTCACTCGTCAAACGGATCCCCCTGGATCGGATGGTTATTGAAACCGATGCGCCGTTTCTGACGCCAAACCCGGAAAAAAACCGCATCCGGCGAAACGAGCCGGCGTTTGTAAAAAGCGTGTTTTTCAAACTGGCCGAAGTGCTTGACCATGATCCCCGGCAGCTGGCAAAAACCCTGTGGGATAATACCTGTCGATTATATCGGATTAGCGATACATTAAACAACAAACAAGCATAGGAGCGCCCTTTAATGAAACTCGGCATCATCGGCCTTCCCGTTTCCGGAAAAAAGACGGTGTTTGAGGCGTTAACCCATGGTTTCGCCCATACGGGCGATAAGAGCGAAGACCGGTTGGGCACCATCCATGTGCCGGACGAACGGATCGATGCCCTGAGCCGAATGTATCAGCCCAAAAAAACGATCTATGCCCAGGTGGAATATTTTCTGCCGGGTAAAACCGGCCAGAAAAGTCCGGGGGATAAGGCTGAAACCGCATGGACCGCGGTTCGCGATATGGACGCATTGATTCACGTGGTGCGTAATTTCCGGATGTTCGGCTTGGAGGCGCCTGCGCCGGAGGCTGATTTCCTGAAACTCGATCAGGAACTGATACTCTCGGATCTGGCGATCGTGGAAAGACGCCTGGAGCGGATGGAAGCCGAAGGCAAAAAGGGCAAACCGGTCGATACAGACGAACGAGAGCTTCTGGAAAGATCCCGCCGGCTTCTTGAATCCGAAAAGCCGCTACGCAATGACCCGGATCTGGCTTCCGCCCCTCAACTCCGGGGATACGCCTTTTTATCGGCAAAACCGGTTCTGGTTCTTTTTAACAATGAAGACGAAGATACTGAACTGCCCGAGATAAAAAACGGACTGAGCCGGGAGGAATGCCTGGTCATCCGGGGGAAGCTTGAACACGAACTCGCCCAGATGACGGATGAAGAGGCCGCCGAGCTTCTGACCGAGTTTGACATCGCCGCCTCAGCCGCAGACCGTGTCATCCAGAAATCCTACACAATTCTCGGTCTGATCTCTTTTTTTACCGTGGGTGAGGACGAGGTTCGGGCCTGGACCATTCAAAACGGCACCGTCGCCGTGGAAGCCGCCGGCGTCATTCATACGGATATGAAAAAGGGCTTTATTCGGGCGGAAACCATCTCCTACGAGGATCTGATGGCCGCCGGATCCATGAATGCGGCCAAAAAAAAGGGGACCCTGCGGCTGGAAGGCAAAACCTACCCGGTTAAGGATGGGGATATTATCAACTTCCGCTTCAACGTCTGATGGCCAAGCAAAAAGCCCAATATCATCCCCGATATTTTTAACCTTTATTTGGAAACATCCCCCCCGCGCCGATCAGCAACTCTTGCGATAGGTTAAAGGCTTTTAGCCGCTAAGATAATTCATCCGGTTTTGTCATTTCGAGCGCCAGCGAGAAATCTTTAACAAGCAAGATTCCTCGTCGCTCGCGCTTCTCGGAATGACAACGGCGAAAGGCACTAGGCTAGCACTTACCTTAAACCCTATACCTTAAACCTTAAACCCTATACCGTTAAGTTGTCGGATTCTCCAGAAACCGATATTTCTTTAAGGCCTCAAGTATTCCGCCGGCACAGGGGTTATCGGCAAAATAGATATTCTTGGCCCCCTTCAGGGTGTCGAGCTCCGGGCTGTAGTTGCCGACGACTACCCCCCGGGGCTCTCCACGAAGCATCTCCTCGTCATTTCCGGAGTCCCCGCAAATCAGCAGATTGGTCAACGGGATCTCCCATTTATAGCTGAGGTAACGAATGGCTTTGCCCTTGGATGCGCGGTATGGGATGATATCCAGGTACTTTTCGTGCGAATAAATAAGGGTATACCGGCACTTATTTTTGAGCAGCGCATCATGGACTTTTGCCAGCCGGTCCTTACCGGGGTGCATATTGAAACTGACCTTGTATGGCCGTTGGCTGGCTTCGTCCTGATATTCCAAAAAATCGAATCCGGAGAGCAAATCGACGATTTTCTGACGATCCCATTGGTTGGCAATATGCGTTTCCCACCCGCGATCATAATGACGATCGGGACCGTAATAGATTTCCGTGCCCACCGATGATATAATTATATCCGGCTGAGGCACACTGTGGCGCTCCAGAATTTTCCTGGCCGAGGATATGCTCCGGCCGGTGGCCACCGCAAACCCCAACATTTGTTGATGGCCTTGAAGAATTTCTATAAGCTCGGGCAATTGATCATTGGCCCCTCCGATTAGGGTATTGTCGATATCGGTAATTAAAAACCGGTCCAGACACGCCAGCCGCTTACCAATGGGCGTGGCGGTCCGCTCCCTTTCTTCCTCAAATTTTGCCTTGGATTCGATTTGACTAAGGGCTTCCATATAGGTCGCCGCATGACTGTCCCAGGTATAATACTTTCGGACATTCATAATGCCGTTTTTGGAGTATTGGGTCCATAGATCGTAGTCCGTTATGATGGTCTTTAACGCGTCTGTTATTTTTTTCGGGTTTGTCGCATCAACCAGTATGCCGCTTTCACAGTTGCTAATGATATCGCGAGGACCGCCGTCGTCCGTTGCAACAACCGGCAGCCCCGTGGCGGAGGCCTCCAAGAGGGTAAGCCCGAAGGGCTCCGTTAAAGCAGGATTGACAAACACGCCGCGCTTTTCAGCGGCAATCCGGTATAATTCCGGAACTTCGTATTCAATATCATGCTTTTTGGGAATCGCCATTTTGCCATAAAGGTCATACTTGTCCATTAAAAGAAGCATCCGGGTCAGCACATCGCTTTCGTTGTCCTCCATTTTATCGATATCTTTCCGGATTCCGGCAAAAATGGCCAGATTGGCCATGGTCTGCAGCTCCTGATCCTCCCCGTAGGCCTGAACCAGACCGGATATATTCTTGCGCTTGTCCGGCCGGGAAAGCGCAAGAATAAACGGTTTGTCCGGATACATGAGGAACCGGTCGAGTTCCCTTAAAACCGATGCCTGGGAGTAGAGCTCGATCTCTCGCTTCTCGTATTCCGGCAGCCGATCATGATAATAGGGGTAGAACCGTGTAATATCGATCCCCGGCGGGATTACCCGGTATTCGGGAATTTTTGAGTTTTTATAGAGCTCGTACTGTTCGCTGATTTCCTGATTGGTGCTGGTGATAATGAGGTCCGCACTCTTTATTATCTCCTCTTCGATGGCGATGCGATGATCGATTTTATACTTCTTGATGACGTCCTCTGCCGTCATACCATCATTCAATAATTTCTGGTGCTTTGACCGGCCCATGGAATGACCCGTAAAAACCAGCGGTATACCGAAGATCTTGGCCAGTTCCATGGCCACATAGCCGGCATCCGCATAGTGGCCATGAACGATATCCGGCACCCGGTTCTCGCTTTTTATGAATTTGACGGTCTTATCCACATATTCATCCATGTACGGCCACAGGAGTTCCTTGCGGATATATTTCAACCCCCCGCATCGGATGCGCACAATGCGGAACTTCTCGTTGACCGGTTCTATGGCCTCGCCGTAGTCCTCAGAGACTTTCTTGTCCCTGATCTGCCGGGTAAACAAATCCACCTGCCGCACGTCATCGCGCCTGCTTAGATGATCGGCCAACTCTATAACATACTTGACCTGACCGCCGGTATCCGCATCACGACCGAGCTCGAGATTCTCAGATCTCACCAGGCCATGAATACTGAACATCTGTATGTATAAGCCCTCATCAACCATCTGAACCGTCCTCGATCATATTCCTCATATGCTGATAAAAAGCGATGTTTTCAGGCACAGCGCCCTCTATACGACAAATGCTGGCGGAAAACATGGTGGCGTTGGATAAAATTTTCTCCGGCGGCCATCCTCTTAAATAGCCGAGGGCGAGTACCGCCGCATAGGCATCCCCCGCCCCCACGGTGTCCACGATCGGCTCCACATTCGTCGCAGAAACAGAAAAATGGTCATGGCTACTCAAAAACAGCTCGCTGCCCTCATGGCCGCGGGTCAAGGAAAGCACCGCGATATTATATCGCGCCATCATGGAAAAAGCCGCCGCCTCGGTTTCCTCACCCGCCTGAATAATTTCCCGACTGATATACTCGAGTTCTTCTTCATTGAGTTTCACAATATCGGCTTTTTTCAAGGAATGGTTGATCACTTTCGGCTGGCGGGTTCCCTGCCTGAGATTGACGTCATAAAAACAGGGCACATTAGAATCCAGACTATCAAGAAACGCCTGGACACGGGAAAATCCATCCCGCTCCCGCTGGATCAGGGTGCCGAAATAGACCATATCCAAAGGCGTCGTCATTGAATGGTAAGGCTCAAACTCGATATGATCAAAAGCCGCATCAGACATAATATCAAATTCCGGGTTGCCGGCGCCGTCAAAAGAGACGTGTACCTGACCGCTGGGATGATGGGGATCTTTTTGAATATCGGACGCATTGAATTGATTCCGCTCGAGCATGGAAAGGATTTCCTCCCCATACGCGTCCTGTCCGATCCTTGATAAAAAGCGGACGGGCATACCGAAATTTTTCAGGTGATAGGCAAAATTAAAAGGCGCTCCCCCGATGCGCTTATAATCAGGGAATATATCGACCAGTAGC
Source organism: Desulfobacterales bacterium (assembly GCA_018334555.1). GTDB lineage: Bacteria > Desulfobacterota > Desulfobacteria > Desulfobacterales > Desulfosalsimonadaceae > M55B175. The sequence continues at coordinate 8,230 of JAGXLR010000075.1, forward strand.
TCACCAATAACAAATATCAATGCCAACCTCCCGCGTTTATTAAAACCTAAATTGAGCGTTTCAATTTTTTGAAGATTTAATTTTTATCTTATTTTTAGGATATTGAATCATTTTTTAATCAAAAAATTTGAAAATCGCTCAGTTTAGGTAAAAATGGGTTACATGACGACTGCTGTTATTAATTAAACTAAATCCTGATTCGTAAAAATTCAAACAAACACGATGGGTGAAAGAAATGCGCTATGCAGACTTACCGGAAACCTCTTCCTTGAGAAGGCAACAGGCGATTTTATATTGCGGTATCCCCTCTTCACTGTAGCTTAAATTGCCCGGCTGAACCAGTTTGTTCATCACACAGCCTTCGGGGATATCCAAAGAGAAGAGATCCCGTTCATTGATCGGACGCGTCTCATACAACCCACCGTTTTCTATTATGAGGCTGTGCAACGGATAATCCTCGCACAGCGGACACCGATACACCCGGCCGTTGGGAAAGATAAAAAAGTTCTCCGCCACCCGGCCGGCGCATTCGAAACGCGCTTCCGGGGCAAGAAAAACTTTCGGGTATGTCACCGTAATGCCCGATTCAGCCACCCTTTCGGCGATCCGGGGGATCAGGTCCAGCCAGGTTTGCCGGTCTACCTGAAGATGATCCCTGCCGGGTGCGGCGGATTTGCCCCTTATACCAATGACCTGGATAAAAAAACGGTTGACGCCAAGATCTTCGAGAAGTGCGGGCATCATTTCCAGTTCGCCGATATTTTCGCTGCTGACCGTATAGATCAGGCTGGTCTTAAATCCCCGGCAAACCGCGGCGCGAATACCGGCCAGGCATGTATCGTAGCAGCCTTTGCCGCGGATGGCGTCATTGGTTTCAGCCGTGGCCCCATCGAGACTGAAGCTTATAAAATCAACATCCGAAGGGGTGACCCGAGTTAAAATATCATGAAACAGGTAGCCGTTGGTATCGATCGTAATGGAATCGTAGCCCATTTTACGGGCCGCAAAAATAACCCGATCCAACTGCGGGTGAAGGGTGGGCTCGCCGCCCAGAAGGATTAGATTCCCCTGGCGGTGGGCGTCCAGAAAGATTCGGAGCCATCCGGTAATGGTTTCCAAAGAAAGGGTTTCACTTCCGTGCTGGGCGGGATTTATATAGCAATGACGGCAGTTCAGGTTGCATTGCGTTAAAATATGGAAGAAGACATTGACCGAGTTTTTGGAGAACGCGACCGTTTTATTCATGACGGATGAGGTAAGAAAACCGGAAGATTACTCGGTTTTCCATTCTCTCAGTTCCTTTATCGTCTCTTTGGCTTTAAGCAGTTCATCGTTTGTGGCACGCAACCGGATCGAAATGTATTCGGCGAATATCCGGTACAATAGGAGCAAAAAATCGAGTTTTTCATCCCGTTCCTTTACTGTGGCCAGCCGCCCTTTTGCCGACGTGTCCACACACAGACAAATGGTATAACCGTCTGCATAGACAGAGGCGGAGCGCGTCATATTGTCGATAATCCGCATTTCACCGAAAATATCCCCCACCTGATGGATGCGGCCGATTTCCACGTCGTTTTTCTTAATCCGCAGTTTTCCGGACAGCAAAAAATAGAGCCACGGATCATTGTCCCCTTCCCGGATAATCAGCTCACCATCTTCATACTCCCTTATCTTGCTGAGCCGCAACAGTTTTGCCAACGACCGGGTTTCAAAATCCTTCAACCCGGGAATGGTCAAAAGCTTTTGGATGTTTTGGACATTATCCTTTAAATACTTTGTCTCTATCATTAACATGTCCTCTAAAAAACACTGAATCCATGCCTGCCGACCCGCCCACCCATATTACGAACAGATAGCAAATTGTTCATTATATCGGCGTGTTGGCCTGTTCCAGGCACATTTTTGACACATTTGAATCGAATTTTACCGGATAACATCCATCAAAGCAAGCCTTACAAAAATTATTTTTCGGATCCGCCACTTTTGTCGCCGCCAAAAGGCCATCCAGACTTAAATAATAGAGTGAATCCAGATCAAGGTATTCGCCCAACTCCTCAACCGTTTTCCGGGCGGCAACCAACTCTCCCCGGCTTGAAAAATCAATGCCGTAATGGCAGGGATAACGGTGCGGCGGGGAGCTGACCCGCATATGAATCCGCTTGACGCCTATTTCCCGCAGCGTTTTAATGCGTGTTTTCGCCGTAGTCCCCCGAATAATGGAATCTTCGATAATAATAATATCCTTGCCTACCAGCAGATCCTTGACCGGATTAAGCTTCATCCTTACGCCGAAATCCCGCATGCTTTGAGTGGGCTGGATAAATGTCCGCCCCACATAATGGTTCCGTATCATGGCCAGGTCAAAAGATATTCCTGACTCTTCGGCATACCCCAATGCCGCATAGTTACCGGAATCCGGAAACGGCATGACCAGATCCGCTTCCACCGGCGCCTCCCTGGCCAATTGGCGGCCAAGCGCTTTTCGGGTCTGATAGACATTCTGTCCAAAAATATTGCTGTCCGGCCGGGCAAAATAAATAAATTCGAAAATGCAGCAGGAACGCCTGACCGCCTTGTGCGGATAAATGCTCCTGATGCCGGAACCATCAATAATAACAATTTCCCCCGGCTCAAGCTCCCGGATATATACCGCCTCTACCAGATCCAGGGCACAGGTTTCAGAGGCCAGCACATACTCCCCGCTTGCCAGCCGTCCGAGGCAAAGCGGCCGGAACCCGTTCGGATCCTTTATACCTACCAACTCGCCCCGGCTGGTCAGTAAAACAAATGAATAGGCCCCTTTCAATCGGCGCACTGTATTTATAAGCGCATCCTCCAACCCCCGCTTGAGGCGCCTGGCAAATAAATGCAGAAAAATTTCGCTGTCCATGGTGGTCTGAAAGATTGAGCCCTCTTCCTCGAGCTCGCGCTTCAAAGAATACGCATTCACGATGTTCCCATTATGAACAACCGCGTAGGATTTTCCCCGGTGGGTAACTACAAACGGCTGGGCATTGGTAAGGGTTGAACCACCGGTGGTTGAGTAGCGCACATGACCGATAGCGCTGTGATGGCCGTCCAGCCAATCCAGGCGCTCGGCATTGAATACTTCCGATACCAGCCCCATGCCTTTATGGCAGTCAATTTTTTTATCTCTTGCCACTGCAATGCCGGCGCTCTCCTGGCCCCGGTGCTGAAGGGCATAGATACCAAAATACGTGAGTTTGGCAGCTTCCGGATGATTATAGATACCGAAAACCCCGCAGGCTTCCCTGGGCCGGCCCTCCGCGTCCGGGGTTTCGATAAATGGATTGGCTGACGGATTCATGGTTTATACCTATTGATGATAGCTCTGAATCGGCGCAACCCTCAACGCTTCGCGCTTTAAAGCGGCAATGCCCCGGCTCATGGCCTTTGCCCCGGCGATCGTCGTAGCGTAGGGGATACCGAATTTAAGCGATGCCCGGCGGATCATGTACCCGTCCCGCCGGGTTTCATCTCCGGTCCCGGTATTGATCACCAGGTGGATCTCCCGGTTCAAGATGGCATCCACCACGTGGGGGCGGCCTGCGGAGACCTTATTGATCATCCGGTTTTCAAACCCGTTTTCCTCAAAAAAATTTGACGTGCCCGGTGTGGCGAGAATTCGAAATCCAACATCCCGAAAGGCCGCTGCCACAGGCAAAACAGCCCGCTTGTCACTGTCCTGAACACTGATAAATACCACCCCGTCCACCGGAAGATGCTGGCCGGCGCCGATCTGCGCCTTGGCATAGGCCCGGCCGAATTCCGTGTCTATGCCCATCACTTCGCCCGTGGATTTCATCTCCGGTCCCAGCAGGGTATCCACGTCCGGAAACCGGTCAAAGGGCATGACCGCTTCCTTGACGGATATATGCGACGGGATGATCGCTTCGGTCAATCCCAGGTCTGCAAGACGGTTACCCAACATCACCTTTGTGGCAATTTTGGCCAGCGGCACGCCTGTGGCCTTGCTGACAAAGGGGATCGTTCGCGAGGCGCGGGGGTTGACTTCCAATACATAGAGCCCGCCATTCTTTATTGCATATTGAACATTCATGAGGCCGATAACATTCAACTCCGCGGCCATGGCTTTGGTCGCAGCCGCAACGACTTCAATTTCAGAAGACTTCAATGTATAGGGCGGCAGCACGCACGCCGAGTCACCTGAATGAACACCCGCGGCCTCAATATGCTCCATAATGCCTCCCACAATGGTCGTATGCCCATCGGAGACCGCATCCACATCCACCTCGACCGCATCCTCCAAAAATTTATCGATCAACACCGGATGATCCGGCGAAGCGATGAGCGCCAGCCGGGTAAAGTTTTCCAGAGTTTTTGGGTCATATACGATTTTCATGGCCCGGCCGCCCAGCACGTAGGACGGCCTCACAATCACCGGGAAGCCGATGCGTCCGGCCACTTTCAGGGCTTCGGCCACGGTCATGGCGGTATCGTTTGGCGCCTGCTTCAAATCCAGTTTATTCAGCATGGCCTGAAACTGTTTCCGGTCTTCTGCCCGGGCGATGCTTTTGGGATGCGTGCCGATGACCGGCACTCCGGATTCAAGCAGCGGAATCGAAAGGTTAAGCGGGGTCTGGCCGCCGAACTGGACGATCACCCCTTCCGGTTTTTCGGTCTCCACGATGTGCAGCACATCCTCGCGGGTGAGCGGCTCGAAATAGAGTTTATCCGAGGTGTCATAATCCGTACTCACAGTTTCCGGATTGCTGTTTACCATGATCGACTCGATGCCAAGCTCCCGGAGGGCAAAAGAGGCATGAACGCAGCAGTAGTCAAATTCAATCCCCTGGCCGATCCGGTTCGGTCCGCCGCCCAGGATCATAATTTTTTTTCGATCCGAAACCCGGGCCTCCTCCTCTTCTTCATAGGTTGAGTAATAATAGGGGGTTGCCGCCTCAAACTCCGCCGCACAGGTATCCACCAGTTTATAAACCGGCCGGATGCCTTGGGACCGGCGCCGGCTCCATATGCTCTTCTCATCCGTTCCGCTCAACACAGCCAGCTGAAAATCGGAAAAGCCGAAGGACTTGGCGCGATAGAACAATTCCCGGGGCAATTCCGCACCGGCTTCATTTAACCGGCGCTCCATTTCAATAATCTGCTTTAGCTGATACAAAAACCATGGATCGATACCGGTAATCTCATATATGGATTCAATGGGCATGGCCGCCAAAAGGGCGTATCTTAAATAGAATATCCGGTTCGAGGTGGGCTTGGCAAGCAGCCGCTCAATATCTTCCACCGATTCGGGGCGCTTTTCCGCATCCAAATGGTCTTTGCCGTCGGCCCCGAATCCATAACGGTTGATTTCAAGTGACCTGAGCCCTTTTTGAAGCGCCTCCTTAAACGTCCGGCCGATGGCCATGGTCTCGCCGACCGACCGCATGGAGGTGGTCAGCACGTCTTCCGCCTCGGGGAATTTTTCAAAGGTCCATCGGGGAATTTTCACCACGCAGTAATCAAGGGAGGGTTCAAACGAGGCAACCGTTTCACCGGTGATGTCATTGGGCAGCTCGTCCAGCGTATACCCCACCGCAAGCTTTGCCGCAATCTTGGCAATGGGAAACCCGGTCGCCTTGGAAGCCAGGGCCGAACTCCGGGACACCCGGGGATTCATCTCCACGACAATCATCTCGCCGTTTTTAGGGTTAACGGCAAACTGCACGTTTGAACCGCCGGTATCCACGCCGATTTCACGAAGAATGGCGATTGAGGCATCCCGCATAACCTGGTATTCACGGTCCGTCAGCGTCTGGGCCGGGGCCACGGTGATGGAGTCCCCGGTATGAATCCCCATGGGATCCATGTTTTCAATGGAGCAGACGATTACCACATTGTCATTTTTGTCCCGCATGACCTCGAGCTCGTATTCCTTCCACCCGAGCACCGACTCCTCGAGCATCACCTGGGTCGTCATGCTGGCATCCAGGCCGGCCTCGGCCATGTTTTTCAAATCCTCCGGATTGTAGGCCACCCCGCCGCCGGTGCCGCCCAGGGTAAAACTCGGCCGCACGATAATCGGATAGCCGATTGTTTCGGCAATCCGCCATACCGCATCCATGTCCCGGGCAAAATCGCTCTTGGGAATCCGCAGCCCGATCTTTTCCATGGCCCGGCGGAACTGGTCCCGGGCCTCGGCCTTTTGAATCGAGGCCAGGCTGGCGCCGATCATCTCAACGCCGAATTTTTTCAAAACCCCCTTTTCAGCTACGGCTACGGCTGTATTCAACCCGGTCTGGCCGCCCAGGGTGGGCAGCAGGGCATCGGGACGTTCCCTTTCAATAACCTTCT
>JAGXLR010000076.1 GCA_018334555.1 Desulfobacterales bacterium
CTCACAGGGCACTGGCCGCCCGAATGGCGGTTGCTTCGAAGCGCCCGACGCTGATCTTTAACTATCGCTTGGCCCCGGAGCATCCGTTTCCGGCGGCGCTCGAAGACGCGAGTCGCGTATTCATGGAATTATCAGGGGCGAACAAGGATATGCAACCCGCCGTTGTCGCCGATTCAGCGGGCGGCGGTCTGGCCCTTGCATTGTCCGTGCATCTGAAACAAAGCGGGGCTGAGGTCCCCGCGGCGCTTGCGCTTATGTCTCCCTGGACGGACCTGGCCATGACAAGCGAAACGCATCAAACAAAGGCGCGCTTTGACCCCAATTTTCCGAGTCCCGAGCGCCTCCACCTGGCTGCCAGGCAATATGCCGGCGGCCTTCCGCTAAATCACCCTTCCGTTTCGCCGATCTACGCATCTCTGGATGGCCTGCCGAAAACGTTGATCCATGTGGGCGAATACGAAACCCTGCTCAATGACTCGGTATGGCTCGCCGAGCGCATCAAGTCACACGGCGGCAGCTCAGATATCAAAATCTGGCCACGTATGTGGCATTTATGGCAGATGTTTGCCGGTTTTATGCCGGAGGCGGATCAGTCGGTGAAGGAATTGGGCCGTTTCATTTCATCGAATCTTGCAAAATAGAGGCCATGTGGTATGGCCCGATGGGCAATTTTGGCTGAATGCACCCAATCGAATCATAAGGGGGTAGATATGACTGAAACCATTTTTTTTATTCATGGCATGTGGGGCGGCGCTTGGTACTGGGAAAACTACCGGCGTTTTTTTGAAAACCAGGGCTACCGCTGTGTGGCAACGACTTTACGCCACCACGACATGGATCCGAGAGGCGTCCCTGATCCCCGCCTCGGCACCACCGGCCTTCTGGATTATGCCGCCGACCTGGAGCAAGAAATCCGGGAGCTTAACGTCAAACCCATTTTGATGGGACACTCCATGGGCGGGCTGCTGTCACAGATGCTGGCCGAGCGGGGGTTGGCCAAGGCTATCGTTCTGGTGACGCCGGCACCGCCCTCGGGTAACTGGATGTGTCTTAAACCGTCTGTGGTAAGGAGTTTTTGGAGTATACAAATGAAGTGGGGATTTTGGAAAAAGCCTATGCTGCCAAAGTTTGATGCGGCGGTATATAGCATGCTTCACCTGCTGCCGCCCGATGAGCAAAAGGAAACCTACGAGAAATTCGTTTACGAGTCGGGTCGGGCCATGTTTGAGATCGGATACTGGTTATTGGATTCGAACGGGGCGGCCAAAGTGGACGCCTCAAAGGTGGCCTGTCCGGTTTTGGTGGTTGCTGGTGCCGAAGACAGGGCCTCGCCTCCTTCTGTCGCCCGGCCGATAGCTGAGCGGTATAAGTCTGTTTCGACGTATAAAGAATTCGAGGGGCAAGCGCATTGGATGGTTGCCGAGCCGGGTTGGCAGGAAGTCGCAGAATATATAGAAGCCTGGCTTTCCAACTGCGCACTGGCCGAAGATGGTTGATGATGCGACAAGAAAGGAATACGGAAAAGAATATGACGACAGAACTGGATCGATACAGAAAGTATGGCCAGCGGATCGAATCGCTGATTCGGCCTGCGACGTTTCCTCTGGCGGTAAAAATGATTCAATCCGAGGGGGAGATCCGGCCGGCGTATAAAAGACCGTCCCGCGATCTGGGGCTGCAGAATTTTCTCTGCCAGGATTTTAAAATGTCCCGCGTCTACGGCTGGACCATTGCCATAACCGAGGCGGATATAAACTGCAGGCTCGCCCGCGCGATTTATGGCTGGGACCGGCTTGCGGCGGAATACAAGGCATGGGCGGAAGCATTTAGCGTCGGCCTGTATGCAAAGGACGGGGTGACCGAGAGTCGATTTGGGCCGCACCTCTATTGTTTTAATAACGAATTCCCGGGGCTGATTATCTCCCCGCTAACGCGGACCAGGGTCGTGCCGGATACTGTAATGGTTTACTGTCTGCCGGCCCAGGCGATACGGTTTGTTCAGGGCTATCTGTATATGGAGGGGGGCGTGATGGAATTCAGCGCCGCGGGAAGAATCGGATCCTGCCACGAGGGGGTCATAAAAACAATCAAGACGAATAAACCCCAGTACGTTACTTTGGGCAACGGGGACCGGGTCTGGGGCGGCGCACAGGATCAGGAGGTCATGTTCTCATGTCCGGGTGAAAAACTGGATATCCTGTTGGAAGGCATCGAGAAGACGCATGCCGCCGGGCTGCGATACCCCATTCCCCAGTATATGAATTATGCCCCGGGGTTTCAGGCGGACTTTGAAAAATCCGCTATTGAGCGGGCAGGGGGTACGATCGAGAAGAAGGATTAGCCTGTAGAAACGAACGTCGGGAAAAAAGACGGAATTATAAAGGAGCAGACTCATGAAGCCGATCGATATGTCTTCTTATCAGCCGTACAGGGAAATGGGGAAGTCCTGTGAATTAAGGAAAATAGAAAACAAGAGGGTCGTTTGGCCGTTGATCGACCGAATGGATCCGCAAAACCCGAATTTCAGGTTAAGGACCCTTACCAGAGATGATCTGGAAGCGGTGGCCGAACTCTGGCGGAGCTCCTATCCGGAGGTATACGGTTCGGTCCATGAATGGATTCTGGATCCCAGAGAATACGAGGAAAGGGTGGCATTCGCTGAAAACTGGGAGGCGCATGCCGTCACCCGGCCCCATGCGGTTATGGTCGGCGAAGATCTTCGGTCAAATAGGATCGTGATGTCCAGCATGTATACCAAGTGGGATCTAAACCTTCAGGTGGAGGCCAGTTTTATCGCGATACACCCGGCGTATCGTAAGGGCCCGGTTGCCGCCAGTATCTGGTCGAATTTGGCCTCGTTCTACCAATGGCTTGAAGGTACGGGCGCCGAATATGTGACCGTGTTCTGCGAAACATGGCACAATACGACGCAGTATATCTGGTTTAAGCGGTTGGGATGGAAAATCGCCGGCATCTTTCCCGGCAACTTCACCCGGTGGGCCGGCGGCGAAAAGGAATACAGGGGATGTACTATCCATTTCTACCGGTTTTTAAATGACGGCGATAGGATCTCAACCCGGCCCGAAGAGTGGGATCTGCTGCCGGAAGTCAAAGAACTCTGGGATTTTATGGAAAAGCTCAATGAACACTCCGGCGAGGATGTGATGTAGGCCGTGGGCGGGCATCTCGCACGGGAGCAAAGGATAACGCATGAAGATTCGTGACTGGTTTTTATTGCTCTCTATCAGACAGCGGGCCGTGTTGCTTTTAACCCTTGTATTGAGTTCGCTTATTATGGGCGTTGGATTTTTGGGCGACCGGGGGGCGCCGCCTAATGAGGATCTGAACGTTGATGTCGGCATGTCTATACGCCAAATTGCCCCTGAGCTTGGGGTGACCGGCAAGGCCCTGGCGCGGGAGCTTGGCTTACCGCTCGATGTTTCTAAAAGCAAAAACTTCCGGGAATTAGATGTAAGCCCTGACGAGTTATCGCACGCTGTCCATCATCTGCTTTCACATACGGATGCGACTGCAAAATACTATATTTTCATCGCTTTGGTCCTAATAGGGTTTGTCTATCTGAATTTTTTAGGGCGACCGGATGGGGCAGGGAGCGGGCACAGACGAAGCTGGTACCCAAGGCTCCCCTATAATCTGGCATTAATTATCTCGGTTGGTATAGCGGGCTTTTATCTGGGCAAGTCGCCAAACCCCATGGAGGGCATCGTAAAGGTATTCAAGTCGATGGTGGGGCTCTATCCGGATCCGGTGGCCAAGGCGACGGCTTTTATTTTCTTTTTGATACTGGCGGTTATCGGCAATAAGATGATCTGCGGCTGGGCCTGTCCTTTCGGGGCGCTTCAGGAACTGGCATACAGCTTTCCGATATTTCGGCGATTAAGAAGGCTCAAGCTGCCGTTTGTCTTTACCAATACGATTCGCGGCGGGCTTTTGCTCCTTGTGCTATTGTTTCTTTTTGGCGTGCTCGGGGGGCGTGAAGGATTTGTTATCTATCACTATATCAATCCGTTTAATCTGTTTAACATGCACTTTGAAGCCGTCAGCATTTTGCTGACGGTCATTATTGTTTTGATTGGCTCTTTTTTTGTCTACCGTCCGTTTTGTCAGCTTATCTGTCCTTTTGGTTTTGTGGCCTGGATGTTTGAGGGGCTCAGTATCTCGAAGGTCCGGATTGATAAAGAGAAGTGCATCCAATGCGGGGCCTGTATAGGGGCATGCCCCTGTGATGCGGCGAAAGATCGGGTCTATGACAGGAAGCTGAAAGCCGATTGTTTTAGTTGCGGGCGCTGCCTGAATGTCTGCCCGGTAGACGCGATTCGATATGGCAGCAATTTTCACCTAAACCTGAGCGTTTCAATAAAGCCCCGGTCTGAGGGTCGAGATCGTCATGGGAGAAAATAGGGGGAGGATATCCGGAAAAGTGGGGTTGGGATTCTGTTCGATAGGGTCGGATTTGAATTTTTATTATTGAATATTTGTTTTGCTCTGGTAAATTTAGCGCTGTATGAGATGAGCATTTTTTTCATGATTAAACGCAAGGGGCAGGCAAATTGGTTGCGTTAAATACGCAATCAAGAGAGGCCTATTTTTAATCCGTATCGGCTTATTCCACACCCAGCTGATTTAAAACCGATGAGTTGAAAGTTTTCCCATGGATAAGGTTCTTATTGTCGATGGCGACGCCGATTTTGTCAAAAACCTTAAAGCGGGCCTGGAGAAACTCCAACAGTTTGAGGTATTAATCGCCGTGGATGGCCAAGAGGCCTTGGCCTGTCTAAAAAATGGGCGGATTTCTGTCTTGGTCTGCGATATCCAAACCCCTAAGATCGAATGTTTGGAACTCCTCTCCTTTATGACAGAAAAACATCCCGGCAGCCCCTGTATTGTCACTACTGATATGGGCAAACCCTGGTTCAGAGAGGAACTCAGCCAGCAGACGTTTCTGTATCACCTGGAGAAGCCCTTCAGCATAGGCGCCATCGCCTCCGCTATTTTTGTCGGGCTTAATCTTCGGGACGAGGGGCTGAATCGGCGGGGGATGACCATGGCAAGCCTGCTGCCTTTGGTCGAATTGCAGCAGAAGACCTGCCGGATGCGGGTGGCTTCAGCTGATGCCGGCAAAGGCTATCTCTATTTTGACCGGGGGGTGCTTTTCGATGCCTTTTACAGCGGCATGGACGGAGAGGAGGCGGCCAAGGAGATTTCGAGTTGGAACCGCATTGGTTTTAAGCTATCCGAGTTGCCCCGGCAGAGAACCAGGAAGCGCGTCAAAACCAATATCATGGAAATTGTGGATGCCTCCTGGCAGAAAGAGGAGGCGTTGGCCCCGGGCGACGTTGAGCCGGCGGATCTCCGGGAAAATGAGCCGTTTATCCCTTTAACAGAAGAGGTCACGCCTTTTGAAATCGATTGGGAGAAATCCGGCCGGGTGCTTCAAGACTTTTTGAACCGCGTTAAAAAAATGAAGGGCTATCTGGCCTTCGCCTTGGTGGACGAAGAAGGAAAGATACTTGCGGCGGATCAAAGTGAATATGTCTTGAATTTGCGGATCATGGCCAGGCACATGAAGCCGTTGTTCGCAGATGCCCGGCATACCGCGGATCAAATCAAAATTGGAAGGGCCAGCGCCCTTACATTGCATTGCCCGTCCTCTACGATTCTTATGCAGGCGTACCAGATGAACCTCTTTATCATCATCGTCTGCAATCCCCAGGGGGACTGGAGTGAAATGAAGATTCGTCTAGACGAGATGGTCCAGTCATTGGAGGACTAACGCCGGCATTAGTATCGGTGGTGGCCCGATTTTTTTATTGACAAAGGGATATTAGTAAACTAACTATCTCTTAAACTGAGCGTTTCAAATTTTTAAACTTTTTGTTTTTTTTATTATTTTAAAAGACTTCAATCAATTCTGACAATCTCGTAAAAAGTCGATTTTAGGATGGCAAAGTAAAAAGTTCAAGATCAAGGCGCGCAAAATCCCGAGGAATGCAGCGTACTTAGCTGTACGTGAAATTCCGAGGGTTGCAGCGCAACACAGATATTGGACTTTTTACGAAGCCATCAATTCTAGCTTTAAAAATTTGAAACCCTCCGGGATTTCCAATTTTTCCGCATCTACTTTGCCAGCGGATGTCTCGCATAAGCGCCTATAGCTCGACATCATTTTCCTTGTATCTGCGGCAAACTTGAAAATCGCTCAATTTAGGTAAAACTGTATTTCGACGGCCCGATTTTACCGTGGCGTTTTGCCCATCGTCATTCGCCGTTCGCCGCGTCAAGAAATATCAAGGAAAAGGCGGATAGCGGCCTCCTATTACGCCGAGCCCAGGACGGGCGGGTATGGGTTCGGGTTGAGGGCTCAAATGGATATCAAGGCTTTTTCGGGATCAGAGAGGAGAGTATGTTATGCAATCACGGTGGGTGCGTTATAGCCGCGGCATTCTCATTGCGTGCGCGTTAGCGTTTATCGTGACCGCCTTTACCGGCTGCGATGTCATCATGTGGGGAACGGTCGACGTGGCGGGACCTGTCGATACAGCTATGATTACGGTGGAGGTAGACGGTCAGAAGGTATGGGCCGGTCTTTGCGAAGACGGCGAGTTTTTCGGCCGCACTTTAACGAGCGGGGAAGGCGGTGTGCGCGTGTCGGCCCATCTTGTCGAAGTCGACGGCAAACGGCTGGGTGCCGAGCTTAGCGCTTACGAGCCCGAATACACGCCCGGCGCGCATCTCGAAGTGAACCTGTTCACGACCCTCGTCGACCGCTATCGTCTGGCCTACAACGTCAGTCACGAGGAGGCCTTGGAGGCGGTTAAACGGCATCTGGGGCTTCCAATGGGCCTCAACTACGCCGAGCAGCTACACCAAGAGGCAATGCACGAGCACTTGGACCCCGCGCTATTCATGCGCGCGGCCGAGGCGGCCGGCGGCCTTGATGCCTATCTCGATATGCTGGTATTGGAACGTATTCCCGATAAGACGGCCCATACGCAACTGAGTGCACTGTACGGCGGTGAGTCGAAAGGCAGCTTCTACAAGGATTTAGCGGTCAGCGCCGCTGAGGCCGCCGGAACGTCGTTGGGGACCCAGGCGGCCGGGTTCCTGCTGAAGAAATTCGGACTCGCGACGGACCCGGACCCCAATAAGGAAGTGCTCGATGCGCTTCAGGCGCAGAATGAACAACTTCAGTCAATCGAGGATGAGCTGTCGGTGGTGAAACAGGAGCTTTCGCGGCTAGAGCGACAGTTAGAACAGGACATCGTCGATCTGCTTTTCGACAGCAGCCAACAGCCGGTCCGCGACGCCATCAATAACCTTGATGCGCTTGTCAAGCGGCTCAATGTAAATTACACCGTCGATAAGGCGAAGTCCGATAATCCGCTGGACCCTCACGCCTTCGGTGTTAGCATCATCAGCAACAACGCATCCACACAGAATGACGTACCGCACATGCTCGTGACAATCCACGGCAACGTCATGCCCGATCCAGTCACCGGTAAATCCGGCGCGCTTGGGCGCTACGCCCTTTCCTTGAATGCCGGCAACGGTAAAAAGGATGTGCTGGCGCTCTATAAAACCTTTGAGGCCTATTTCGGAAAGATACTGGCCTACCAGTACCGCGCCTTTGGGCTGGTTACCGAAGCTATTCACGTGTTGGCGGAGGGGGACAACTCCGAAGTGCAGTTCAACAGCGTCGCCACCTATCGCGATGAGGTGTTTCAGGACTATATTGACGATGAAGTAGCCGAGTTTATGCGTTGGGTGGACTATCTCGTGATTAGCAACGCCGACTATGTTTCGGAAATGGTTAATCCGCATCAGTTTCTGCCTGACGATACGGGAACGGTCTATCAACGGGCCGACTTCATCGCCCAGCAGTTCTCGACGCAGTACCCGAAGGGGATCACCGTTCGGGTTGTTGGTCAGCCACGGGAAGTGGATGCCTTTGCAAAGGGAAGTCGTCAGGTGATGCTGCAGAAGTACTACGGCAGCATGTGGTACAACCTCACGCCCGTTTATCACAAGGTCTACAACCTGCAGAGCAGCGACTTCTATGTCAACAAGCCGCCGGCCTGGGCCAAACCTTATGTTCAGTGGCATTCTAAGTATACTGGTTGGGACCCGGACCCGAAGAATCTCAACGGTGTAAGCACGACGAACGTAAGCGTCGCTACCTTCGTACACAAGCCTGGTGACTACCAGAATGCCGAGCCTCCCGGCGCTCCACGCGATTGGGAAAGGGGCTGCTGGGGGATGCTGTCGTCCGATGGCATGCTTTTCGGGCATGGCCGGTTCGAGCATGGCCGGTACGTTCCGGGCAAGGTCAAGGATATGTTCGGCTACTATTCCTTTGGACAAACCGATGACGGGAGCTATGCGTACAGCCTGTCAACGGAGAATGATCCCAATGCGGCGCCCTTTGGGTTCCACCTGTTCGGGGTCAGGTACACCCCCAGTCTGAGCCACTTCATGTGCTACCGGGGGGAAAAAAAGTTATCCCCCGAGACCTCCAATTGGGCGAGGGGCACATACGGGCCTGAAACGTTGTTGAAAATGACGTTCCAAACCGATATCGGCAACGTCAAAGTTACGACGCACAATCATTGTTCCGGCTTTTATTGTTGGAGTGACTATCAATACGAGCTGACCCATCTAATTACAATGACTGAGGAGTTGAACTATACATTCGAGCACCCATCCAATGAGAGTTGGCGGGTCGTAACCGAAGGCACCGTGAAAGGTCGCTACCAGGGAACCGATTGGAATATCCATACCTGGGCGCGCCTGTATATAACAATGGCCGGATCGGACTACAAGGAGGTAGCGACCTTGACGCCGTTTCAGGAAGGAGACTACAAATGCGCGTCCGGCAGCGCCTGTGTCGACATCGATCCAGATAGCGAGAATCAAACGCTAAAACTGAAGGGACGCCTTTCGGGCCACATTGATGAGACCTATGAGGCCTACCAGGACGAGCCAAGCTTTACAGCGGATGCGGTTTTTCAAAGCACCAAAGTGCTGTTCGAGTTGAAGGAATACTGATGCCATTTTTATATCGTTCGTTAGGATTCCCTTTTGCCTAACGAACCCTCTTTATTTTGGTCAGTGGGCAGGGGATGATGAAAACCTTAGACCTTATGGATATAGCCGGTTATTAGGCTTGCCTCATTCGAACTAAAACCTCAGCGAAGAGCACTGCAAAAATTAGATCTACAAAGCCTCCTAGGAAAAGCAGCACTCTTACTTCACCCTCTATCAAATAAATAAGGAACAAAAGAAATACGATCCCCTTGGCAAGGACCCCCATTTTTATAAGATCTCGATTTCTTTGAACATCTTTGCTGATATAGTAATACCCCAAACCAAAAACAAAAACGGCCCCAAGGAAAATATAATACCATAACATCGTTTCAGGTATTTTATGGTAATATTCAAGAAGCTCTTGATTTACAAAATATAAAAACAAAAGTAGCAGGGAGGCGATCCAATTCCATAAGGCTCCGATAAAAAATAATTTTTTTTCATATCTGGATCTATCGGTCATTTTTTTGTCCTATAATGGCCACTAAAACCCGACGCCATGTTAATGGGGGCGGCCCCTTATTCGCCTATTTTGTTCAATATTTTTGCATATGGTTTAATCATTTCCTCTTGAACACTGTTGTATAGCTTTTTTCGGACTGATGGAATCCTTGTAAGGGGTATGACGATATTATTTAACATCCTATCCTTATAGTTCTTTTGGGGGAAATCGTAGATACCGTTATTTTTATAAAATTTGTGATCAGCCTGGCAAAGAAAACGATATTTCCCCCAAAACAGATCCCTCATAATCTTCATGGCGCCGATCGAATAAAAATACCGGGGTTGATAATAGCCCTTTTCTGCAAAGTCGATGAGGCGTTGGGCGAGGCTGCTCAACAATGCATCCATTGCTTCTGAACTTTCATTCTCATCTGTGATGATGTCGACAAGATTAGCCCCCATTAGGTCACTGTAGGCTTCGAGGGCTTGCCTGAGGTTGGGATTTTTTTTGAGTGGGCCTGAAATCAGAAAACCCAGCTGTTTCCCGCTAAGGTAGGGGACATGTTGTTTAAAGAAGGTTCGATCAATGAAAAGCTTCCAGCGTGACGAAAGATATCTGTCCTTAATTGTTCCGCAAAACAACAGAATATCCGCCGGTTCTATTTTGCTGTTAAAAACCCCCACGAACTCATCTTCTTTTTCAAATCGGCAAGTATTGTCATATGCGCAATGGTAACAGCCCTGGCATCCGGTTTTAATATCAATATCATATAGGTTTATTACTTCGACATCCCCCTTCAAATGATTCGCCACTGCATTCGCCATATTGAAGAGATTAGACTGATTTTCTTCCGCATCATTCAAGATGACGCATTTATGCCTACCCATATCTATTCTGCCATCAGGCATAGAAGGTTTGTACTCAATTGCTTTGTGATCGATTGGCCCATGTTTTTTTGCAGTAGGCAATTTTTTCTCAATCCCATTAAAGAAGGATTGCATGAACAACAACAGCCTTTGCCGCTCTTTATCATCCAGGAAATCATGCATATCAGCCGAAAAAGACCCCAAAAACTTCATTGATAGGTCATCGCATATGGCATTCAGGTAGTTATGGGCAATGTGATCCAACAGATGCACCGAGGTAGTCAGGACAGCCGTATATTTATCCCGAAACGCATTGATATTCTTATCCTCCTGGAAAATGAGCTCGATAAATGTTTTATATTGTGAAGGCACAAGAAAATAGTAAACCGGTGTGGCCCAAAGTACGGCATCTGCGGCTTTAATCTTTTCTATAATATTATTCAGGGTTTCAGGATCTTTTTTTATTTTATTTGCTTTTTGCGAAATATTTATGATTTCTAACTCATGCTGCGCAAATTCTTTCTTTATAAACTGAACGGATTGCATTGTAATACTTTTAAGGCCCTTAGGACTTCCATTGAGGACGGCAATTTTCATCTCTCCCCCTTTTTATACAGGATCGCAAAAAACTGAAAAAATCCATTCCCCCAAACCGGTAACTGGAGATCTGTAACGTTTCGAAAACAAGATAACCTTAAAAACTAATCCCAATCGGCCCCGAGCATTTTTGAGACATTTATGGCAGATGTCACGGCATCTTCATGAAGTCCGTATCCGAAATAGGATCCGCAAAAATAGGTGCCCATCTGAGCATTTAATGAGGGAAGCGCCTTAATCGTTTCAGTGGAATTGATATCATAAATGGGCGTTCTGAATACTTTCTGAAATTCGATTGAATTTTTATCAATATCGATATTGGGATGCTGCGTTCCGATATAATTGCTGTTACGGGGCACACCTTTTTGAAATCTGTAATGGGCGTTGATCGAGGTATTAATTTTACCGTCTTCCTCGGTGTAAAGATAGCTGTATAATCCCCAAAGATTCTCTGATGGGTAGGAAGATTTATCCGTATGTACGATCACGAGGCCATCTTTATACTTCCATGCCCCCAGAAGCCGTTTCTCTTCATCAGTCGGTTGTTCCAAGAGTTTCAATGCCGTATCCGCCGGGCAGGCAAAAATTACTTTATCAAAGGTTTGTTCCTTTTCATCTGCCATTTTAACGATCACATCGCCATTAAATCTGCTGACAGATTTAATATTCGCATTCAGTATTATTTTTTCCCTGATGGGGGCTGCCAGTTTCTCAACATAAGTCCTTGTTTTGCATGGGTAAAGACGCCAGGAAACGAATTTTTTTATGGATCCGCATTGTTTTTCAATTTTATTGAATACAAATTCCGCAGGCGCTTCCATCAGTTCATCCCAGAGCATTGAGGTCATGATGCAGATCGGGAAAATAGCCATTTTCAAAACATCCCCTTTTAAACCCGGCAGAAATCTGAGTGCCTCTTTAAGGATAAGGCCATGGAATTTTCCTTCATTATTCATCCGCATGCCTTTATAATAATTCCAGAATACAATCCCCTGGTAGAAAAGCGCCCTGAAGTTTCTTGGGTGCAGTGTCGAGGTTATTCTCATTGGGTCACAATTTAGATAATAAGCCTGTTTTGTTTTAAGATTTTGAAAAGACTGGCTGCAACCTTCCATCGGCCGGGTTGTCGATTTAATGCCAAGCTTTAATAAAAGTTTAAAGAAATTAGGATATTGCATTGGGGAGTAGAAAAAGACGGTTATATCGATTGCCTCTCCGGTCTTTGTATCCAGCGTATATACATTTCCTCCCAGCCTATTATCTTTTTCAAAAAGGGTCACATCATAGCTGTCACTTAATAGATACCCTGTCGTCAGACCCGCGACGCCGCCACCAATTATTGCTATTTTTTGAGGCATTTTTTTCTCCTTCTTTCTTTGGCAGGCGCGTAAACAGTCGTGACCTAATTCGTGCCCATCCATAAATGGCTAATTTGCGCCTTCCTTGAACCTGAACAAAACATCCTGTTTATGGACGGGCATTAATTATACCTAAATTGAGCGTTTCAATTTTTTGAAGATTTAATTTTTATTTTATTTTTAGGATATTGGAACATTTTTTAAATCAAAAAATTGACAATCTCGTAAAAAGTCGATTTTAGGATGGCAAAGTAAAAAGTTCAAGATCAAGGCGCGCAAAATCCCGAGGAATGCAGCGTACTTAGCTGTACGTGAAATTCCGAGGGATGCAGCGCAACACAGATATTGGACTTTTTACGAAGCCATCAAAATTTGAAACCCTCAATTTAGGTTATATAGGGCCATTCGAAAAGCGAATCAGTATTCTTTTAGCTGTCATCGATGTCCTTTAAGGCACTCATCAGAATGGCCATGAAATTGCCCAGGATCTCCATTTTTTCTGCCTCTGGCGGGAGCTTTGGCGAAAAGTTAAATTTTCCCGACCGGTTTTGACAAATTTTTGCAATTACCTCTACCCCGGTTTGTCCATCATATTCGGCATGAATGATTTCGCCTTGATTGAAAAGGATATGGGCCCTGACGTCTCCCCTATGGAAATTGAGCACCCCGGATTTCTGATTAATGTGCATCGTCTGCATTACATCCTCGGGCGGCATCTCTGATAAATCGCCAGCCATTACAGCTGACAAATCTTTTGCCCGCTCAATATTGCTTCGGCTCAATCGCTGGGTCAGCAATCGGGAAAAATAGGTTTGCAGGGCCGGAAATTTTGGCAGTATGCGGGAAAAATCCCTGCTCGATAGACGGATCACCGTTGATGGGGCTGTGGCGCGAACAGTGGCGCTGATGGGGTTGCCGCTGATCAGGCTCATCTCGCCGAAGACCTCCCCGTTGGCAAGAAATGCGATGGAATTGCCTTTTTCATCAATGACTTCTGCCCTGCCCGCAATAATAATATAGAGGTTCCTGCCCGGTTCGCCCTTTTTGATAAAGATATCGCCGGTCCGGTAAGATTTAAATCCCAGGTCATAGATATGCTCGACTTGAAAGTAGGACAGGAAGCGAAGCATGCTGTTTTTATCAAAAGAGCGAAACATCGGTAGATTTAAAAGAAGATGGGAGATGGCCTCGATATTTTTTCCCGGGATAGCGCCGGGAAGTATCTTTGCTTCAATATCAGACTTCTCAATAAGGTAGGTCAGGCTGCACGATTGCCCGATTTTTTCCCCACTGCAGCTAAACTCGAATGCCAGTGCATTGACACTGGAAATCTCCGGCAAGACGCTGGCCAGGTTTTGGGCAAATCCCATGCATAAATGGGTTTCCATTGGCAATGCCAAAGCGTAGCCGGAGAAGTTGAAGATATCGTCCTCATTAAAAACAGGACAGTTAGCGGCATTCGTAATTCTTATCCGATAGCCCGTCAGATCCATTCTTCCCGCCATTGATTGAAGGTATATTTCAAATCATCTGAAAATTTCCGGCTTCGTAGGAGACTGTTTTTGACAAATCTCCAGGATCGTCTCTTCCCGGTCTTAGCAGGACGGTTCTCGTGCCCGTTGCCGTCATCTAATAGCCGATGGCGGCCACGAGAACGAGAACGCGTCCGAATCGGCGGAGAAGGCTTAACCCTCCGCTTTCTTTTCGAGTTCATCCAGTTTGTCAGGCTCAGAGACGGCGACGTCCACAAGGGCTTTTGGTATGGCGCTCTGTTCGGCCATTACCCTGATTTCCTTCTCCTCATCGCTAAATTCCATGATTTCACGTAGGGATTCGATGTAATCGAGCATTTCGTCCGACGGAATATCCTCCAGCGCAGGGCCTTCAGCCTCCGCCTTTTTCCGTGCGGCCTCCTCTTCGGCCTTTCTCTGCTTTTCCTTCAGTTCTTCCTCCATGGCCTTCTTGACGTCATCGAGGACGCTTTGATCCACGCCAGCCATTTCCATGATCAATTCCTCGGAGACGTCATTATCAAGAAGGTGCCGGACCTTTTCTTCATTGCTCTTGTCCGCCACCTTTTCGAGCAGCGCTGCCACTCTTTCCCGTTCGGCCCGCTCCGCCTTGATCTGCTCGTTTACTTGCCCGAGTTTTTCCTCTGTAATCCCCATGGCCTGGGTAATTACCGGAAATTCCACCTCTTCCTCAATGAGCAGGCGGATACCCT
>JAGXLR010000077.1 GCA_018334555.1 Desulfobacterales bacterium
TGACGAGGAATCTTGATTGTTAAAGATTTCTCGCTACCGCTCGAAATGACAATGCGGACGCTTTTCAGAGTTACTTTCTGCAAAAATGGGGCGCCAGCGCAATAAATCGCTTTTTACGAAGCCATCATCATTTTTAATCAAAAAAATTGAAAGGGGAGACGGTTGGCAAAAAAAGCCCTGATCACAGGAATAACCGGCCAGGATGGGGCCTACCTGGCTGAATTCTTATTAAATAAAGGCTATTCCGAAGTCCATGGCATCAAGCGTCGGGCCTCCTTGTTTAATACCCAACGGGTGGATCACCTTTACCAGGACCCCCATGAACAGAATCTTCGGTTTATCATGCATTACGGGGATCTGACGGATGGGTCCAATCTGATACGGATCGTCCAGGATGTCCAGCCGGATGAAATTTACAACCTGGCCGCCCAGAGCCATGTGCAGGTTTCGTTTAATTCTCCGGAATATACCGGTAATGCGGACGGCCTCGGGACCCTGCGCCTGTTGGAAGCCATCCGTATGCTGGGCCTTGAGAAGAGGATCCGGTTTTACCAGGCCTCCACCTCCGAGCTCTACGGCAAAGTCCGGGAGACCCCGCAAACCGAGAACACGCCGTTTTATCCGCGTTCCCCCTATGGCTGCGCCAAGCTTTATTCCTTCTGGTGTACGGTGAACTATCGGGAGGCCTACGACATATTCGCCTGCAACGGCATCCTCTTTAACCATGAGTCACCGATCCGCGGCGAAACTTTTGTTACCCGGAAAATCACCCGGGCCGTGGCCCGCATGGCTTTGGGGCTGGAGTCGCATCTTTACCTGGGCAACCTGAATGCAAAAAGGGACTGGGGCCATGCGCTGGACTATGTCCGCGCCCAATGGCTGATTCTGCAGCAGGACGTCCCCGAAGATTTTGTCATTGCCACCGGCGAGCAGCATTCGGTCCGCGAGTTCTGCGAAAAATCTTTCAACAACATCGGTATCCAGCTGAAATGGGAGGGCGAGGGGGCAGATGAAACCGGCAGAATCGCCGATATTACGCCGTCTTCTTTCGTAACCGAACTTCCCATTAATCATGGAATGGACCGCCTGAAACCCGGCCAGACGGTCGTGTCGGTGGACCCCCGGTATTTCCGGCCGACCGAGGTTGAAACCCTTTTGGGCGATCCGTCCAAAGCCAAGGAAAAACTCGGCTGGCAGCCGGAAATATCCTTTGACGAGATGATTACGGAAATGGTCAAACATGATCTCATGGAAGCCGCAAGGGAATCCGTATGCCAGCGCAACGGTTTTCCGGTTCCCGCAAGCTGCGAAGCCCTGATGTAGAATTTTTGGTGGAGACTTATGGAAACAAACGCGAAAATATATGTCGCCGGTCATACGGGGCTTGCCGGTTCCGCCCTGGTCCGTAGGCTAAACGCCCTTGGCTACAACAACATTATCACGCGACCCCATGACGAACTCGACCTGACCCGCCAGGAAGCGGTGGCGTCCTTTTTTGCATCGGAACAGCCCGAGTACGTCATTCTCGCCGCCGCCAAAGTGGGCGGTATTGTTGCCAACAACACCTATCCGGCCGAGTTTATCCGGGATAACCTGGCCATACAAACCAATGTCATCCACGCCGCCTGGCTAAACAATGTCAGACGGTTGATTTTTTTAGGCTCATCATGCATATATCCCCGGGACTGCCCTCAGCCCATGCGGGAGTCCCATCTTTTGACCGGCCCCCTGGAGCCCACAAACGAGCCCTATGCGATTGCCAAAATCGCCGGCATTAAAATGTGCCAGTCTTACAACCGACAATACGGCACCCGTTTTTTTGCCGTCATGCCGACCAATCTTTATGGCCCCAACGATAATTTCGACCTGGAGACCAGCCACGTGCTGCCTGCGCTGATCCGTAAATTTCACGAAGCCAAACAAAACAACGCCCCCTCGGTGACCGTCTGGGGCACCGGCACTCCCCGCCGCGAATTTCTGCATGTGGACGATTTTGCCGATGCCTGCCTTCACATATTCAGGCTGGACGATGGCACGTTTCAATCCCTGATTACCAGAAACGATACGCCGCTTATCAACATCGGGTGCGGCAGTGATACGACAATCGGCTCGCTTGCTGAAATGATAAAAGAAATTACGGGCTTTAGCGGGAAAATCGAATTTGACACCACCCGGCCGGATGGCACGCCCCAGAAACTTCTCGACGTATCCCGGCTCAATGGGTTGGGATGGAGCTATACCATCCCCCTAAAAAAAGGTATCAGACAGACATATCAATGGTGCATTGAGCACTCTATATTCTAAGATTGATGGCTTCGTAAAAAGCGATTTATTCCGCTGGTGCGGTATTTTTGCAGAAAGTAACTTTAAAAAACATCCGCATTGTCATTTCGAGCGGCAGCGAGAAATCTTTAGCAATCAAGATTCCTCGTCGCTTTTGCTCCTCGGAATGACAGAGAGCTAAGCTTCTGGAATATTAATATATATTTTCAAGTTACTTAGAAGGTCATTATGGCATTGAATAACGCCTATGAACTCCATAACGGCCAGGTATTACTCTATATTCCGTGGTATCAGTTTGTCATCCGAATGGGCCTGGGCGGCCTCACCGTATTTTACTTCTATTTCCTGCCCATACCGCTGCTGGCCTTAAACTATTTAGCCGTTGCCATATTATTTGCCGTATTCTTCACGTTTCATATCATCTGGTGGCGGTATTTGAAAAAAAAAGGCGTGGGGATTACGGGCGTACGAATGGCCAACTGGGTTGACCTACTGGGCTCCGGGACGGTAATTATACTGGATCCTTTTGTCATGCCCCCGACACTCGTCCTGATCGCTATTGCCGTTATCGGAAACGGGATACAACATGGGCCTAAAAATTTCATCATTGTCTCCTACAATGCCATCATTGTCAGCCTGGTTGCCGTTTCCACGCATTACTACCTGATTGGGCGGTGGCCGTCCTATCCGTTCTATTTTTTCTGCATCTTCCTGATCGTCTGCCTCCACTATATCTACTTCCTGGTGCAACGGATTGAGCATTTAAAAACCCATGCCGAGGAGCTGGCACGGAGGGATGAGTTAACCGGGCTTTTGAATCGGCGGGCGTTTTTATCAGCGGCTAGGTATCTGCACTCGCTTTATGAACGGACAAAACTGCCAATAGTGTTTATCTTTGCCGATCTGGACGGATTCAAGGCGGTTAATGACGAAATGGGGCATGATACCGGTGACAAAGTCCTTCAACAGTTTGCGCGGCTGATAAAGAAAAATTTTCGCCAGACCGATATTACTTCCAGGTTCGGTGGGGATGAGTTCGTCTTCCTCCTGGCAAACAGTTCATATGAAAATGCGGAGGCTGTCATGAACCGGCTGGACTTTGAATTCGCCGAATGGGCAGGCAAAAATGGTATACGCGTCGGATTAAGCTGGGGGATCAAGGCGATTAGCGATAAGGAGGAAACGCCGACGCTCGAAGAAAGCATGCGGCAGGCGGATGAGGCATTATATGCCGCCAAACGGCGGAGGGCTTGAGCGGTTAACGCCCAACCCCCAACACCCGGCACCTAATACCCCATCCCCAACACCCAATAAAACTACTCTTCCTCTGACTTTGCGGCGTCAATAATTTTTTGCTGCAATTGGGCCGGAACCTCATCATAATGGGAGAACTTCATGGTGAAAATCCCGCGTCCGCCGGTCATGGAACGCAGATCCGGTGCGTAGCTCAGCACCTCGGCCATGGGCACATTCGCCCGAACGATCTGGTTCTTGCCCTTGCCCTCCATACCGAGCACGCGGCCGCGTCTTCCGTTTAAATCCCCCATGACATCGCCCATAAAGTCTTCCGGGGTGGTGACTTCCACCTCCATGATCGGCTCCAGCAGGGTCGGCTCCGCCTGCTCAGCCGCCTTCTTGAAGGCGAGGGAGCCGGCGATCTTAAACGCCATTTCCGAGGAATCAACAGAATGATAGGAGCCGTCATAGAGGATCGCCTTGAAATCAATACAGGGGTAACCGGCCATAACGCCTTTCTGAGCCGCTTCAAAAATCCCTTTTTCCACTGCCGGGATATAGGTTTTCGGAATCACCCCCCCGACAATCTTGTCCTCGAATTCAAACCCGGTTCCCTTGGGCAGGGGCTCGAACTGGACCCAGCAGTCCCCGAACTGACCATGCCCGCCGGATTGTTTCTTATGCCTGCCCTGAACGCTGATGGATTTCTTGATGGTCTCTTTATAGGGCACCTTGGGAACGGTAAGTGTTACCTCGACACCATATTTGCGCTTGAGCCGTTCAACGATGGTCTCAATATGGACCTGGCCCATTCCCGTTAAAACGGTCTCCCGCGTTTCATCGTTTCGCTCAAGGGTTAATGCGGAGTCCTCTTCCATAAGTTTTGCCAGCGAACTAAAGATTTTGTCCTCATCGCCCTGGCTTTTGGGCACAATGGCATATGAAACCACACCTGAGAGCGGCTTGGCAGCCTTGAATAGGATCCTGTTGTTGGTATCACAAAGGGTATCCCCGGTTTTGGTTTCTTTTAACTTGGCGATCGCCACGATGTCCCCGGGCCCGGCTTCGCCTATCTGCTTCTGTTCTTTTCCGACCAATCGCAGCAGTTGGCTGTATTTTTCCTTGGCGTCCCGGTTTGGATTGTAGAACGTCCCATCACCGCTAATACTGCCCGAAAAAATCTTAAAGACTGTTAAACGGCCGGAATAAGGGTCGGCGATGGTTTTAAACGCCAGTCCGGAAAACGGTTCCGCCGGATCGGGGCTGCGGGTGATTTCATTTTCGGTCCCCGGCTCATAACCGGTTTTGGAGCCTCTGTCCTGGGGAGACGGCGCGGCTTCGACGAAGAGTTCATAGAGCGGATCGACGGCGATCTGCCTAGCCGCCGCACCGCATAGCACCGGAGCAAACGTCCGGTTGCGGATGCCTTGGCGAAGCGCCTTATAGAGCTCCTCCGGGGACAAATCTTCGCCCTCCAGGTATTTTTCCACCAGCTCATCATCGGCCTCGGCAATATTTTCCACCAACGCCTCCCGCTCACTTTCAGCTGTCTCCTGCATATCAGCGGGGATATCGCCGACCGAGGCTTTGCCGTCGGCAAACGTCACCGCCTTCATCGTGAGCAGATCCACCACGCCTTTGAATTCATCTTCCTTGCCGATGGGCAGTTGAAGCCGAATCGGCTTGGGTTCAAAAATATTCTGGGCATCCTCAAAGGCCTTATAAAAATCGGCGCGCTCGCGATCCACCTTGTTAATATAGATCATTACCGGCAGGCCGAATTCTTCGGCAAACTCCCAGGCCTGCTCGGATTGCACCTTAACGCCATCAATGGCATCTATCACGAGAAGCGCCGCATCGGCTGCCTGCATACACATCCGGGTGTCTGAAAAAAAATTCTGATCCCCCGGGGTATCAATCAGGTTGACCTGGGTCTTCTTCCATTCGAATTGATGAAAGGAACTGCTGATGCTGGAGCGCCTTTTTAGCTCTTCAGGTTCAAAATCCATGACCGCATTGCCTTCATCAACGCTTCCCAGTCGCTTGGTGACACCGGCATTATACAGAAGGACTTCGGCCAGTGTGGTCTTGCCGCTGCCGCCATGTCCGATAAGAGCAATGTTTCTCAGTTTTTCTGCCATATCCGCCATTAGACTCCTCTCTCGTAATTTATTTTGCCGTCTCCAAAAGCCTTGTCTTCAAAAAAGACAATTTTTTTCTCATATCTCATTCCCTTAGCAAAAATCAACCCCAAAAGCCGACCGGCTGCAATTATTAAACGGCACGCCGGCAGAGATGAACCACGAACTCGCGGTTACCCTTGGGCCCGAGGACAGGGGAGGGGATCACTGCCCCGGTGACCAGTGATAATGCCTTAAAATAGGCGCTTAGTTTTTCAATCAGGCCCTCATGCAGTCGGGGGTCGCGAACCACTCCGCCTTTGCCCACCTGATCCCTGCCGACTTCGAACTGAGGCTTGATAAGCGCCAGTATTTGTCCATCCGGTTTTAAAAACGGTTCAACCGCCGGCACAACGATTTTCAATGAAATAAAGGAGACATCTATGGTGATCAAATCAAATCGGGCCGACAGTATTTCCGGGGTCACATATCGAATGTTGGTCCGTTCCATGACGGTTACCCGGCTATCCCGGCGCAGTTTCCAGTCAAGCTGGCCATAGCCGACATCAATCGCATAGACGTGCGCCGCACCGCACTGGAGCAGGCAATCGGTAAATCCGCCGGTCGACGCCCCGACATCCAGGCATACCATCCCCCTGACATCAAGCTTTAGCTCAGAGATGGCATGGGAAAGCTTTTGTCCGCCCCTGCTGACATAGGGCATATCCGGCTTTCGATTGATAATAACGGCGTTCTCGAAAACTTGGGTGCCGGGCTTGTCCATGGGCTGGTCATCGACCAGAATGTTTCCTGCCATAATCATGGTTCGTGCCGTCTCACGGCTTTTGGCGAGTCCCTTTTCGACCACCAGCACATCCAGCCGTTTTTTTCGAGGCGCTTTCATGAGCCGGTTTGAGAAGATTTCATGGCAAACCAGGCGGCCACGGCCCGGACGATGCCCTTCGCATCAATACCATACTTGGCCCGTAATAAATCCCTCGCCCCATGCTCGACGAACGTATTGCGTACCCCCAGCCGTTTGACCCGAATATTTCCGATACCGGCGTCATGCAAGGCTTCCAAAACCGCGCTGCCGAATCCCCCCTCGCATACGTTTTCTTCAACCGTCAGGATATTAGGGATTTTACCCGCCAGATCGCACAAAAGCTCCGTATCCACGGGTTTGACAAATCGGCAATTAACCACCGTGGCCTCGAGCCCATAGGTTTCCGCCAGAATTTTCCGGGCGGAGACCGCCTCGTTGACAGTCACCCCGATGGCCAGTATCAAAAGATCATCGCCTTTTGTCAGGACTTCCCCGCGGCCTATGGGAAGGGGCGATATCGGCTCCTCAAGCGCCACGCCCAAGCCGGCGCCCCGTGGATATCTGAATGCAATCGGCCCCGGATAATCAACCGCCGTCACCAGCATGCGGCGCAATTCGTTTTCATCCTTGGGCGCCATGACGACCATGTTGGGCAACGCCCGAAGGTATGAAAAATCAAACAACCCGTGATGGGTGGGGCCGTCTTCACCGACAATCCCACCGCGATCCACGGCGAAGGTCACCGGCAGGCTTTCGAGGCATACGTCATGGATCAGTTGATCGTATGCCCTTTGTAGAAATGTGGAATATATGGCCACCACCGGCTTTAAGCCTTCGCTGGCCATGCCGGCGGCAAATGTCACCCCGTGCTGCTCCGCAATGCCCACGTCAAAGAACCGGTCGGGAAACTCCCTGGAGAATTCAACCAGCCCCGTGCCCTCGGGCATGGCAGCTGTTACGGCGATCAACCGTTCATCCGCCGAGGCCAACGCCATCATCGTTTGGCCAAAAATCTGGGTATAGGAGGGCGCGCTTTGCCGGCCGGCGACCCTATCTCCCGTTTCGACCCGGAAACTGCCGACCCCGTGAAAATAGACCGGATTTTTCTCGGCCGGCTCATAGCCCCTGCCTTTCTGGGTGACCACGTGCAGCAGCACCGGATCTTCGATGTTCTTGATATTTTCGAGCATGTCAATCAACTGATCCAGCCGATGCCCCTTGATCGGCCCGAAATAATCGAAATTGAACGCTTCGAACAGGATGCCGGGGGTAACAAACGCCTTGAACGACTCCTCTGCGCGCTTGGCAAACTGGTAGGCGTCGTTTCCGATCCCCGGCAGGGAGCGCAGGATTTCACCGACCTCCTTTCTCAAATCCTGGAGGTATCTCGCGGAAAATGTCCGGCTGAGAAGCGAGGATAGGGCGCCCACGTTTTTTGAAATCGACATCTCATTGTCATTGAGTATCACCAGGAGGTCTTTTTTCAGGTCGCCGGCCTGGTTCAGGCCCTCGTAGGCCATTCCGGCGGTCATGGAGCCGTCACCAATAACGGAAACCACTTTGTGCGGCTCCTGCTTCAGCCGTTTGGCCGCCACCATTCCGAGTCCTGCGGAAATGGAGGTGCTGCTGTGGCCCGTGGAGAACGCGTCATAGGGGCTTTCGCTTATTCTGGGGAACCCGGAAAGCCCTTCGTGCTGCCGAAGGGTATGGAACCGTTCCTTCCGGCCGGTGAGCAGTTTATGGGTATACGATTGATGGCCGACATCCCAGACGATTTTATCTTTGGGCGCATCAAATACGTAATGCAGGGCAATGCTCAATTCCACCATCCCGAGGTTGGATGCCAGATGGCCGCCGGTCTTGGAAACCACATCCACGATCCGCTGGCGAATCTCCCGGGCGAGCCTTGGCAGTTCCGACTGGGGGATGTTTTTTAAGTCAGAAGGAGATTGGATTTTATCAAGTAATGCCATTTTAAGAATTCAACAATTGATGGCTTCGTAAAAAGCGATTTATTGCGCTGGCGCCCCATTTTTGCAGAAAGTAACTCTGAAAAGCGTCCGCATTGTCATTTCGAGCGGTAGCGAGAAATCTTTAGCAATCAAGATTCCTCGTCGCTTTCGCTCCTCGGAATGACAGCAGCGAAAGCTTCTAAAATAATATTACCTAAATTGAGCGTTTCAATTTTTTGAAGATTTAATTTTTATTTTATTTTTAGGATATTGGATCATTTTTTAAATCAAAAAATTTGAAACCCTCCGGGATTTCCAATTTCACCGCATCTACTGCGTCAAATGATGTCTCGCATAGGCGCCTATAGCTCGACATCATTTTCCTTGTATCTGCGGCAAACTTGAAAATCGCTCAATTTAGGTATTAAATATTGTCGAGCTCCTTAGAAGTCCAATATCTGTGTTGCGCTGCAACCCTCGGAATTTCACGTACAGCTAAGTACGCTGCATTCCTCGGGATTTTGCGCGCCCCCGGATCTTAACTGGGGCTTGAACTTTTTATTTTGCCATCCTAAAATCGATTTTTTACGAGATTGTCAACAATTGTCAACAATTCGAATATAACCAGAAAATAAGATCATCAGCGCTTACGTTCAATGATATAATATGCCAATGCGGACAAGGGCTTTGCCTTGGTATCAAAAACCGCCAGGGCCTGCAAGGCATTGTTGATTAATTCCCGGGCAAATGACCGGGATGCTTCAAGGCCCAGAAACCCCGGATAGGTGGATTTCTCCAGTTTCAAGTCCGTGCCCGCGGCTTTGCCCATCAAATCGGGATCGCCCTCCACGTTGAGGATATCGTCGGTTACCTGAAAGGCCAGTCCGATATTTCGCGCGTATTCGGAAAGGGCGTCAATCAGGGTAGGCGTAGCACCGCCCAAAAGCGCACCGGAGACAACGGCGGCCTCAATGAGGGCGCCTGTCTTGAACTGGTGCATCTGTTTAAGGGAATCCAGACCAAGCGATTGGCCTTCAGCCTCTATATCCCGCATCTGCCCCTCGATGATTCCCTGGTATCCGGCGGCTTTCGAAACCTGAAGCACGGCTTTCGCCCCGGCAGGATGGCGGCAGGCAAGCTCTGCCATAACTTCAAAGGCCAAAGTGAGCAGAGCGTCGCCGGCCAGAATCGCCGTGGCCTCGTCAAACGCCACATGGCAGGTGGCCTGACCCCGCCGGAGGCTGTCATCGTCCATTGCCGGCAGGTCATCATGAATCAGCGTATAGGTGTGAATCATTTCCAGGGCACAGCCGAAGGCCAATACATCAGAATCCTCAGGCTGTCCGACGGCTTGAGCCGATGCCATGCAAAGAAGCGGGCGAAGCCGTTTCCCACCGGCCATCAGGGAATACGCCATTGCCCGGCAAAGCCGCCGCCGGTTATCAAACCGCTGTTCGATGAAATCCGACAGCCACTGATTGACCTGACCGCGCTTCGTTTCGAGGTATTTCTGAAAATCCAACGGCTCTGACACGGCCTATTCATCCTCCTCCTGTTCCTGCCTGCCATCATCGAACGGGGCTTCACTGACGTTTCCGGAGGCGTCTGAGGAGAGCAGCGTGATTTTTTTCTCGGTTTCTTCGAGCTTGTCAAAACAGAATTTGGACAGCCGCACGCCCTCTTCAAACCTTTTCAAGGCCTTCTCGAGCGGCAGGTCGCCGGCTTCGAGTTCCTGCACAATTTTTTCAAGCTGGGTCATGGCATCTTCAAACGTCTTCTTGGGCATTTTCCTCTTTTCCTTCTACACGACACGTGAGCTTTCCTTTTGACAGAACGACTTCAAGCCACTCGCCGATTGGGATCCGGGAGGCGTCCCGTAAAATCGCTTGATCCGAAAAACGTCGGCTAATGCTGTAGCCCCGGTCCAAGACGGCTGCGGGGCTCAAGGCGTGCAATTTCCCGTTGAGCGCCTTTAGCCTCAGGGTCCGGGTGTATACATGGGACGCGGCGGCCGCCATCAACTGATGGTTTAGCTGGCTCAGCCGGTCGCGCCGGGATTTGATCAGTATTCGGGGGCTGTTGCTGCAGAGGCGATCCGTGCGCCAATTGAGACGCTCCTTTTGCCGGTTGACCGCTCTTTGGAATGCGCCATGAAGCCGTTCGCAATAGTCGTCCAGGCGCAGCCTGAGGTCATCGAGCTTTTTTTTCGGGTGCACCAGCCGGTCGTTCAACTGCCGGATATATCGGCGCTCGTAGTTTAAAAATCCGGAAAAATCGGAAATCAGCTGACGTTTTAAGCGACTGGTCCGCTCCAGAAGCTCTGTTTTGACCGGAACCGCCAGTTCAGCCGCTACCGACGGCGTCGGGGCGCGAAGATCGGCGACAAAATCGGCAATGGTGTAATCGGTTTCGTGGCCCACCGCCGATACGATCGGAATTTCTGAGGCGAAAATGGCCCGCGCCATCTTTTCTGAATTAAACGGCCATAAATCCTCAAGAGAGCCCCCGCCGCGGGCAAGGATGGCCATATCGGCATCCCGCCGGGAGTTTAAAAGCTCGATGGCGGCCAAAATATCATCCACCGCCCACTCGCCCTGAACATTTACCGGTATGATCTCGATGGGCATATTCGGAAACCGGCGGTGTATGACCCGGATGATGTCATGGGCTACAGCGCCGGAAGCCGACGTAATCAAACAGACCCGGCGCGGCAGAACGGGCAGGGGCTTTTTATGGGTTTCATCGAAGAGGCCTTCCTCTGAAAGCTTTGCTTTGAGCTGCTCAAAAGCCGCCTGTAAGGCGCCGATGCCGGAAGGTTCGAGGTACTCAAGGATCATCTGATAGGCGCCGCGAGGCGAATATACGGTAATTCGGCCGTAGCCGGTGACACTCATGCCGTCTTCCGGCATGAACTGAAGGCGCTTGTTCTGGCCGCGAAACATGACGGCGCCGATTTGGGCGGCATCATCTTTTAAAGTGAAATAGTAATGACCGGAAGCCGGTACTCTAAAATTCGAAATTTCTCCATTAATCCAGATAAATGGATAGTTTTTTTCAAGCAGTGATTTAATTTTTTCCGTCAGTTCGCTGACAGAATATATGTTTCGATCAACAAGGGCCATAATGCTTTGATAAAAAATAAAAGATTTCTCGCTGCCGCTCGAAATGACAGCAGCTATAACTATTAAAATTATTAAATCTAGCACAGTTAATGACGCTATTCAATTTTTAATTCCATTTTTATACGGAGTCCATTAATATATGTTATTATTTTGGAAAGTTACGCCGCTATCTTCCCGAAAAACGATAGTAGCGAGCAATCTTGCATAAAAGATTTCTCGCCACCGTGCACTGTGAACCCGGAACTGGGACTGTGAGCCATTTTGATAAATTTATAACGTCTGATAAGAAATATTATGTAAACTTTTGGCCCAAATCAAACAAACCGCGTATTGGGCCCGCTTTAAAGGTATCCCTTTAACTTTACACCCCGCCCGGCTCTGTTCAAGGATTAAATTTTTATGTTGTTATATTAGTAGGTTATTTAATATTATGGGGGATGGGCTTTAGATGCTTTTAGCAATGTTCGAGATAGTTGCGGACGGCGGGTATCAGATAAACATCATCCAACGGCAACTGGCGAAGGCAGTCCGCCAGCGTTTCGACCTTCTGACGGATCGGCAGGTGTTTGTCCATAATAAACACTTGTTTCCCCTTTACCGTGCAAAGCCCGCTGCTGGCATTGACGCCGGTGGCCCGCAGGTTTTGTTCGGAAACCGTGATATCCAATTTTTCAGCAGCCTCTTTCAGATGCTGATACAGTTGAGTCGATTTCAAACCGTGAAACCCTTGCAAACTAGCATTTTTGTGTTATTATTAGTTTATTTGAACGAAAGCACGCGCATATTCTGAAAAACCAGTGATATGCGGGCTATATTCTCAACAACCAGGAGGAAAAATTATGGCGAACATTCAGTCTGCTCAAAGAACCGCTGATACCGGCGTACAGGTCCAGGTCAACAGTTTCATCCGGAGTGTTTACAACTGGATGGCTGCCGGATTGGGCCTGACGGGCCTTATCGCATTCTATGTCAGCCACAGCGAGAGCATGCTTCGACTTATATTTGGCAACTCCCTTCTCTTCTTTGGCTTGATTGCGGCTGAACTGGGAATGGTCTTTTACCTGAGCGCCAGGGTGCAGAAAATAAAGGCATCCACTGCAACGGCGCTGTTTCTCATATATTCGGCCTTAAACGGGGTTACGCTTTCCTTTATATTTATTGCCTATACGCCGGCCTCAATCACATCGACCCTGTTTGTCTGTGCGGCCACTTTTGTCGCCTGCAGCATTTTCGGGTTTACCACTAAGCGGGACCTGACCTCGCTTGGCAGTTTCATGTTTATGGGGCTGATCGGCATCATTATCGCATCGGTGGTCAACCTTTTCATCCAGAGCTCGGCCCTTACCACAATCGTCAGTTATATCGGGGTATTGGTGTTTGTCGGCCTGACCGCCTATGACACCCAGAAGCTCAAGCACATGGCCATGACCCAACCGGCAGACCTCGAAGCCGGCGTTATCCGTAAGGGGGCGATAATGGGGGCCCTTTCACTGTACCTGGATTTTATCAACCTGTTCCTGATGCTTCTCTATATAATGGGCGGCAGGGAATAGCCGCGGCACCCGATTTACTTTTTTCCGATTCGCTCTTGGATGGCACCAATAATTTCAAGACAATATTGATGGGTTTGCTCCGGATCCGGCCCTTCGACCATTACCCGGCACAAGGGCTGGGTACCGGAGTACCTGACGAGCACACGCCCCTTGTGATTGAGCGCGTTCTCCACCCGTGAGATCACCTCCTTGATTTCGGGAAACTGATAGATATCCACCCTTTCTTTTACCTCAACATTCATCAGGACCTGGGGATAGATTTGAATGATATCAGAAAGGGCGGACAGGGGTTGAGCGGTTTCCTGCATAATTTGTATCAGTCTCAGGCCGGTCAGAATCCCGTCGCCTGAGGTATGCGTATCCAGAAAAATCATATGCCCGGAGTCCTCGCCGCCGATCACCGCGCCATGGGCCCTCATTTGTTCCAGCACATATCGGTCCCCCACATCCGTGATCACAAGGTTGATCCCAAGCGCCTCCATCGCCCTATGGAGCCCCACATTGCTCATGACCGTGCTGACCACCACGTTATTGGAAAGTTTACCGGCATCTTTTAGATACTTGGCGCAAATGGCAAGGATAGGATCGCCTGTCACGTTTCGCCCGGTTTCATCAACGGCAATCAGCCGGTCCCCGTCTCCGTCAAATGCCAGGCCGATATCAGCCCCGTTTTCAAGGGTTTCCTGTTTCAGCCGCCCGGTATCCTGAGAGCCGCAGCCCTGATTGATGTTCTGTCCGTCCGGGGAGGCACCGATCGTGATGACATCCGCCCCCATCGCTTCAAAAACATCCGGGGCGACGCGGTATGCGGCGCCGTTTGAACAGTCAAGCACGACCCTGACCCCTTTTAAGAAATCCTTTGAAGGCATCGTCTGTAACAAAAAATCCCTATATGAGCGCTCGAGCGTCGGATTGGCACACACGGTGCCGAGGACAACATCGGATGCATATTTGTCAGGGGCGGTATCAAGCTCCTGGATCATTTGATCAATCGCAATCTCCATCTCCATTGATAGCTTGAACCCGTTTGCATCGAAAAACTTGATTCCGTTGTCCGCATACGGATTGTGGGAGGCCGAAATTACCACACCGGCATCCATGGATTCGGAAACGGTTAAGTGGGCGACCCCCGGCGTGGGCAATACGCCGCAAAGGTGGGCGCTCCCGCCGGCAGAACAGATCCCGGCGGCAATGGCGCACTCTATCATATCCCCGGATATCCGGGTATCTTTTCCAATAAGTATCCTTTTCCTGCCGCCCCTGTTTTTTAATGCCCATACAAGGGCCCTGCCCGCCTTAAGCGCGATCTCCGCCGTCATGGGATATTGATTGGCTCTGCCCCGGATCCCATCGGTGCCGAAAAATTCAGGCATACCTATTTTCCTTTCTCTCGGGTAAATTCGGGAATGATAGGCATAACTGCAGATGCCAGATCATCTACCGTCGTCTGGAGCCATTTCGTGCCCTCCGCCTTATCACTCC
>JAGXLR010000078.1 GCA_018334555.1 Desulfobacterales bacterium
CCCGGCCCGGCCTCATCCAGGCGCTCGCGCTTGTTGGCGTGCATCCTCAGAATGCGGGAAATTTTTTCCTTCCGTTTCAGCGTGGGGTTGTAGACCTCACCGCCCGCCTTCAAATGGCCGCTATATATGCGGACAAATGAAAGCTTCCGGCCTTCAAACATGAAAACCTTGAAAATCAACGCCACAAGGGGGACCCTATCTTTGGCAGTAAACGACAGGATCTCCTCCGTATCCGGATGGACGCCTTCAATGGGCGGGGCCTCAACGGGGCTCGGCAGGTAGTTGATCACCGCATCCAAAAGCGGCTGTATGCCCTTGTTGCGCAATGCGGCTCCGCATAAAACCGGGACCAGTGAAAGATTCAGGGTGCCGCGACGAATGGCTGCCATCAAATCCTTGGTTGAAATGGGGCGCTCCTCTAGAAACGCTTCCATAAGCGAGTCGTCGGTCTCAGCCACCTTTTCGATCAGTTTCTCCCTATACGCCTTGGCCTGTTCAAGAAGCTCCGGATCGATATTCGTGGTATGGATCGGGGTATCGGGATCGTTGGTTTCCCATACGATCTGCTGCATATCCAACAGATCGATCACCCCCCGGAAGTTGTCCTCGCTGCCTATTGGAAGCTGAAGAAGAAGCGGATTGGCGTTTAACCGCTCCTGAATCATCTCTACCACCCGAAAGAAGTCCGCGCCGACGCGATCCATTTTATTGATAAAGGCGATCTTCGGGACCAGATACTTATCCGCCTGGTGCCATACGGTCTCGGACTGGGGCTCCACCCCGCCCACTGCGCAAAATACGCCGACCGCACCATCCAATACCCGAAGCGAGCGCTCCACCTCAATGGTGAAATCCACATGCCCCGGCGTATCAATAATCTGAATCTCACAATCCTTCCATTGACAGGCGGTTACCGCCGAGGTAATGGTTATACCGCGCTCCTGCTCATCGGGCATCCAATCCATCACCGCCTCCCCGTTATGGACTTCTCCGATTTTATGGGAACGGCCGCTGTAGAACAGCACCCGCTCGGTGACGGTCGTTTTTCCCGCGTCAATATGCGCGATAATTCCGATATTTCTGATTTTATCGATTTTTTGGGTTTTCTTCATCGGACCAACAACATATCTGCTTTTAGTGGGTATCGAATATCGATGTGCCCGGCCAGGGTATCGCCCCCTTCTCCGTCGACGAGCAGCTTTACCCGGTCTACGGCCGAGACATTCAACACCAGTGTATTGACGATCGAATAAACCGTCATCAGTTCCGTCCGGACCCCGCCCGGATGATCATTTGACACCGCCCCCGTCATATCGACATATGCGATACGATCCGGAGTCACATAAACGGCACGCAGTTTTGCGGATTCCGGAATCGTGCGGGTCAGGTCGGCGGCCGGGCCGTCTATGAGCTCTTTGATAATCCGGCGGCAATAGGCCCGGGTATTTTCCATAGCCCGAATGTTTCGGGCTTCGCTGACGAGGTAGCTGTTCGTTTTATCGACAAAGTATAAATATACCGGATATTCCGAATTCCCCGGCTCCGGCAGGATCCGTCCGATTCCCTGGCTGGCCGTACCATGACCGCTTTGACAGAGCCCGTTGCCGGATACACAGCAGACGAGGGCCGGAACCAACAATAAAACCGCGCACAGCCCCCCCAGCGACAGACGGCCTATATATTTTGACAGATTTGATATCATATCTTTTTAACCGGATCCTCTATATAGGCACAGCCTAAAGTTGATGGCTTCGTAAAAAGTCCAATATCTGTGTTGCGCTTCCATCCCTCGGAATTTCACGTACAGCTAAGTACGCTGCATTCCTCGGGATTTTGCGCGCCTTGATCTTGAACTTTTTACTTTGCCATCTCTAAACTGACTTTTTACGAGACTGTCAAAGTTGTGATAATTTATGTCAGTATGGCTATGCCTGTCAATTACATAAACACTATGGAGGCAAATTAATGGCCTTTCGTTTATGGGTATATACCCATAACCATTGCCAATTAATCAAAATCCGGCTTATCCAACGGATAATCTAAAAATTTTCCCTTAACTTTGCTTGACTTTATCAGATTATTCATGTCATAAATTTAATCTTTTTGTATTTTTATTTTTTATTATGAAGAAATTGTATTCATTCAGGAGGGTTGCCTCATGATCGTTGCCAAACGTAAGCCGTTTGAAGAAATCAAAGAATTGATTGAGGGATACAAAAAAGTCCTTGTGGTGGGCTGCGGCACCTGTGTCGCGGTATGCCTGGCCGGCGGGGAAAAGGAAGTCGGAATATTGGCTGACGAGCTCAGACTGAGCCAAAAATCTGAAAAAGAGCCTGCGGAATTCGGCGAGGCGACTGTACAGCGCCAGTGCGACCGGGAGTTTTTGAGCGAACTCGACGATATCGTACCGCAATACGAGGCGCTGCTGTCAATGGCCTGCGGCGCCGGGATTCAGTTTCTGGCCGAACGGTTTCCGGACACCCCTGTATTTCCCGCCGTAAATACCACGTTTATCGGCGTCAACCAGGATGTGGGCTGGTACGAAGAGCGATGCAAAGCCTGCGGCAACTGCGTGCTCGGCATGACCGCCGGTATCTGTCCGGTTACCATGTGCGCCAAAAGCCTGCTTAACGGCCCCTGCGGCGGGACCAATGGATCCAGCTGCGAGGTCGACCCCAATCAGCCCTGTGCCTGGCATATGATATACGAACGTCTGGCCAGACAAGGACGGCTCGATAAGATTATCGAAATCTGTCCGGCAAACGACTGGCGGAACCAAAAACCCCAGACATTGATTCAACCGGGTTACGAAGAGCGCTACGAATCGGAAAAATAGCGCACAGAAAAAAGACAGACTCAGGAAAAAGGATATAGCCATGAAATCTGGAAGTAAACTGGAAAAAATATTAAGTGCCGGACATTTTGCGTTTACCGGAGAGCTTGGCCCCCCGCGGGGGGCAAACCTGGAGGCCATCCAGAAAAAAGCCGAACCGCTCAAGGGCGTAGTGGATTCGGTCAACATTACGGACAACCAGACGGCCGTCGTCCGAATGTCAAGCTGGGGCGCCAGCCTCCTTGCGATCCAGCAGGGACTGGAGCCGAACTACCAGATGGTTTGCCGGGACAGAAACCGGTTGGCCATGCAAGCGGACGTCCTGGGGGCTTACGCATTGGGTATCCGGAATATTCTCTGCCTGTCCGGCGACCACCAGCAGTTTGGCGACCATCCCCAGTGTAAGGGGGTTTTTGATATTGACTCCATGCAGCTGATTCAGGCCGTCAAAGGCATGCGGGACGGAAAATTTATCAACGGCCAGGAGGTCGACGAGCCGCCGCGCATGTTCATCGGCGCCGCCGCCAACCCGTTTGCCGAGCCATTTGAATGGCGCGTCTACCGGCTGGCCAAAAAGATCAATGCGGGCGCGGATTTCATCCAGACCCAGTGCATCTATAATATGGAGAAAATGCGTGAATGGGTCAAGCGGGCAAGGGACATGGGACTGACCGAAAAAGTCTACATTCTGGCCGGTATCACCCCCATGAAAAGCCTTGGTATGGCAAGGTACATGAAAAGCAAGGTTCCCGGCATGGATGTTCCGGATGAAGTGATCAACCGCTTAAAAGGCGTTGAGAAGAAAAAGCAGGGGAAAGAAGGTATTGCCATGGCCTGCGAGCAAATCCAGGAATTCAAGGAGATGAAGGGAATTTCCGGCATTCACCTCATGGCCATCGAATGGGAGCATCGGGTTCCGGAAATCGCCGAACAGGCGGGCATGTTACCGAGACCCGAAGTATAAACGGCAACCGATTATACCTGGGACGCGGGACGCGATAGATGGGATAAACATCCTATCCGCACGTCAGCCACCAGGACAAAAAGGAGAATTCGATAAGAAATGGAAGAAAAACAAGTCATGATAATGGGCGGCGGAATCGCCGGATTGACAGCGGCCAGAGATTTGGCCGAATTCGGGGTCAACGTCCATTTGATAGAAAAGTCGAGCTTTATGGGCGGCTATGCCATCGGGTATACCTGTAAAGCGAGCACTGAATGTCTCCAATGCGGCGCCTGTTCCGTTGAGAAAACCCTGAAAGAGGCCACTGAAACCCCAAACATCGAGTTCCATCTCTCAACAACGGTTGAGGCCGTTTCCTCAGAAAACAACAAGTTTTCGGCAAAACTCAAAAAAGGGCCATTTTTCATCGATCCGGAAAGATGCAACAATTGCGGCCTCTGTTACGAAAAATCACCGGAGAAGGGGGCCGTATTACGCGGCTATTCAAAAAACAACCATCCTTTATACGCCATTACGGCTGAAGGCATCCAAAGCCATCGGGACTTCTTCGCTTCCGTCTGTCCCGAAGGGGCGATCTCTGTCGATGCCAAGGCGACTTCCGAAACCCTTGGCGTGGACGCCCTGATTGTGGCCACCGGTTTTGAACCGTTTGATCCGAACCAGAAACCCACCTATCGGTACGCCGAACATGCCAATGTAATCACCGGCCTGGACATGGAGCGGATTAAACGGACGCATGGCGCCCTGGTAAGACCCTCGGACGGGCAGCCGCCTGAAAAAATAGCCTTTATCCAGTGCGTCGGCAGCCGCGATGAACGACTGGGCCACCTCTGGTGCTCCCGGGTATGCTGTCCGTACGCGCTCCGATCCGCCCAATCGATAAAGACCCAATCCCCGGAAATGGATATCACGATTTTTTATATGGATATTCAGAATATCGGCAAGAATTTTCCGGAATTTTACCAAACCTGTAAGTCTGATTTCAGGTTTATCCGCAGCATACCGGTGGATATCTTCGGCGAAGACAATGATCGGCTGAGCCTCAGGCGCTTCGATGAAACCGAGGGTACCACGGTAATGGAAACGTTCGACCTCGTGGTGCTCTCTATCGGCATTATGCCGAATTCGGAGAATCCTGCCATTTCAAAACTTCTTGGCATCGAGTTGGACCAGGACGGATTTATCGACCATAACGACGCGCTTAACCAAACATTAACTTCACAGAACGGCATTTTTGTCGCCGGCACCGCCAGCGGTCCGAATAGCATCCCGGGCTCTATGGCACAGGCCGGCCATGCTGCCGGTGAAGTCCTGAAATATCTGGGGGTGACCCAATGACAACAGCAAAAAATACCCGTGAAATGGAAAAAATAGAAATTGCAACGGATGTGCTGGTCATCGGCGGGGGATATACAGGGCTGAAAGCAGCCGATTCGATTGCCGAGACCGGGTATCGCGTTATTCTGGCAGACCAGAAGGACGCCGGCACGCCGGGCCAGTCTTCTCTATTCGGCCTTCAACCGGATTTTCAAAATTCCCTGGATGGCCTGAAAGATGCTGTCAAGGCGAACAGCCGCGTCGAATTTCTGCCGGAAGCCCGTATAAAAACGGCGGCCGGAGTTCCCGGCGACTTTACCATCCGGCTGACGAGCGACGGTACGGAGATTGAGAAAAAGGTCGGTGCGATAGTCGTGGCGACAGATATCGTATCCACCCCGCTGAACCATATTTACGGTCTGGATCTTTCCGACAGGGTAATCTCCTTGTCCGATTTTGAGGAGAAACTCTCTTCTGCCGACTTCAAGAAAAAATTGGACAAAGACAAACAAACCGTCGCCTTCCTTGCGGGATTCGCCCAGGACGGCAACCCGCTCTTGATGAAGCGGATTTTGGACAGCGTGCTTGCCGTTGAGGAAGCCGGCAAGAACGCCACGGCTTATGTCTACATCAATGATATCAAGGTGGCCGGCGACAATCTGGAACGCCTCTACAAGGCCGGCCGGGATGCGGGGGCCATCTACTTCAAATCGACTCAACCCCCGGAGATCAAACAGCAAAACGACGGGCCGGCGATCCTGCTCCATGATCCGGTGATCCGCTCCGATATTGAAGCCGAACCGGATTACCTCGTTATTGAAGAGGCCATGACCCCTGGCCAGGTAAACTCCGAACTGGCCGACATACTTCGCATCGATCTCGGGCCCATGGGGTTCCTTCAAACGGACAACGTCCACCGCTTTCCGGTTCACTCGAATCGCGAGGGCATCTATGTGATCGGCTCCACCCGTGATATACAAGACCTTTCCGATACTTGGACGGATGTGGAAAACGCCGTCCTTGATATCAAACAGCTATTGGGCGACGGGACCAAAGAAGTCCCGAAGTTTTGCGCCGTGGTGGACCGGGAAAAATGCGTCACCTGCCTGACCTGCTACCGGTGCTGCCCTCACGGGGCGATTTACTGGGATGACAAGGCGGTTATCTCGCCGGTTGCCTGCCAAGCCTGCGGTATTTGCGCCAGTGAGTGCCCGCAGGAGGCTATCCAGGTTACCGGATATTCGGATGATGAGCTGCTTGAGCAAATCCGAACCGAAATTTCGGGCATCAAAAACGGCGATCCCAAAATCCTTGCCTTCTGCTGTGAAAACTCCGCCCTTGAAGCCGGTCGGACGGCCGATCTGTTTCACTACAATCTGCCCAAGGGGCTGCGTCTGATTCGGGTCCCCTGTGCCGGTAAAGTGGATATCCACTATGTTTTGTCAGCCTTCATCGAAGGCGCCGACGGGGTATTGGTCATGGCCTGCCACCCCGGCAACTGCAAATCCGAAACCGGCACCACGTTTGCCCGGTGGCGGATCAACAACGCCTATCAAATGCTCGAGGAAACCGGAATCGATAAGAACCGGCTTGAATTTGTGACGCTGGCATCGAATATGGCCCCCGATTTTGCTAAAATTGCTGTTGAAATGGAAAAACGGATTGGTTAGAGTAAACTTTAATGTCTGCAAGCATATGATTAAAGAATAATCATCTATTGCGCTGGCCCTGCGGATTCTTGAATAACAGGTCAGCCGGATCTATAGAATAATTGGAGGATAAACCATATGGGAGAGGCTGCAATTAAACTCGGCGGGAAAAAAGAAAGCACCTTTATGGATAAGGTAAAGGAGATTCTGCCGGACGGCGGGAATCTAAACCTTTGCCTGACGTGCGGCGCATGCTCCTCGGGCTGTCCGGCCACCGGACTGGAGGGTATGGATCCGCGAAAATTTCTTCGCATGGCGGCATTGGGGTTGGATGAAGAGATCACCTCGACCCCCTGGGTGTGGCACTGCACCATGTGCCAGCGCTGCATTTATGTCTGCCCGATGAAAATCGATATTCCCCGGCTGGTCTATTACGCACGGCAAAGCTGGCCAAGGGAGGAACGACCAAAGGGGCTTATCAATAGCTGTGATATGGCCCTCAGAAATGACTCTTGCAGCGCCATGGGGGCATCACCGGATGATTTTTCATTTGTGGTCGAGGATCTTCTGGATGAATACCGGGAGGCCCAACCGGAATTCAAGGATATGGATGCGCCTATTGACAAAGAGGGGGCAGAATTTTTTCTGAACCAGAATTCCAGAGAGCCCGTTACCGAGCCGGATGAAATGGTCCCCCTGTGGAAAATTCTTCACAGCGCCGGCATTAACTGGACCTATGGCAGCAAGGGCTGGGGAGGCGAGAACTACTGCATGTTCCTCGCCGATGACGAAGCCTGGAAAAATACCGTCGCCATGTCAATCAATCAGGCGAAATCGTTGGGGTGTAAAACATACCTCAACACCGAATGAGGGCACGTCACCTACGCAGTCCTGGAAGGAGTGCGAAAATTCGGTATTGACACTGACGATCTTGAAATTGCATCCATCTATCAATACTATGCCAAATGGATCCGGGAGGGTCGGCTCGTGGTCAACTCGGATTGGAATAAGGAGCGCAGGATCAAATTTACGGTTCAGGACCCCTGCCAGATTATCCGAAAAAGCTACGGCGACCCCGTCGCAGACGATCTCCGGTTCGTGGTCAAATCCATTGTCGGGGAAGAAAATTTTATTGACATGACGCCCAACAAGTCCAACAACTTCTGCTGCGGCGGCGGCGGCGGTACCCTGCAGGCCGGCTACCATGAGCAGCGCCGGGAATTCGGCAGGATTAAGCATGAGCAGATCGTGGCAACCGATGCCGATTACTGCATTACCGCCTGCCATAACTGCCATGCGCAGGTTCATGATCTCTCGGAGTTTTATGAGGCCAAATACCACGCTGTACACTTGTGGACGCTTATGGCCCTATCCATGGGAATACTTGGGCCCAATGAGCGGGAGTATCTCGGCGAGGATCTTCAGGAGGTCAATGTCTTTCATCCCGAACAGGCTGAGATGATGTAGGCTTTTGTGTCTACCCATATAAATAAAGCTACCTAGTGTCCGTCCATAAGTTAGAAGGGCAGCGTCCGCAGACGCTGCCCTTTTTTATTTTTTAATGGCCGTCAAATCGCGGTCTCGTAAAAACCGCAATTGACCTGAAAAAAACGAAAAAAGCCGAATGGGCCCATGAGATCTTGCGATTCCGACAAACCAAAAAAATGGCCGCTGCCGCTTAGATGGGGGCAAAAATTACTCCTTGGCCTCTGCCTCCTATACCTGTCCGTTTATATCCCCATTTTCGGTGTCCTCTATTTTCCGTTCTGGTATGAAATCAACTGCCACTGGCATGACCGGTGTGAACGGTTCGGCGACGAAAAAGCCGTCGAGCGGATCCATGAG
Source organism: Desulfobacterales bacterium (assembly GCA_018334555.1). Classification (GTDB taxonomy): domain Bacteria; phylum Desulfobacterota; class Desulfobacteria; order Desulfobacterales; family Desulfosalsimonadaceae; genus M55B175. The sequence continues at coordinate 8,609 of JAGXLR010000078.1, forward strand.
CTGGTGGCCTACATGCGTCACGCCGGCGAGCTGTCGGGCTCGGACTGGACATTAAAGGAGAGACGGCATCTTGAAGAGGTCAGGCGCATTTTTGATCATCTTTTCTTTGCAGTCATTGTGGCAGGCGGCTTGTTGATTCTTTTATTCCGCGCAAAAACCGTTCGCCGGGCAGGCATCGGAAATATCATTTTATTGCTCTGCCTTTGCGGGATCCTGCCTTTCTTCGGCTACTTTTGGCGCGATATCTTTCACGAGCTGCTGTTTGGCAATGCCTTGTGGAAAAATAGCCCCCATGATGTCTCCTATTACATCATGCCGCGGGTGTTTTTCAAACATACCATGATGCTTGTCATCGGCATGGCCATATTTATCAATGGCAGCCTTTTTCTTGGCGCCGGCCGGCTCGCCAAAAAATAAGCGAAATGACTTGGCAGAGGAGCGGGCCAGCTCCCCCCCGCCTCACGCCGGGCGCGTGACCACATTCCCAGAGGGCTGGCTGGCGATATGGATGGTTTGGGTGGGAAAGGCAAAGCCGAGCCCCTCTTTTTCAAATGCCTCGAAAATCCCCAGGTTGATCTTTTCCTGGATATCCATATAAACCGTATAATCGGGGCTCAGCACGTAATACACGACTTCGAAATTCAATGAAAAATCACCGAATTCCTTAAAATGGGCCCGATCAAACCGGGCCTGCTCGACCTTTTCGATAACCCCGCGCACTATCCCCGGAACCTTTTTAAGCTTTTCAGACGGGGTTTCATAAAGCACCCCGAAAGAAAAGACGACACGGCGCTCCCAGAAATGCGCATAATTGTGTATTCGGCTCGAAAGCAGGTCATTGTTGCCAAATACCAGCATCTCACCGCTCAGACTGCGCAGGCGGGTCGTTTTCAGTCCAATTCTCTCAACCGTTCCCAACTGTTCGCCCACAATAATAAAATGACCGACTTCAAACGGCCGGTCCAAAAGAATCGACAGGGAGGCAAACAGATCGCTCAGTATATTCTGCGTGGCAAGCCCGATCGCGATGCCGCCAACACCAAGGCTGGCAATCAGGGTGGTGACGTTTACCCCCACATTTTCCAAAATGACGAGCAGGACAAACGACCACAACACGAAACGGCCGAACAGACTCATCACCCTCACCCCGGAACTTGTGGCGGGATCCTCTACCTTTCGGCCCACATACTGCTTAAGCCCGATGTAGATGAGGCTGTGCCCCCATAGGCCCACTTGAATCACCACCGCTATGAAGGCGACCGATTCAATGAGCGTCTTTATCTTCAAGGGAAGCGCCAGCCAAAAGCAGGCCAAATACAGGGCCACAAAAAACAGCACGATGCGCTTGGTCCGCCGAAATATTTCTGCCAGCCCTTCGGCTAAGCCGCCCTTAATAAACATCCGGCCGGCTTCGAATCGTCTGACCAGCCAGCGTTTCACCAGGTTGAAAAAAAGGTTTAAAATAATCAGGACGGCCAGCGCCGTCCCCCACTGCCCCACCGAATTGCCTAAGAACTGCCACCCCACAAACTCCATCATAAAACCACCCACTAAAAAGCTGTCCTATGCTTTGAATTTAAATAATTGGGCCCTGTTGATGTTAAAATATGTCAAATGCGATAAAAATACAAATCCCTTTTAAAGCCTTCAGCGAAAATTTAGACATTTAATATCGCCTTCACCCGCTCTGTAACCGCGTTTAAATCATGCGCATCGGGACGGCCGCGGATATCACCCATCCGGCCTTTCTCAGAGAAGGGGGCCATTTTTTCCGGCACATATTCACCCACGACATACCATTCATCCAGAATAAGAAAGCCGAGATGGTCGAAGAGCTGCGCCATATATTTCACCGCCGGCACCGCTTCGTTGATGCCGGTATGGACCCCGCCGTAGGTACAATAGACCACGGCTTTTTTATCCGGCCGCTTGGGCGAGCCGGGCTTTATCTCCCCGTCTTCCACATATTTGCGCCGCAGTTTTCCGAACAGATCCTGCATCGATTTGCCCGGCAGCCATTCATAGACACCGGAGCCCACAAATACCCAGTCATAATCAAGCACATCGACCGCTTCGGTATTTTTGCCGACAGATATGGAATCCACCCGATGGCCCAAGTTATCCAATGTATTATCAATTGTTTCTGCCACCTTCTGCGTGTTTCCCGTGGATGAATAGTATAAGTGAAGTATCCGCATCGCATCTTCTCCTTTCCCGAATATAATGATATAATTTAGAGATAAATATTTCCCGCTCAGCCGAACCATGTTACATAATAAAATATAATTTATTGATTTAACATGTCAAAAACATAGCACCGCCAAAACGACGTCTGTGGAAGCACCGGGGTTGCATAGGCAGCGACAAACGGGCACTATTATAGCAAAAGGATTCTTTAACGGCATAGAATGACTGTTCAAAATAAAGAAATCAGCGATATTTTCAGCCAGGTCGCCGATCTGATGGAGATCAAAGGGGAGAACCCATTTCGCGTCCGTGCCTACCGGGAGGCCGCCCGGCTCGTTGAAGGCATGAGCGAGCAAATGCATAAACGGGTCCAGGAGGAACAGGATCTCACCCAGTTCCGGGGCATCGGCAAGGACCTGGCCAAAAAAATAAAGGAGATCATAGACAACGGAAACCTGCAATATCTTGAAGAATTAAAGGCCGAACTGCCCGCATCCCTTTTGGACCTGCTGGCGATCCCGGCCTTGGGCCCCAAAAAGGTCTCGGCGATATACCATAAACTGGGGATCGCCACCATAGATGGGCTGAAAAACGCGGCTGAGGCCGGAAAAATCGCCAGCCTTGAGGGATTCGGGGCAAAGACCGAAAAAAATATTCTCGATTCCCTCGGACGGTTAAAAAAAGCCGCCGCAAAACGTATCCTCCTGGGCGATGCCAAGCCGGTCGCCGCATCCCTTGAAGCCCATATCAAGAGTCAAAAGGGCGTTAAGCGGGTGACGGTTGCCGGCAGCTTTCGGCGCGGGAAGGAAACCGTGGGCGATCTCGACATCCTGGTTACCTGCAGACGCGGCTATGAAAAAGGCCTTATGAAGGCATTCGTCGAATTCGAGGATGTCGCACGGATTGATGCCCATGGCCAAACCAAAAGCTCGGTCCACCTCCGATCCGGGCTTCAGGTGGATCTGCGGATTGTTCCTGAAGTGAGCTACGGGGCGGCGCTTCATTACTTCACCGGTTCGAAAGCCCATAACGTGGCGGTCCGCAAACTGGCCGTTGAAAGGGGATTAAAAATCAACGAGTACGGGGTGTACAGAAACGACGACCGGATCGCCGGAGAGACTGAAACGGCCGTGTATAAAGAGGCGGGACTGGCCTATATTGAGCCCGAACTCCGGGAAAACATGGGGGAGATCGAGGCCGCCCGAAACGGCGCCCTACCCCGCCTGATCAAGGCTTCAGACATTCGCGGCGACCTGCATCTGCATACGACCCGAAGCGACGGCAAAAACAGCCTGGAAGAGATGGCCGAGGCGGCCAAAAATCTTGGCTATGAGTACATCGCCATCACCGAGCATTCAAAGCAGGTGGCCATGGCCGGGGGATTGAATGAAAAGCAAGTCCGGGAACATATGGCCCAAATCGACAGAATAAATGAAAAAACTGATGGCATCACGCTTCTTAAAGGCATGGAGGTGGATATCCTTACAGACGGCACCCTGGACCTTTCAAACTCGGTTTTAAAGGAACTTGATTTAACCGTCTGCTCGGTGCATTACCAGCAGCGCCTTACCGGAGACAAACAGACGGAACGGATCATTCGGGCCATGGATAACCCTTATTGTAACATTCTCGGCCATCCAATGGCGCGGCTCCTTAACAAGCGCGACCCCATGGATATTGACCTGGATGCTATTATTGGAGCTGCCCGGGCGCGCGGCGTCATTATCGAATTAAACGGGCAGCCCGAGCGGCTGGATCTTCCGCATAGCTACTGCAAGACCGCCGCCGAACACGGCGTCAAACTCGCAATTTCAACTGACGCGCACAGCGCGGACAATCTTAGTTATATGCAAAACGGCGTCACTGAGGCCCGCCGCGGCTGGCTGACCAAAAAAGATGTGGTCAACACGCTGCCGTTGAAGGAGCTTTTAGCCGCACTGAAACGCCGTTAGGGATATAATTTAACACGATTTCAAGAAAGGAGGCGTTAAAATGCAGGTCAAGGCAAACACGTTTATCGTAACAGGCGCCGCATCCGGACTGGGAGAGGCAACCGTCCGGGCCCTGGTTGAGGAAGGCGGCAATGCCGCCATATTTGACCTGGCTGATGAAAATGGGGCGGCGCTGGCCAAAGAGCTGGGCGGTTCGACGATTTATTGCCATACGGATGTTTCGGATGAGGCCTCGGTTCAAGACGGCGTCCAGAAAACTCTGGATAGCTTCGGAGCCATTAATGGCGTGGTCAATTGCGCAGGCATCGGCATCCCGGCCAAGGTCGTCGGCAAAAAAGGCCCCATGCCCCTGGATAAATTCAACAAAACCATAGGGATCAACCTGGTGGGTACGTTCAATGTGATCCGGCTGGCCGCCGCCCACATGATCAACAATGACCCGAATGAAGAGGGGGAGCGGGGCATCGTCATAAACACGGCATCGGTCGCCGCCTACGAGGGTCAGGTAGGCCAGGTCGCCTATGCCGCATCCAAAGCAGGGATCGTCGGCATGACGCTTCCAATAGCCAGGGAATTCGCCGAACATGGCATCCGCGTGGTCACCATCGCCCCGGGGCTTTTCGATACGCCGATGTTCGCGGCGCTGTCTGAACAAGTCCGCAGTTCTCTGGAAAATCAGCTGCCATTCCCATCCCGCTTTGGGAAGCCATCTGAATTTGCGCAAATGGTCAAAGCCATCCTTGCCAACCCGGTCCTAAACGGCGAGACCATCCGGCTGGATTCGGCTATTCGCATGCAGGCCCGTTAAAAAAACCAGATTACCAAACGGTCGCGTTTGAAAAACTTGTCTTCAAGGAGATGAAACCATGAGAAAAGTTGCCATCGTGGGTACCGGGCACACAGACTTCGTGTCTGACGGCCCGAAAACGGAAGTCGAAATGTTTTGTGAGGCGGGTACCGAGGCCATGGAAGAGGCCTCGGTCACCCCCAAGGATATCCAGGCCCTTTATTGCGGCAATGTATTCGGCGATTTCGCCGAGGGTCAGGGAATGATCCAATCCTATATCGCCAATGAGCTGGGATGTCACCATATACCGGCGACCCGGTTCGAAGGCGCCTGTGCGTCAGCCACGCTCGCCATCCGGGACGCTTTCATATGGGTGGCCTCGGGTTTTTATGATGTGGTCCTGGTGGGCGGGACGGAAAAGGCGACGGCAATGGGTACGCCTCTGGCTACCCGCACCTTTGCCATGGGCAGCGACGGGAAATATGAGTTTCCGGCCGGAATTACCTTCCCGGGCTTTTTCGCCCTGCTGGCCAATCTTTATTCGGCCAAGTACGACGTGCCCATGGAACGGCTGCGGGAACAGATGTCAATGGTCTCCGTGCAGTCGCATTTTTATGGCACCAAAAACCCGCATGCCCAGTTCAAACACAAGGAAGTAACGGCTGAACAGGTTTCAAAAGGGTTTATGGTGGCCTCACCCCTGCGCCTGCTGGACTGCTGCCCATTCTCCGACGGCGCGGCCGCCCTTGTGGTGGCCTCTGAAGAAAAGGCCAAAAAAATGACCGATAAGCCCGTCTACATCACCGGCGTCGGCCAGGCCTCCTCCCCCCGGCTGAGCGCGCAAGCCCCATTTTTACCGCGGATACGGGCCCGCGAGGTTTCAGTAAAACAGGCCTATGACATGGCCGGGGTCGGCCCCCAGGATATCGACCTTTGCGAACTCCACGACTGCTTCAGCATCGCCAGCCTGATTGCGGCAGAGAACCTGGGCTTTGCTGAAAACGGCAAAGCCGGATCCTCCTCC
>JAGXLR010000079.1 GCA_018334555.1 Desulfobacterales bacterium
GCTGCATTCCTCGGGATTTTGCGCGCCCCCGGATCTTAACTGGGGCTTGAACTTTTTACTTTGCCATCCTAAAATCGACTTTTTACGAGATTGTCAAATGATGGGATTCGATATATCCGATGGCATCCTTCAGCCTTGAGACGACTGCCGCTTTGCCCAGCACCCGGATCATTTCAAATATACCCGGGCTGAAGGTTTTTCCGGTAAGCGCCACCCGCATGGGCTGGGCGATCTTTCCGAGCTTAAGCCCGTGCGCATCCATTACCCGCTGAAATATTGGCTCCAGGGTTTCCTGGTCGAGCCCCTCCGTCTGCTCCAGCGCTTCGGTAATCTCTTTTAAAGGAGCCAATATGGCCGGCTTCAGGAATTTGCTGGCCGCTTTTTCCTCGTAGGTGACATGCTCGACAAAATAGAATGCCGCCGCCTCCGCCATCTCAACGAAGGTTTTGCTGCGGTTTTTTATGGTTTCGATCACGTCGTAGAGATAGTCGCCCGGTGCGGCTTCGATGCCTTTTTCCGACAAAAAGGGGATCAGGCGCTCGGCCAGGGCTTCGTTGGAGGCCGCCCGTATATGCTCGGCATTTAAAGCCAAGAGTTTTTCCTGGTCAAAAACCCCGGCAGACCGGCCGACATGCTCGAGGTTGAACTTTTCGACGAGTTCATCGCGGGTAAAGAATTCCTGGTCGCCGTGCGACCATCCAAGCCGGACCAGATAATTCACCATGGCCTCCGGGTGATAGCCCATATCCCGATAGGCCGTAACCGACATGGCGCCGTGCCGCTTGCTCAACCGGGTCTTGTCCGGACCCAGCACCATGGGCACATGGGCAAAGCAGGGCACCTCGCAGCCAAGGGCCTCATAGAGTTGAATCTGCTTGGGCGTATTGTTCAAATGGTCGTCGCCTCTGATAATCGTGTTGATATTCATGGTAATATCATCCACCACCACGGCCAGGTTGTATGTGGGGGTGCCGTCGCTTCGCTGAATAATAAAATCATCGAGCTCGGTATTATCAAATGCAATGTGGCCCCGGATCCTGTCGCTGACAAGGGTAGTTCCCGTAAGGGGCGCTTTAAAGCGCACCACAGCGCCTTCGCGCCACTCGAGGCCTTTTTCCCGGCAATTGCCGTCATATTTGGGTTTACCCCCGCTTTGCATGGCTTCCTGCCGCACCTTTTCAAGCCTCTCCGCCGAACAGGTGCAGTAATAGGCGTTGCCGGAGGCCAACAACCGATTGATATATGCCTTATATACATCAAACCGCTGAGATTGGAAATACGGGCCCTCATCCCAATCGATGCCCAGCCACTCAAGGGCTTCGAGGATGGCCGCCACGGACTCCTTTGTTGAACGGCTTACATCCGTATCCTCTACCCGCAGAACAAACCGTCCGCCGGTATGACGGGCATACAGCCAATTAAATAGGGCCGTTCGCGCCCCACCCAAATGCAGATATCCGCTCGGACTCGGCGGGAACCGTGTAACTGTTTGACTATCCATAGCTTTCACCACCATCAGGAATAAAATTTGTTTTTTTAACACAAACTTCTATTGAACTCAAGGATTATAAATGGCATAAAATTTAATTGCCTTGACAACCGTAGCGGTTTAACATACTAGTTTTAAAACCTAAAATCGAGTTTTCGGGGAACCGCCGGGCAGCGGGACGCCACCCGGATAGAGGTTTTTTTGTTTACCGGCAATAATTTATATATCAAATTCATATAGGAGTATACTATGGCCGTACCAAAACATAAGGTATCGAAATCAAAACGCGATAAGCGACGGACCCATCAAAAGATCGCGGCCCCGAATTTATCAAAATGCCCGCAATGCGGAGAAGTCAAGCTTCCACACCGGGCGTGCCCCGAATGTGGTACATACAAAGGCCGAACAGTTATAGAAATCGAGGAATAAGAGGCCCGACGCGAACTTGCCTGCAGATATCCGGATATGCGGCCCAGGCCCTGAAAACAAGAACGGGCCTATCGCCCGCCCGGCCGACAGACCAGGCATGGAACCCATTCGATCACTTTGTTGTTCGCTATTAACTGAGCAATGGAGCCTGAGACCGTAACCGGAGAAATGAAACGAACGATTGTGGTCACCGGCGGATCCAGAGGTATTGGCCGCGCCCTGTGCAAAGCCTTTGCTGCCCCCGGCGTTCATATCTTCTTTAACTTTCATTCTCATGAGCAGGCCGGGGAGGCCACCGCTGCAGACATTTCAGCAGCCGGAGGGATACCGGGGGGGTACCGGATCGATGTCGCAGACAGCGCGTCGGTTGCGGATTTTTTTAAAACCATCCTGGATACAACCGGCCGCGTAGATGTATTGATCAATAATGCCGGCTTAACCCGCGACGGTTTGTTGGCACGGATGAAAGAGGCGGATTGGGATGATGTGATTGCGGTCAACCTGAAAGGGGCATTTAACTGCATCCAATCGGTCAGCCGGCAAATGATGAGGCAAAAATACGGCCGCATCATCAATATCACATCCATTGCCGGCGTCTCGGGCAATCCCGGTCAGGCCAATTATTCGGCCGCCAAGGCGGGGCTCATCGGTCTGACCAAATCAACTGCCCGGGAGTTGGCTTCCCGCGGGGTCACCGCCAATGCAATCGCCCCCGGTTTTATTGAAACGGCTATGACTGAGGATTTAGCCCAAAGCGCCAGGGACAAAATTGTGGCCCAGATTCCTGCGGGGCGCGCCGGCACCCCCGAAGACATTGCCGGTGTGGCCCTCTTTCTGGCATCAGAGGCGGCATCCTATATTACAGGTCAGGTTATTCACGTGAACGGTGGTTTATACATTTAAAGGAGATACCTGAATGAAGATAGAAGACAAAGTCAAAAAACTGATCGCGGAAAAACTCGATGTGGATATCAGTGAAGTGGTGTCGGAGGCCTCCCTGATCGACGATTTGGGAGCGGATTCGCTGGCTATTGTTGAACTTATCATGACCATGGAGGAAGAATTCGATATCGAAGTCCCTGACGAGGATGCGGAACAGCTGGCGACTGTAAAGGATGCGATAAACTATATCATCGAAAAAACTTAACCGGTTTTAAGGATAAGGCGGCTATGGCATCATCGGCACGCATCGCGGTGGGTTGTGATCATGCGGGATTCGAACTCAAAGAGGCGGTAAAAAGTTTTCTGGAAGACGACCCGTTCGATATCGAGGATTGCGGCACCCATGGGAAAGCCTCGGTTGATTATACGGAATTCGGCGCCCGGGTGGCACAAAAGGTGGCTTCCGGGGATTACGAAAAAGGCATCCTGATATGTGGCACCGGCCTCGGCATGTCGATGATTGCCAACCGTTTCCCCGGTGTACGGGCCGCCTTGTGCAACGACCTCTTCTCCGCTATTATGTCCCGCCGGCACAATGATGCCAATATTCTTATTATGGGCGGCCGGGTCGTCGGGACCGATCTGGCCCGGGAGATCCTTCGCGCCTGGCTGGAAACATCGTTTGAAGGGGGTCGGCATAAGGAACGGATTGTCAATATTGATGCGCGGGCAAAAACTGCGCTCGAAAAATAATCGCTCGAAAGGACAACATGCGAAACAACCAACGCAATATCGATACCATTGAATCCGTTGACCCGGAAATTGCGGACGCAATTGAAGGGGAATACAATCGACAGAAGCATACACTGGAGCTTATTGCTTCGGAAAATATCGTGGGCCCGGCGGTAATGGCAGCCCAGGCCAGCGTAATGACCAACAAATACGCGGAAGGCTACCCGAAAAAGCGCTATTACGGGGGCTGCGAATACGTCGACACCGCCGAAGAGCTGGCGATTGACCGCGCAAAAGCCCTTTTTAACGCCGAATATGCCAATGTGCAGCCGCATTCCGGTTCCCAGGCCAATATGGCGGTGTATTTTGCCCTGCTGGCGCCCGGCGACACCATCCTGGGGATGGATCTGGCCCACGGCGGCCATCTGACCCACGGCGCCCATGCGAGCTTTTCCGGACGATTTTTTAATTTTGTCCACTACGGGGTGGACAAAAAAACCGGTATTTTAAATTATGATGAAATTGCGGCGCTTGCCAAAAAACATCAGCCCAAAATGATCGTGGCCGGGGCCAGCGCCTATCCCCGAGTCATCGACTTTGAAGCCTTCGGCCGGATCGCCGGTTCCGTCGGCGCCTATTTTATGGTAGATATGGCCCATATCGCAGGCCTTATTGCGGGGGGTGTCCATCCGTCGCCGGTTCCCCATGCCCACATTATTACCTCTACCACCCACAAGACCCTGAGGGGCCCGCGGGGCGGCCTGATACTGGGCCGCAGTGACCTGGGCAAAAAACTCAACAAAGAGATTTTTCCGGGCATCCAGGGGGGGCCCTTGATGCATGTCATCGCCGCCAAAGCGGTCGCATTCAAATTGGCACTGGCTGACGCTTTCAAGCGCTATCAGGCCCAGATTGTCAAAAATGCCCAGGCGCTGGCCGCCCATTTGATGGAAAACGGACTCGAAACGGTCTCCAACGGTACGGACAACCATATGATGCTGGTCGATCTGACCAACCTGGGGATCACCGGCAAGGACGCGGAAAGCGTGCTGGAGCAGGCCGGCATTACGGTCAATAAAAACACGATCCCGTTTGAGACCCAAAGCCCGTTCGTTACCAGCGGCATCCGGATCGGCACGCCGGCCGTGACAACAAGGGGCATGAAAACCGATGAAATGCATACGATCGGCGGCTTTATCGTCGACGTTCTGAAAAATCCCGGTGATGACCGCCTTATCCAAAGAACCAGAGAGCGGGTTCAGGAGTTTTGTTCCCGATACCCGTTATTCCAGGACCCTGAATAGCCAAATGGATTAATCGGAGTCCCTAGGCCGCCGCGCGCCAAAAAGGAGATAAATATGCCGACACAACCGGATGGTCGGCCCGATTGGGATCAATACTTCATGGAGATTGCGACGCTGGTGGCCAAACGCTCTACCTGCCTGCGACGGGCCGTAGGGGCGGTCATCGTCAAAGACAAGCGGATTCTTGCCACGGGTTATAACGGCGCGCCAAGCGGTATCCGCCATTGCGCCGAAGTCGGCTGTCTAAGGGAGACCATGCAGGTCGCATCAGGGCAGCGCCACGAGCTTTGCCGCGGCATTCACGCCGAACAAAATGCCATCATCCAGGCGGCCTATCATGGCGTACCGATTCAGGGGGCGAACCTTTACTGCACGAACCTGCCCTGCTCAATATGCACCAAAATGCTCATCAATGCCGGAATAAAAAAAATATATTACCGATCGGGTTATGCCGACGAGCTGTCCAAAGAGCTGATCGAGGAGGCGGAAATTGAATTAATCAAAGTTCGCTGAGCTTGAACACGCAAGCGGCATGGGTGGCGTAACCGGGAGGGGGAAGGCGATGAAGTGCCCTTTTTGCCGAGAGAATAACAACAAGGTCATCGATTCCAGGTTAAGCCGGGACGGTACAGCTATTCGCCGGCGACGGGAATGCGTTTCCTGCAAAAGACGGTTTACGACCTATGAGTACATAGAAGAGATCCCGCTGATGATCATTAAAAAAGACAAGCGGCGGGAGCTGTTCAGCCGCGACAAGGTACGGGCGGGGCTCAAGAAAGCCTGTGAAAAACGCGAAATCAGCATGAACGCGATTGAATTCTTCGTTGAAGAGCTGGAACGGGATCTGAGGGAGTCTGAGGAAAAAGAAATTTCCTCCTCCATCATCGGCGAAAAGGTCATGCAAAAGCTCCATGAGCTCGACAAGGTGGCATATGTCCGGTTTGCCTCTGTTTACCGGGATTTTAAGGATGTCAGCGACTTCGCCACGGAACTTAAGACGCTTCTGAACAACCGGTAGCCCGGGATGTATTCCGTTTCCGGTGGACCGGGTGGCAGGTCCCTAAAAATTTTTTTAAGGTTGAATGGTTTCGCCCTTCGAATTGCGAAACTTTTATATTTTTAAAGTGTTATGGACGATCGCGCTTACATGAAGATGGCCCTTGAGCTGGCTGAGAACGGGCGGGGATACACATCCCCGAATCCGGTGGTCGGTGCGGTCGTGGTAAAAGATAAAACGATCATGGGCAAAGGATGGCACAAAGCCGTCGGCGAAGCGCACGCCGAAGTCAATGCCTTAAATGATGCCGGCCCCTCGGCCCGGGGGGCCACAATCTATGTCACGCTCGAGCCCTGCCACCATTATGGCCGGACGCCGCCCTGCACCGAACGGATACTTTCGGCCGGTATCCGGCGAGTCGTAATTGCCGTGGCCGATCCCAACCCGACGGTGGCCGGCGGCGGGGCGGATTACCTGCAAAGCCAAGGGCTCGAGGTCAAAATGGGTGTCTGCGAAGCGGCCGCCCTTAGACAGAATGAGGCCTTTTTCAAATTCATCCGCACCGGCCGTCCTTTTGTCAGCCTCAAATGTGCGGCCACACTTGACGGGCGGATTGCCACGCGCACCGGAGACGCCAAATGGGTCACAGGATCGGCATCCCGCCAATACGTTCATGAACTCCGCCACGCATCAGATGGCATCATGGTGGGGGTAGGCACGGTAAAAGCCGATGACCCCAGCCTGACCACCCGGCTGGAGGGCAGGAAAGGAGTCGATCCGCATCGCATTATCCTTGACACCCGGCTTTCGATTCCAGAAGATGCGAAACTGTTGCAGATCGAGTCGACATCTGATATACTTATTATTTTTAATCAGTCTGCCGATCCGGAGAAACCGGAAAGACTGGCAAAAAAAGGCGTTAAACTGATTCAGGCCCCATTGAAGGGAGACTGGATCGATATTTCGGCCGTAATGGATATCCTGGGCCATAGAAATATTACCAGCCTGCTGATCGAAGGGGGCAGCCGAATTATGGGATCGGCGGTAAGATCCGGCGTGGCGGATAAAATTTATTTTTTCTATGCGCCTAAAATTCTGGGGGGTGACGACGGCATGCCGGTCTGCAGCGGGATCGGTCCGGCCACTATGGCCGGAAGCATTCCGATTGATGACATCCGTGTCAAACGCTTTGATGGGGATGTTATGATAAGCGGTTACTTCGGGTATGCCTCCCCGGAGAACGACTGAATAGTTGCAGGATCAAATCATGTTTACCGGGATAATCGAAGGCCTGGGCACCGTCACGGCGGTGACATCCTCCGGCGAAGGCAGGCGGCTTTCCATAAATGCCGATTTTGTATTGGAAGACAGCCGGATGGGGGACAGTATTGCCATAGACGGCGCGTGTCTGACCGCCGTCATGGTTGCCGGCACCCGGTTTGCGGCCGACGTATCGCCGGAAACTTTGGCTCGAACGACCCTGCAAACGATTACGCCGGGTACGCGGGTTAACATCGAGCGGGCCCTGCGTCTGTCCGACCGGCTGGACGGGCACCTGGTATCCGGCCACATTGACGGCACTGGACGGATTGCCTTTAAAAAAACCGAGGCAAACGCATTACGGGTCGGCATCTTTGTTGCGCCGGAACTCAATCGGTACATGATCGCCAAGGGGTCGGTGGCGGTTGACGGCGTCAGCCTGACCATTAATACGCTGGATAGTCAGGGCTTTGAGGTAGCTATTATCCCCCATACGGCGGCTTCCACGACGATCGAGACGAAACATACGGGGGACGCGGTTAATATCGAGACCGACATGATTGGTAAATATGTGGAAAAATTTATCAAAGAGGAAGAAAAAAACGCCAGCGATGATAAGCCGGAAACCGGAGTGGATATGGGATTGCTCCATAAAACCGGGTTTATCTAGCTGACACGACACCGTTTTACCGGTTTTTTAGGATTGAGGGGCGGCGCGCCTGACCCCTGGACCCTTGAAAACCGGTTGGCAAATACAGGAGATAAACAGAAATGGCACAATTAAGCATTGAAGAAGCCATCAAGGATATCAGGGATGGCAAAATGGTAATCCTGGTCGATGATGAGGACCGGGAAAACGAAGGCGACCTGACCATGGCCGCAGAGGCGGTAACACCGGAGGCCATCAACTTCATGGCCAAATATGGCCGGGGGCTGATCTGTCTGGCAATGACGCCGGAGCAGGTAGAGACATTAAACCTGCCGATGATGGTAAACAACAACACTTCCAGATTCCAGACCGGGTTTACGGTATCCATAGAAGCCCGTCACGGGGTGACGACCGGCATTTCCGCCGCCGATCGCGCCACCACAGTCCAGACAGCCATTGCTGACGATGCCAAACCGGAGGATTTGGTCCGTCCCGGCCATGTGTTTCCGCTGCGGGCCCGTCGCGGCGGCGTTATCGTCCGCACCGGCCAGACCGAAGGATCGGTGGACCTGGCGCGCCTTGCCGGATTAAAACCGGCGGCGGTGATTTGTGAAATCATGGATGAGGACGGCACTATGGCCCGGATGCCTTCGCTTGAAGAATTCAGCGAAACGCACGGAATCGGCATCTGCACCATTGAAGCGCTGATCGAATACCGGATGCGGACCGAATCTTTCGTCCACAAAGTGGTTGAAGCCACTGTTCCCACGGCCCATGCCGGGACATTCAGAGTCATCGTATATGAAAATGATATGGAGGACCTTCAGCACATTGCGCTTATCAAGGGCGAAATCGATCCGCAACAGCCCACCCTCGTCCGCGTCCATTCGGAATGTCTCACCGGTGACATTTTCAGCTCCCTGCGCTGCGACTGCGGCGAGCAGCTCAATAGATCCATGAAGATGATGGATGAAGAAGGCTCCGGCATCCTTTTGTATGTTCGTCAGGAGGGCCGCGGGATTGGCTTGGTCAACAAGCTTAAGGCCTATGTATTACAGGATCAGGGATACGATACCGTTGAAGCCAATGAACAACTGGGCTTTAAAGCCGATCTCCGCGATTACGGCATCGGCGCCCAGGTCCTGGCCGATCTCGGCGTCCGCAAGATGCGCCTGATTACCAATAACCCGAAAAAAATTGTCGGACTTGAGGGATACGGCTTAAGCGTCGTGGAACAGGTTCCGATTCAGATTGCACCGAACGAATACAATCGGTGCTATCTCGAATGCAAACGGTTGAAAATGGGGCATTACTTAAATATCGATACGACCCCTTAAACGTCCTGATAGTGCTGTAATTAGTTAATTAATGATGGCTTCGTAAAAAGTCCAATATCTGTGTTGCGCTGCATCCCTCGGAATTTTGCGTACAGCTAAGCACGCTGCATTCCTCGGGATTTTGCGCGCCTTGATCTTGAACTTTTTACTTTGCCATCCTAAATTCGACTTTTTACGAGATTGTTAATTAATGAAGGATTAGGCCATGCCCAACATCATTGAAGGAAAACTGGTTGCCGAAGGAAAACGGTTTGCGCTGATCGTCAGCCGTTTTAATGATTTTATTTCGGACAAACTCTCGAGCGGGGCCATCGACGCCCTTCAAAGAAGCGGGGTTTCAGATTCGGCGATCGATATCCTGAAGGTCCCCGGATCCTTTGAGATTCCGCTGATCGCCAAAAAAGTCGCCCAGGCCCGGAAGCATGATGCCGTCCTTTGTCTTGGCGCTGTTATCCGCGGGGCGACCCCACACTTTGACTATGTCAGCGCCGAAGTTTCGAAGGGGATTGCGGCTGTCAGCCTGGAGACCGGCGTACCGGTTATTTTCGGCATCATAACGGCGGATACGATTGAACAGGCAATTGAGCGGGCCGGTACCAAAGCCGGAAACAAAGGGTGGAGTGCCGCCGTCGCAGCCATTGAAATGACCAATTTAATCGATTCCATGGAAGGATCGTTTAAATAAAAACGTTCATGAGCACCCGCCATAAATCAAGAGAGTCGGCCCTGCAGATTCTGTTTTGCATGGATATGCTGGCAGATGAAAGCGATGAGCTGTTCGAGGCCCTTGCCAAGCTGTTGAGCCCGAAGCAGGCGCCTTCTCAATTCTGCCGCCGCCTTGTCAAAGGGGTCATCGACAACCGGGCCGAATTGGACAAAATCATTGAAAGGTATTCGAGTAACTGGAAAATCTATCGGATGAGCGGCGTCGACCGGAATATCCTCCGCCTGGCGAGTTTTGAAATCATCTATTGCGAGAATATTCCGGAAAAGGTCTCGATCAATGAGGCCATCGAAATCAGCAAAAAATTTGGGACTGAAGAAACCGGTCCGTTTGTCAACGGCGTTTTGGATGCGGTTCGGCAACACCACGGCCACGACTCATCACCCGCGGCGGTGACTGATTCGTAACCTGACATTCACAATAATCATGATCAATCCGTATAAAAAGAAAAAGCCTTAAGTAAAGGAGCCAGTTATGGAATTACGCAAGTACATACTTCGGGAAGATGAGATTCCGCGGCAGTGGTACAACATCCTTGCCGATGTCAACCTCAATCCGACGCTCGGACCGGACGGCCATCCCGTATCGCCGGACCAACTGGCCCCCGTCTTCCCGATGAACCTGATCGAACAGGAAGCCAGCACCGAACGATGGATCGATATCCCGGATGATGTTTTAAGCGTTTTGAATATATGGCGACCGGCCCCGCTGGTAAGAGCCATAGCCCTGGAAAAAGCGCTGGATACACCAGCAAGAATCTACTACAAAAACGAAAGCGTCAGCCCGCCTGGCAGCCACAAGCCCAACACCGCCGTGGCGCAGGCCTATTACAACAAGGCCTTTGGCATCAAACGGATAACCACGGAAACCGGCGCCGGTCAATGGGGAAGCGCCCTGTCCTTTGCCTGCGCCCAATACGGTGTGGAATGTAAAGTATACATGGTACGGGTCAGCTTTGATCAGAAGCCCTATCGTAAATTCATGATGTCGACATGGGGCGGTAACTGTATCCCCAGTCCCAGCAATGAGACCAAAGCCGGGCGCGCTGCGCTGGAGAAGGACCCGGATACGCCGGGCAGCCTGGGGATGGCTATCAGCGAGGCAATAGAAGAGGCGGTAGCCGATGAAACCGGTAGTACCCGTTATTCTTTAGGCAGCGTCTTAAACCATGTCCTTTTGCATCAGACGATCATCGGGCTCGAGGCCAAAAAACAGATGGCGCTTGCCGGGGACTACCCGGACATTATTATCGGCTGTGCCGGCGGTGGCAGCAACTTTGCCGGTCTCGCCTTCCCCTTTGTCCAAGACAAAATCCACGGCAAACAGATCGAGATCTACCCCGTCGAACCGGCCGGCTGCCCGACGCTTACCAAAGCCCCGTTTGTCTATGACCATGGGGATACGGCGCGCTACACCCCGCTTCTTCCCATGCACAGCCTGGGCCATGCTTTTGTTCCCCCCGCCTTTCATTCCGGCGGTCTGCGCTACCACGGCATGGCCCCCTTGGTCAGTCAGCTGGTTGATGAAGGTCTGCTTGAGCCCAAAGCCGTCAAACAAAATCAGGTTTTCAAAGCGGGCGTCCTGCTTGCCCAGACTGAAGGGATTATCCCGGCGCCGGAAACCAACCATGCCCTGGCGACGGTCATCGATGAGGCTCTAAAAGCCAAAGAAGAAGGCAAAGAAAAAGTGATCCTGTTTAACTGGAGCGGCCATGGCCTGCTGGATCTGACCGCCTATGACAGCTATCTTACCGGGCAGATCAAGGATATCGTGCTCTCAATGGAAGAAGTCGCCGAATGCGAAAAGGTCTATGCTGACTTTCCAAAACCGCAGCATTTGAAACACAAGTGAGGCGGCGACAGCGTCTGAGGAAGATCACCGATAGGGGCATTCTGAAAAACAACAGTGACGGAAAAGCCTACTATTCAAATTAACGCCTGTTATAGAAGATTTCTCGCTGCCGCTCGAAATGAACGGAGGGCAGACAGCATTTAAAATAAAGATACAGAGCAGCAAAATGGACGACAAGGATATTGACAAGCTGGAACGGCGATGCCCCCGCCTGGGGAGCAAGATATCGTTTCGCTACTGCTTGATCAGCGGCGAAGATGATAACCCCTGCTGGAAGATATTTGACTGCTGGTGGGAATATTTTGATGTGGCATCCTACCTCAAGTCCCATCTGCCGGCTGAAGTATTCGAGCAACTGGCTAAGAAGGCCGCGGCCCAGCCGAAAGACAAGCTCTCCAGCATAGTGGAAATCGCCGAGCAGGCAAAAAAGAATAAAGAATAAAGAATAAAGAATAAAGGAGGCGGCTTTGATCATCAAAACGCTTGCCGTTGGCCCCGTAATGGCCAACTGCTATATTGTCGGCTGTGAGAACACAAAACAGGCGGCTGTCATCGACCCCGGCGATGATACGGATAAAATTCTGATGGCGCTGGCTGAATCCAAGCTAACGGTCAAATATATATTGAATACCCATGGGCATTTCGATCATGTCGGCGGCAACCGAAAAATGAAGGATGCCACCGGCGCCGAGATCCTGATCCATGAACAGGATGCCTTCATGCTGGATAATCTGCCGCAGGCGGCGGCATCATTCGGCCTTTCCGCGGAGAGTTCGCCGCCACCGGACCGGACAATCGATGAAGGCGATACGGTCACTTTCGGTGATCTCAAATTCAATGTGCTTCATACGCCGGGGCATTCACCGGGCGGGGTTTGTTTCCATTCCGACGGCCTGGTCTTTGTGGGGGACACCCTGTTTGCCGGTTCCATCGGGAGGACCGACTTTGAAGGCGGCGACTTCAACACGCTGATTGGCAGCATCAAAAACAAGCTTTTACCGCTGGGCGATGATGTCACGGTATATACCGGCCATGGCCCCACCACAACCATCGGCCAGGAAAAAAAGATGAACCCCTTCCTTCAGATGGGGTAATACGAACCCGAATCAGAATGCGCCGATCTGACAGTTCTTAATCTTTATGCCGAGCGTTTCGCAAGCGGCGCTGACGGTGATGCGGGGGAGATTAAAGCGATCGGCAATCTCCCACGCCGTTTTACACGGCAGCCGGTTGTTATCAAGTCCTTCCCGGATGGCGGCTGCCAGGGGGCTATCCACTGAATCCAATGGTTTCACACGCTTTTTGTGCGGCTCGTGGCCAAACAGCCCGAGCTGACATCCCGTCAAATGCAGCCCCATTTTATCGGCGTAACCACCGATAGCCGCGGGGGATATATTCAACGATTCAGCCACTTCGAATGCCGCTGGACACGACAGGCAGCCATCTGAAGCAGCGTTTTTTAAAGCCCTATGTATAGTCTCCGCCTCCGCCCCGACACTGTCGGACCCCATCTTTTCTGTCATTTTTTATCTCCTTATCAAAGGCCGTTAGAAAATAATACCCGCTCCTACAAATAACATAAAAATTAAATCTTCAAAAAGTTGAAACGCTCAGTTTAGGTAAAACCTAAATTGAGCGATTTTCAAGTTTGCTGCAGATACAAGGAAGCGGATGTTGAGCTATAGCGGACTATGCGAGACATCCGCTGACAAAGCAGATGCGGCAAAATTGGAAATCCCGGAGGGTTTCAAATTTTTAAAGCTAGAATTGATTGAAGTCCTTTAAAATAATAGAAAAAACAAAAAGTTTAAAGATTTGAAACGCTGAGTTTAGGTAAAAAAATCAACGGCAAGGATTCCTTGAATAACTGGCACGGCTTTGTTAATTAAATAGGGTAGCTTTATCGGCAGGTCAATATCCGTGCCGCGCTTCTGCCCCCGGCGTTCCATGGACGAGCCCATATGCTGCATGCGAGGCAGGTGCGCGCGCTTCGTGGAACTTTTACTTTGCCATTTCGAAATTGATTTTTGGTGCGCTATATGGCTTTTGCAATCAACCGGCGCTCGACCCGGCAAATTTATGTCGGAGATGTTCCCATCGGGGGTAATGCCCCGATCGCGGTTCAATCCATGACCAACACCGACACCCGCAATATTGAGGCGACCGTCGAGCAGATCCACCGACTCGAACAGGCGGGATGTGAAATTATCCGGGTGGCCGTTCCGGATAAAGAGGCGGTTGAAGCGATAGCCGGTATTAAACAAGGCATTCATATCCCTTTGATCGCGGATATCCATTTTGACTACCGACTGGCCATTGCTGCGGCTCAAGCCGGGGCCGACGGCCTGCGAATCAATCCCGGTAATATCGGCGGCCGGGAGAAAATAAAGGCGGTAGTGGCCTCGGCCAGGGATAACGCCATTCCCATTCGGATCGGGGTAAACGCCGGCTCGCTTGAAAAAGACATCTTTTCCCGACACGGGGCGGCATCCGCCGAAGCGTTGGTCGAAAGTTCATTGCGCCACATTGAGTTGATGCAAGAATTCAATTTCGATCAGATAAAGCTGGCCATCAAATCCACGGATGTGCCCCAAACGATTTCCGCCTACCGCCAGTTATCCGAAAAAACAGACTTTCCGCTTCATGTGGGTATTACCGAGGCGGGCGGCCTATATACCGGCATCGTCAAATCCGCTATGGGCATCGGCATGATTTTGGCCGACGGCATCGGGGATACGCTCAGGGTCTCTTTAACGCGGGATCCGGTT